>NZ_JAXDEQ010000008.1:0-203662 GCF_035065025.1 Pseudomonas sp. YuFO8 | reverse complement strand
ATTCGAACCAACGCATGGCAGGATCAAAACCTGCTGCCTTACCGCTTGGCGACGCCCCTGTATCTGTTGCAACGATTACCCAGTAATCGGTTCTTTTAGAGCAGACCTTGCAGCTTGCGGTGCAACATCGAAATGTTGCTTCCTTTTGCTACAAACCCTGTAAGGGTCTCTGTAAGAAGGGCCGAGACTTTATCAGCTTCAGCTTTGCTTGGGAAGCCCCCAAACACACAACTTCCAGTTCCGGTGAGTTTTGCTTCGGTAAATTTACCTAGCAAATTCAATGCGTTACGTACCTCTGGATAACGCCTTGCTACCACCGGCAAGCAGTCATTTCGACTGTTTCCCTTGGGAACGGGGCGCACTTTAATGGGCGGCGTGTTACGTGTCAACAACGGATCTGAAAAAATTTCTGCCGTACTTACAGAGACTTGCGGTACGAGCACGAGATACCAGGGTTCTTCCGGGTCGACAGGGGTCAGTTTTTCCCCCACGCCCTCGGCGAACGCCGCATGCCCGCGAACGAAAACCGGGACGTCAGCGCCCAGCGTCAGGCCCAGTGCAGCCAGCCGGTCTTCATCCCAACCCAATTGCCACTGATGATTGAGGCCGAGCAGGGTGGTGGCGGCATTCGAACTGCCGCCGCCGATGCCGCCGCCCATGGGCAGGACCTTGTCGATCCAGATATCGATGCCGAGCGAACAGCCGGATTGCGCCTGGAGTTTTTTCGCCGCCTTGACGATCAGGTTGCTGTCGTGGGGCACGCCTTCGAACTCGGTGTGCAGGCGAATGACGCCGTCGTCGCGCACGGCGAAGGTGATTTCGTCACCGTAGTCGAGAAACTGAAACAGCGTCTGCAATTCGTGGTAACCGTCTTCACGGCGACCCAGAATGTGCAGCATCAAATTGAGCTTGGCCGGGGAGGGCAGGGTCAGTTGCTTGGCTGGCATTTCATTGCCCCAACTTGCGCGGTTGCCAGGCCTTGATCACCAGCGTGACATCCAGGTCGGTGCCGTGCAATTTGATCCGCTCAGGCAGCCAGTAGCCGTTTTGCTCGGTGTAGGCCGTGTATTCGACCTGCCAGCCGTCCTGTTCGAGACTGGCCAGGCGGCTATTGCCATCGAGGGTCAAGCGGCTTTTGCTGTCCGGCGCCGGCAGTCCGCGGACCCACCAGGCCAGGTTGGAAACCGGCAGCTTCCAGCCAAGCTGCTCTTCGAGCAGGGCATCCGGGGACGCCGCTTCGTAGCGACCCTGGTTGGCGACTTCCAGGGAAACCTTGCCCGGGCGTCCGGTCAGGCGCGCCGCCCCGCGACCCAAGGGGCCGGAGAGACGAATGTCGTAGTAATCCTGGCGTTGCAGCCAGAACAGCGTGCCGCTGCCGGAATCTTTCGGCGCGCGAATGCCGATCTTGCCGTCGATCTGCCAGCCATCAAGGCTCGCCAGCTGCTGTTTGTGCTGGCGCCATTGGGCGGGGTCTCCGTGGCCCTCGACCGACTCGCGGGCACCGAAGCCCGCACAACCGGCGAGCAAGGCGATGAAACTGAAAACAATGAAGTGGCGCAAAAACATAATCTTAAAGAGTCTCTGATCCGGTCAGGCGCTTGATGGTACTGCGCAGGGTAGGGCTGTCGGGTTGTTCCTTGAGGAATTTGCCCCAGATTTGCCGGGCTTCGGTTTGCTTGCCATTGGCCCACAGGACTTCGCCCAGGTGAGCGGCGACTTCCTGGTCGGGGAAACGCTCCAGGGCCTGGCGCAGCAGACGCTCGGCTTCGTCGAGATTGCCCATGCGGTAATTCACCCAGCCGAGGCTGTCGAGCACCGCCGGGTCTTCCGGACTGATCTGGTGCGCTTGCTCGATCAGCGCCTTGGCTTCGGCGTAGCGCGTCGTGCGGTCAGACAGGGTATAGCCGAGGGCGTTCAATGCCATGGCGTTGTCCGGGTCGCGCTTGATGATCAGGCGCAGGTCTTTTTCCATCTGGGCCAGGTCATTGCGTTTTTCCGCCTGCATGGCCCGGGTGTACAGCAGATTCAGGTCATCCGGGTATTGCTGCAGCGCCTGTTCCAGGACTTTCCAGGCCTTGTCCCCCTGTTTGTTGGCCGACAGGGTTTCGGCTTCGATCAGATACAACTGGATCACGTAGTCCGGTTGCTCGTCGCGTTGGGCAGCGAGGCGTTTTTGCGCTTCGGCGGTCCTGCCGTTGCCCATCAGGATATCGGCCTGGCGCAGTTGCGCTGGCAGGTAATCGTTACCCGGCCCGACCTTGGCGTACTCGATCAGCGCACCTTGTGGATCGTTGCGTTCTTCGGCGATGCGCCCCAGGTTCAGGTGCGCCGAGTCGACGTGGCTGTCACGGGCGATCAGGTCTTCCAGGTAGCCCTTGGCCTCGTCCCAGGCCTTGGCCTCAAGGCACACCAGCGCCAGCGAATAACGCAGGTCGTCGTCATCCGGGTATTGCTGCACCAGGCTGGAGAACTCGGCCTTGGCGTCATCCATGCGGTCCTGTTCGACCAGCATGCGCGCGTAGGTCAGGCGCAGGCGCTTGTCGTCCGGGTATTTCCTGATGCTTTTTTGCAGCAGCGGCAAAGCTTCGTCACCGCGATCCAGGGATTGCAGCAGGCGCGCACGCAGCAGGATCGGGGCGATTTCGCCGTCGTCCGGTGGATTGTCTTCCAGCAGGGTCAGCGCGCCTTTTGTGTCGCCATCCTGTTGCAGCAGCAAGGCCTTGCCGAAAATCAGCTGGCCGTTGTTCGGGTGGCGCTGCAGCAAGCGGTCGAAACTTTTCATCAGGCCGTTGCGCGTGTCCTGGTCGGTATCGGCCGCGGACAGCGCGAGGAAGTCGAAATGGGTATCGCCCTTGCCCTGCAGCACCTTCTCCATATAGACCATGGAGTCGTCATAGCGCCCGGCGCGCGCCAGTTGCACGGCGGCGGCCCGCTGGGCCTCAAGGTCGTCCGGCGCGTTTTTCGCCCAGATCAGTGCCGTGTCCAGGGCGGCCTGGTCGGCGCCCAGGTACTCGGCAATGCGGAAGGCCCGCTCGGAGATGCCCGGATCCTGGGTGTTGATGGCCTGGGTCACGTAGTTGTCCAGGGCGATGTCGAAACGATTGCGCTGGCCAGCCAGTTCCGCGCTCAACAGACTGAAGACGGTGTCTTCGCTGAACGAGCTGTAGACCTTGGGCTTTTCAGGGGCCACCGTGGTGTCTTCGACCGGCGACGGGTCGTCCGTCGACGCGGGGGCCAGGGCCTGGCAGCCGCTGAGAAAGACAAGGGCAAGGAGCAACGCGGAAGATCTATTCATATAGGAAGAGGACGACTAACCTGCGGTCGGATCATCATGACACAAGCCTTACGTCAAACATAACCGCCGAACTGATTTCAAGTGAGCGCGCTCCCCTGTAGGAGCCGGCTTGCTGGCGATGGTGGTGAACGATGACGCATTTATTCTGGAAAGGACGCGGCGCCTGCAAGTCCATCGCCAGCAAGCCGGCGCCTGCAGCGAGCGGTGTGCGGATCAAAATCTGTGTAAACGAGAACCGCTCGCAATTCGCGGCATCACCTACCAGGCCAATAGATATCGAGTAGTTGTTCTCCATGTGTCGAAGTAGGACAATTGCCGGCTTCACGTCACCACCAGCGACCTTGAATGGCCTTCCTTGCACTCGGTATTAACCACAAGACTGCTTCAGTAGACGTCCGCGAGCGCGTGGCCTTTACCCCTGAGCAGCTGGTTGAGGCCTTGCAGCAGCTCTGCCGACTCACCGACAGCCGCGAAGCTGCGATCCTCTCCACCTGCAATCGCAGTGAACTCTATATAGAACAGGATCACCTGTCGGCCGATACCGTGCTGCGCTGGCTGGCCGAATATCATCATTTGAGCCTCGATGAGCTGCGCGCGAGCGCTTATGTGCACGAAGACGATGCGGCAGTTCGTCACATGATGCGGGTCGCCTCCGGGCTCGATTCGCTGGTGTTGGGCGAACCGCAGATCCTCGGCCAGATGAAATCCGCCTACGCCGTCGCGCGGGAGGCCGGGACCATCGGACCGTTGCTCGGGCGCCTGTTCCAGGCCACGTTCAATGCGGCCAAGCAAGTGCGCACCGACACCGCCATTGGCGAGAACCCGGTGTCCGTGGCGTTTGCCGCGGTCAGCCTGGCCAAACAGATTTTCAGTGACCTGCAACGCAGCCAGGCCTTGCTGATCGGCGCCGGCGAGACCATCACCCTGGTCGCCCGCCACCTGCATGACCTGGGCGTAAAGCGTATCGTGGTCGCCAACCGTACACTGGAGCGCGCGAGCATCCTGGCCGAGCAGTTCGGCGCCCATGCGGTGCTGCTGTCGGACATCCCGGCGGAGCTGGTGCGCAGCGACATCGTCATCAGTTCCACCGCCAGCCAGTTGCCGATCCTTGGCAAGGGCGCTGTCGAAAGCGCCCTGAAGCTGCGCAAGCACAAGCCGATCTTCATGGTCGATATCGCCGTACCGCGTGATATCGAGCCAGAAGTCGGCGAATTGGACGACGTCTACCTGTATAGCGTCGACGATCTCCACGAAGTGGTCGCCGAGAACCTCAAGAGTCGCCAGGGCGCAGCCCAGGCCGCGGAAGAGATGGTCTCGGTCGGCGCCGAAGATTTCATGGTACGCCTGCGCGAACTGGCGGCGGTCGACGTGCTCAAGGCCTATCGTCAACAGAGCGAACGCCTGCGCGACGAAGAATTGCAAAAGGCCCAGCGCCTGCTGGCCAACGGCAGCAGCGCCGAAGAGGTGCTGGTGCAATTGGCACGCGGCTTGACCAATAAACTCTTGCACGCACCGAGCGTGCAGTTGAAAAAGCTCTCTGCCGAAGGTCGCCTCGATGCGCTGGCGATGGCCCAGGAACTCTTTGCCCTCGGTGAGGGCTCATCGGATAGCTTTTCGGATAAGAAACCGCAATGAAAGCGTCACTGCTCAATAAGCTGGACATCCTCCAGGACCGTTTCGAGGAATTGACCGCCTTGCTTGGCGATGGCGAGGTCATTTCCGATCAGAACAAGTTCCGCGCCTATTCCAAGGAGTACGCGGAAGTCGAGCCGATCGTCGAAACCTATAAACAGCTGCTTAAAGTGCAGGGCGACCTCGAAGGCGCCCAGGCCTTGCTCAAGGACAGCGACCCGGACATGCGCGAAATGGCCGTGGAAGAAGTCCGCGAGGCCAAGGAACGCCTGGTCGAACTGGAAGCCAATCTGCAACGCATGTTGCTGCCCAAGGACCCGAACGACGGGCGCAACGTGTTCCTCGAAATCCGCGCGGGCACCGGCGGTGACGAAGCGGCGATTTTCTCCGGCGACCTGTTCCGCATGTATTCGCGTTACGCCGAGCGGCGCGGCTGGCGGGTGGAGATCCTCTCGGAAAACGAGGGTGAACACGGCGGCTACAAGGAAGTCATCGCGCGCGTCGAGGGCGACAACGTCTACGGCAAGCTGAAGTTCGAGTCCGGCGCCCACCGCGTGCAACGCGTACCGGCGACCGAGTCCCAGGGGCGTATCCACACCTCGGCCTGCACCGTGGCGGTATTGCCCGAGCCGGACGAACAGGAAGCGATCGAGATCAACCCGGCGGACTTGCGCATCGATACCTATCGTTCCTCCGGTGCGGGCGGTCAGCACGTGAACAAGACCGATTCGGCGATTCGCATCACCCACTTGCCGTCCGGCATCGTGGTCGAGTGCCAGGAAGAACGTTCGCAGCACAAGAACCGCGCCCGGGCGATGTCCTGGCTGTCGGCCAAGCTCAACGACCAGCAGACCAGTGCCGCCGCCAATGCCATCGCCAGCGAGCGTAAATTGCTGGTGGGTTCGGGGGATCGCTCGGAACGCATCCGCACCTACAACTTCGCCCAGGGCCGGGTCACCGACCACCGGGTCAACCTGACCCTGTATTCCCTCGACGAAATCCTCGCCGGGGGCGTCGATGCAGTGATCGAGCCGTTGCTGGCCGAGTACCAGGCCGATCAACTGGCCGCCATAGGTGAGTAAATGACGATCATTGCCAGTCTGTTGCGCGCGGCCGATCTGCCCGACTCGCCCACGGCGCGCCTGGATGCCGAGTTGTTGCTGGCGGCGGCGCTGGGCAAGTCCCGCAGCTTCCTGCACACCTGGCCGGAACGCATCGTGCCGAGCGAAGCGGCGTTGACCTTCGCCGACTATTTGCAGCGTCGCCGCAGCGGTGAGCCGGTGGCGTACATTCTTGGCCAGCAAGGTTTCTGGAAACTCGACCTGGAAGTCGCACCGCACACCCTGATTCCGCGCCCGGACACCGAGTTGCTGGTGGAAGCCGCGCTAGAACTGTTGCCGGCCACGCCCGCCAAAGTTCTCGACCTGGGCACTGGCAGCGGCGCGATTGCCCTGGCCCTGGCCAGCGAACGTCCGGCATGGAAGGTCACCGCTGTGGATCGTGTGCTGGAAGCCGTGGCCCTGGCCGAGCGCAATCGCCAGCGCTTGCACCTGAGCAATGCCACGGTGCTGAGCAGTCATTGGTTCAGCGCCCTGCAAGGTCAACGTTTTCAACTGATCATCAGCAATCCGCCCTATATCGCGTCCGCCGATCCGCACCTGGTGGAAGGCGACGTGCGTTTCGAACCGGCCAGCGCCCTGGTGGCGGGTGTCGACGGGCTCGACGATTTGCGCTTGATCATTGCCCAGGCGCCGGACCATCTGGACGCGGGCGGCTGGCTGATGCTCGAGCACGGTTACGATCAGGCCGAGGCGGTGCGCGATCTGCTGCTGACCCATGGTTTCGAACAGGTGCACAGCCGCACCGACCTGGGCGGTCATCAACGCATAAGCCTGGGGTGCCTGCCATGCTGAATGATCAGGAATTGCTGCGTTACAGCCGGCAGATTCTGTTGCAGCACATTGATATCGACGGCCAGTTGCGACTCAAGGAAAGCCGCGTGCTGATCATCGGCCTCGGCGGGCTTGGCGCGCCGGTGGCGCTGTACCTGGCGGCGGCCGGCGTGGGTGAGTTGCATCTGGCGGACTTCGATACGGTCGACCTGACCAACCTGCAACGCCAGATCATTCACGACACCGACAGCGTCGGCATGAGCAAGGTCGACTCGGCGATCAAGCGCCTGACGGCCATCAACCCGCAGATCGCGCTGGTCGCCCATCGCGCGGCGCTGGATGAAGACTCGCTGGCGGCGGTCGTGGCCGGTGTGGATGTGGTCCTCGACTGCTCCGATAATTTTTCCACCCGTGAAGCGGTCAACGCCGCTTGCGTGAGCGCCGGCAAGCCGCTGGTCAGCGGTGCGGCGATTCGCCTGGAAGGGCAATTGTCGGTGTTCGACCCGCGTCGGGCAGAAAGCCCGTGCTACCACTGTTTATATGGGCACGGCAGCGAAGCCGAATTGACCTGCAGCGAGGCCGGGGTGGTCGGTCCGCTGGTGGGGCTGGTCGGCAGCCTGCAAGCCCTCGAAGCGTTGAAGTTGCTGGCCGGCTTTGGCGAGCCGCTGGTGGGGCGCCTGTTGTTGATCGACGCCTTGGGTACGCGCTTTCGCGAATTGCGGGTCAAGCGTGATCCGGGGTGCAGCGTCTGTGGGCCCAAGCATGCGTGAGGCGCCGATCGGCGTGTTCGACTCCGGCGTCGGTGGGCTTTCGGTGCTGGCCGAGATCCAGCGTTTGTTGCCTGACGAATCCCTGTTGTACTTCGGCGACTGTGGGAACATTCCCTACGGCGAGAAAACCCCGGAATTCATCCGCCAGCGTTGCAGCGTCATGGCCGAGTTTTTTCAAGGCCAGGGCGCCAAGGCCCTGGTATTGGCCTGTAATACCGCGACGGTCGCGGGGGTCGCCGACCTGCGTCGCGATTACCCGCAGTGGCCCATCGTCGGCATGGAACCTGCCGTCAAGCCGGCGGCCGCCGCGACCCGCAGCGGCGTGGTCGGCGTGCTGGCCACCACGGGCACCCTGCAGAGCGCCAAGTTCGCCGCGCTGCTCGACCGATTCGCCACCGACGTTCGAGTGATCACCCAACCCTGCCCCGGGTTGGTCGATTTGATCGAACAAGGCGATCTGCACAGCCCCACCCTGCGTCAGTTGCTGCAGGGTTACGTCGAGCCGCTGCTTGCCGAAGGCGCCGACACCATCATCCTGGGCTGCACCCATTACCCGTTTCTCAAGCCGCTGCTCAAGCAGATGATCCCCGATGACATCAGCCTGATCGACACCGGCGCGGCGGTCGCGCGCCAGCTTCAACGCCTGCTGGCCGAGCGCGAACTACTCGCCGCCGGGCCTGCGCGTGCTGCGCAGTTCTGGACCAGTGCCGATCCTGTTCATTTCACAAATATATTGCCAATCTTGTGGAATAACGCTGGGGTTGTGCGAAGCTTCGAAGGGTAAACAAGTTGTGGGGCAGGGGCACAATTGGGGTGGAACTTCTGAATAACCGTCGACTTCTATAGCTGGGTACGTAGAGCAAAAAAAACACCAAACGTAATCGTTCGGAAAAGGATGTTTCTATGAAGCGACTATTTTGCTTGGCCGCGATTGCGGCTGCACTGATGGGGCACAGTTTCACTGCACAGGCGGCAGGCGTGGAGTTCGGGATCGGCCAGACCCCCGAGTCGACCATGACCTATCGGCTGGGCATGCAATTCGATTGGGACAAGAGCTGGTGGCAAAGCGACGTCGGTCGTTTGACCGGTTACTGGAGCGGCGCCTACACCTATTGGGATGGCGACGAGAAATCCAGCAACCACAGCCTTTCGTTCTCCCCAGTGTTTGTTTATGAGTTCGCCGGTGAGAGCGTTAAACCCTATGTGGAACTCGGGGTTGGCGTGGCGGTGTTCGCCACTACCGAAGTGGAAAACAACGACCTGGGCAGCGCGTTTCAGTTCGAAGACCGTTTAGGTGTCGGCCTGCGCTTTGCTGGCGGACATGAAGTCGGAGTTCGCGCCACGCACTATTCCAATGCCGGGATCGCCAGTCCCAACCAAGGCGTAGAAAGTTACGCGCTGCATTACACGATGCCGTTGTAAGGATCACTGCCTGAGCAACATACCCTGTGGGAGCCAGCCTGCTGGCGATTGCGATTTCAGGTTCAACATTAGTGTTGACTGAAACACCGCCATCGCCAGCAGGCTGGCTCCCACAATGAGTTTCAGCGATACGCCGTCGAAATGCCTTGGCGTTCCTCAATGCATTCCGGTGCCCCCATCTCGAATTCCCGGCAGATCAGCGGGCGTTTTTCGTAGATGGTGCACATCATCGTGTTGCGATCCAGCGCGGCGCACCAGCCGTCATCCAGGCGCAGCATGACTTCCCCACCCCAATCATCGGTGTCGATGAATCGCTCGGGCACGCCGGTATCGGTGATCAGCATGACTTCGAGCTGGCAGCAGCAGGCTGCACAGGTCGAGCAGGTCACCGTCGGCGTGGCGATTTGTGTGTGAGGGATGGTTTTCATGGCGCGCAGTGTAAGGCAGTCAGCCGGCGCCGTGTGAAAGCTCTGACGGACGCTCAGTGGCTGGCGTGCACTGCAAGTTTGTTGATCACAACTGATCCATGATCGGCGGGCTGCTGCGTACCATGCGTTTGCCAATCGCCAACCGGGTCCGGTCGGTCGTTTTCGACAGCGGCCAGAGGGTTGCCATGAGCGTTCCCGGCAACGGGATATCCACAGGCCGGTTCTTCATTTCGTGGAAAATGTGCTGGGCAGCTTTCCCCGTTGGCCAGGCGTTTTTCGATGTCAGTGAGGTCTCGACGAAGCCGGGGCTGACCACCGTGACTTCGATCCCTTCCGGTGCCAGGTCAATGCGCAGGGATTCGAACAGGTGACGCATCCCGGCTTTCGAGGCGCCATAGGCCTCTGCGCGGGGCAATGGCAGGTAAGTCACCGAACTGGCCAGGCCTACCAGGTGCGGCGCCGTGCCAGCGCGCAGCAGTGGCAGCGCCGCTTCGATGCAGTAGCTGCTGGCGAGCAGGTTGGTGCGCACCACATGCTCGATGATCGAGGCGTCGAACTGCTTGGCATCCACGTATTCGCAGTTGCCGGCGTTGAGGATCACGGTGTCCAGATATCCCCAGTCCTGGGCAATCTGCTCGCCGATTTCACGTACCGTCTGGCTGTTGGTCAAGTCGCCAGCCACCACCAATACCTGCCCGGGATAGCGCAGGGACAGGACTCTCAGCGGCGCCAGCGAGCGGGAGCTGACGGCCAGGTGGGCGCCGGTCTTGAGTATTTCTTCGGCCAGCGCGGCGCCAATGCCGCTGCTCGCACCGGTCAACCAGTATCGACGTGGAGGTGTAAGGCTCATCCCGTTCTCCTTTGCAGCCAGGCAATCGCCCGGCCCCATACCGGTAGATGTTCGTATTGGCGCAGCATTCGGCTATTCATGGTGGCTCCCGGCAGTTTGCCGCGACGGCAGGTTCTTGAACGCGGCCAAGGCGCGAGCACGGGAGGTGTTCAAGTCGACGATCGGAGCAGGATAACCGGTCACACCGAACAGTCCGCCAAGTTGCGCCGGGTTGTGCACAGCCTTGTTATCGAGCTCCGACAACTGGGGTAGCCAGTGCTTGATGAACCGGCCATCGGCGTCGAATTTTAGCGACTGGCTCAGCGGGTTGAAAATCCGGAAGTAAGGCGCCGAGTCTGTGCCGGTGGACGAACTCCACTGCCAGCCGCCGTTGTTCGCTGCCAGGTCGCCATCGATCAGGTGGCGCATGAAAAAACGTTCGCCCTCGCGCCAGTCGATCAACAGGTTCTTGGTCAGGAACATCGCCACCACCATACGCAGGCGATTGTGCATCCAGCCGGTTTCCAGCAATTGGCGCATGGCCGCGTCGATGATCGGAAAGCCGGTACGGCCTTGCTGCCAGGCGGCGAGCTCCTCGGGAGCATTGCGCCACGCCAAGGCTTCGGTTTCCGGGCGAAAGGCACGGTGACGGGAGACCCGCGGGTAGCCCACCAGAATGTGTTTGTAGAACTCGCGCCACAGCAGTTCATTGATCCAGGTGACGGCGCCGACCTTGCCGCTTTCGAGCTCGCCTTGATTGCTTTGCAGCGCGGCATGCAGGCACTGGCGGGGCGAAATCACCCCGGCGGCCAGATAGGCCGAGAGTTGGCTGGTGCCGGGTTTTGCCGGGAAGTCGCGCTCGCTCTGGTAGTAGTCGATCTGCACCTCGGCAAAGCTGTCGAGACGGCGCCGGGCTTCGTCTTCACCGGCCGGCCACAGGGCGCGCAGGCGGTCAGGGGGCGCGTCGAAGCCTTCGACCTGCGTCGCGATGGCGTCGCTGGCTATATTCAGCGGCGCTTGCGCCACCGGTGCAGGTACCAGGCCCGGCAGCGAGTGACGCAGCCGTTCATGACAGACCTTGCGGAACTGACTGAAGACCTGAAAGTAAGTACCGGTTTTGCTCAGCACACTGCCGGGCTTGAACAGCAACTGATCGAGGTAGCGGCGGACCTCGATGCCTTCGGTCTTCAGGGCCCGGGCCACCGCGGCATCGCGACGGGTTTCATGGATGCCGTATTCCTCGTTGAGATGCACCGTGTCGATCTGCAATTGCCGGCACAGCTCGAGCAGCACGGTCGGAGCGTCATCCCAGCGGGGAGCATTGCGGATCAGCAGGGGAATGTTCAACTGGCCCAACACACGACTCAACGCCTGCAGGTTGCGCAGCCAGAAGTCCACTTTGCAGGCGGCGTCGTCATGTTCACGCCATTGCTCCGGACTCAGCAAAAACACCGCCACAGTCGGGCCACGGGTTGCCGCGGCCGCGAGGGCGGTGTTGTCATGCACGCGCAGGTCGCTGCGCAGCCAGATCAATTGCATGTGGGTGTCCGCTCGAACCGTTGGAATGCCATTAAACGAGCCCGCATTGAACCAGTACCTGGTGCGCCGCCAACGGATTGTCGGCCAGGTACAGATCAGCGATCCCTGACGTTATTGCGGACAACTCGGTGTTGTGAATGCACACCGTGGGTCCGGCGATCATTTTTGGGCAACTGGCGCCATTTAAAAGTTTCACCACCTGTGAAAGGTTTATCGCTTTGCTGGAATACAGCAAGACGCCCCGTGGTTGCAGTAGATCGACAGCCATTGCCAGTTCGCTGGCCGGGAGTGGCCAGTCAAACACTTGCACCGGGCAATCGGCGCTGCTGATCAACCACGCGGTGAGCCACAGGTGAGGTTCAAGTGGCAGGTCCGAGTGGTTGATCAACAGCAGTGGCGCGCTGTGTAACTGACGATTGTCATGGTAGATGCGCGCGCCAAACTTGCTACGCAGCCAGGAGTAAAAAAATACCCGTTCCATCTGCGTGCCGAACTGCCCTTGCCAGCGCTGTTCAAGTTCCGCCAGCAGGGGCAGGAGCAACTGCTCGCACAGGGTGCGTGGCGGGTAGAGCGCCATGGCCTGGTTGACGGTGTCGTCCAGGGTTCGTTCGCTCAGCTGCGAGACGGCGTGCAGCAAGGTATGGCGCAACACCTGCCAATCGTTTTCAACGAACCCGCTGAAGGCCTGCGGGGTGTCGAGCAATTGCTTGACCTGGCTGACCGCCACGCCGCGGTTGATCCAGGTGAGGATCGCCAAAATGCGCTGTACATGTTCAGCCGAGAACAGCCGGTGCCCCTTGGGTGTGCGTTGCGGCACGATCAACCCATAGCGACGTTCCCAGGCTCGCAGCGTCACGGCATTTACCCCGGTCTGCCGGGCGACTTCGCGGATCGGCAGCCAGCCTTCGTCCAGGGCCTTCTTGAAGTCGGCACCGAGGTCTTCGCTGGCGCTGCTGTCGAGTAGGGGTTTCATCAGATGGCGTTTCGCAGGCTGAGATTTTCCGGATGGGGTTGCAGGTACACCTGCTGGTCGATGTACGGGTCCGGGTGTTGGCGAAAGTGATGCTTGAGCAACGTCAGCGGCACCACCAGCGGCACGATGCCTTGGCGGTATTGACCGATGAGGTGTTGCATTTCCTGCTTGTCCTCGGCGCTGAGGGTTTTTTTCAGGTAACCGCTCAGGTGATGCAACACATTGGTGTGGGTGCGGCGGGTGGCACATTTCTTCAGGGCGGCCATCAGTTGGCTGAAGTAGCGCGGCCCGAGTTCCTGCGGGTCGGTCTGGCCCATGTTGCCCAGCAGATTGCCGAGGATTTTGTATTGCATCGGGTTGTGGGCCATCAGCAGGTATTTGTAGCGTGAGTGAAATGTTGTCAGGCCGCGGCGGCTCAGGCCTTCCTGTAACAATTGTTGCCAGGCGCTGTAGGCGAATACGCGGGTGAGAAAGTTTTCGCGCAGCACCGGGTCGTTGAGCCGACCGTCCTCTTCCACCGGCAGATCCGCTTGCAGGGCGCAGAACGCCCGGGCGTAGATGCCCCGGCCACCGCCAGTCACCGGGGCGCCGTTGGCGTGGTAGACCTTGACCCGCTCCAGGCCGCAGGAAGGGGATTGCTGCATGAAGATGTAACCGCAGATATCGCCTAGCTCCGCCGCCATATGGCGGCCATAGTCCGCCAGCGGCTGGGTGACATCGAGGTCGCGATCGACCGTGCCGACGGCCTGGGGAGCCTGAGCATCGCCCACCAGCCGGATGGGCTGGCGTGGAATGCCCAGGCCGATGGCGACTTCCGGGCAGATGGGGACAAAATCGAAGTATTCGCCGAGGACCTGGCGGCACAGCGGTGATGCCTTGTGGCCGCCGTTGTAGCGCACGTCAAAACCCATCAGGCAGGCGCTGATGGCAATTTTTGGTTTGGCGGAGGGCAGGGGCATCGAGTACCTCGGAATCTAAACCTGTACAGAGCTAAAAGGCTGTACAACATAGGTTCATCATAGATTCAAAGGTGTACAAGTCAAATTTCTTGTACAGGTTTTTGCGTGGCTTGTCTCAGCGACGTTGCCAGCGATCCAGGTACGGCGGTGTTCAGCACACCACGTTATCGTTCATCGCTGGCAAGCCAGTGTCGCGGTGTTGCGTTATTGCAAGTGTGCATGCAGGCGGCGGGCGGCTTCCTGGCCGCTGAGCCATGCACCTTCCACGCGGCCGGACAGGCACCAGTCGCCACACGCATACAGGCCCAGGTCGGCATCGGCCAGGGTGGCCCATTCATGACTGCTGGCGGGGCGGGCGTAGAGCCAGCGGTGGGCCAGGCTGAAGCTGGGTGCGGGCATGGCGTCGTGCAACAGCTCGGCGAACGCGCCATGCAATTGCTCGATCACCGCTTCTTTCGGCAGGTCGATATGCTGGCGGCTCCAGGCACTGGTGGCGTGCAGCACCCAGGTGTCGAGGGTGTTGTCGCGCCCCGGTTTGCTGCGGTTGCGAGCCAGCCAGTCAAGCGGACTGTCTTGCACGAAGCAGCCCTCGATGGGCGTTTCCAGGGGTGTCTCGAAGGCCAGGGCAACGGCCCAGGTAGGGTCCATTTTGACACCGGCGGCGGCGCCCGCGAGCTTCGGCGCGGAGGCCAGCAGCGCGGTGGCCTGGGGTGCCGGAGTGGCGATGATCACGTGACTGAACGGGCCGTGGGTGAAACCTTCGGCATCCTGCAGATGCCAATGTTCTTCGCCGCGATACACCTCGGTGATCCGGCAGGCGAAATGCACTTCCAGGTCGCCCAGCAGGGCACGGGTGATGGCGCTCATGCGCGGGGTGCCGACCCAGCGCGTCTGTTCGTCCGGCGACAGATCGAGCCGGCCGCCATGGTAGGTATACAGCTGCGGCGTCCATTCCGCGACCCAGCCATTGGCTTGCCAGCGCTGGACTTCGGTGACAAAACGGCGGTCGCGGGCGGTGAAATATTGCGCGCCCATGTCCAGGGCACCCGCATCGCTGCGCTTGCTCGACATGCGTCCGCCACTGCCGCGGCTTTTATCGAAAAGTTGCACGACATGCCCCAGGTCGGTCAGGGCTTGTGCGGCTGAGAGTCCGGCAATGCCGGTGCCGATGATTGCGATAGGTACAGTCATAAGGGCCTCGTTTACCTGTCTGTACAGACTACGCCGGGGTTGAAACCTGTACAATATTGTTTTTTGGTATAACTTTCAGCGTTCTCGTTCTGACAGCTTGGCCTATTGTTAAACACAGAGCCTGCCCGATACCAAAAGATCCCTTGCTTATAAAAATAGACTAGTGATCAGGGTAAAACGCCACGCGAGGAAGAAGTCATGCACATATTGCTGACCGGCGGTACTGGTTTGATAGGACGTCAGCTCTGCCGACACTGGTTGAGCCAGGGACACCGCCTTACCGTCTGGAGTCGGACCCCTGCAAAAGTCGCGAAAATCTGCGGTGCCCAGGTGCGTGGTATCGCACGGCTTGAAGAGCTCGGGCAAGAGCCGGTGGACGCCATCGTCAATCTGGCCGGCGCGCCGATTGCCGATCGCCCGTGGACCCACAAGCGCAAGGCCCTGCTGTGGAGTAGCCGCATCACCCTGACTGAAGCCCTGCTCGCCTGGCTCGAAAGCCGTGAACAGAAACCGCAGGTATTGATTTCGGGGTCCGCGGTCGGCTGGTACGGCGATGGGGGTGAGCGTGAACTGAGCGAGGATTCGCCGCCGGTCATCGATGACTTCGCCAGCCAGTTATGCATCGCCTGGGAGGAAACCGCCCAGCGTGCCGAGGGTTTGGGCATTCGCGTGATCTTCATTCGCACCGGGCTGGTGTTGTCGGCGGACGGCGGCTTTTTGTCGCGCCTGTTGCTGCCCTTCAAACTGGGGCTGGGCGGGCCTATCGGCAGCGGCCGGCAGTGGATGCCGTGGATTCATATCAACGACCAAATCGCCCTGATTGATTTTCTTCTGCATCGGCAAAGCGCCAGTGGTCCTTATAATGCCTGTGCGCCGAACCCGGTGCGCAATCGCGAGTTTGCCAAGACATTGGGCAGCGTGCTGAATCGCCCGTCGTTCATGCCCTTGCCAACCCTGGCGTTGAAGGTGTGCCTGGGCGAGTTGTCATTGCTTTTGCTGGGCGGCCAGAAGGCCGTACCGGCTCGCTTGCTGGAAGCGGGTTTCACTTTCCAGTTCACTGATTTGCGCGCGGCCCTGGACGATTTATCCAGCCGCCTTTGAAATAGGACGTTGCATGACCGATCACCCGTTGCTTCTGGTCAACCTGGGCTCACCGGCCTCCACTTCGGTGGCGGACGTGCGCCGCTACCTCAATCAGTTTCTGATGGACCCGTACGTCATCGACCTGCCATGGCCGCTGCGGCGCTTGCTGGTGTCGCTGATCCTGATCAAGCGTCCCGAGCAGTCGGCGCATGCCTACGCGTCGATCTGGTGGGACGAGGGTTCGCCGCTGGTGGTGCTCAGCCGTCGCCTGCAAGAGGCAATGACTGCGCAGTGGCACCATGGCCCGGTGGAGTTGGCGATGCGTTACGGTGAGCCGTCGATCGAGTCGGCACTGGTGCGCCTGGCAGCCCAAGGGCATAAGCGGATCACCCTGGCACCGCTTTATCCACAGTTCGCCGACAGCACCACCACCACGGTGATCGAGGAAGCCAAGCGCGTGCTGCGTGAGAAAAACCTCGACGTGCAACTGTCGGTGCTCCAGCCGTTCTACGATCAACCGGAATACCTCGATGCCCTGGTGGCCAGCGCCAAGCCGTATTTGCTGCAGGATTACGATCACCTGCTGTTGAGTTTCCACGGTTTACCGGAGCGGCACCTGACCAAGATCGACCCTACCGGTCACCATTGCTTGCGAGGCGAGAATTGCTGCCTGAACGCTTCGCCAGCAGTATTGATGACCTGCTACCGCGCCCAATGCCTGCGCACGGCATCCGAGTTCGCCAAGCGCCTGGGGTTGCCGGATGGCAAATGGTCGGTGTCGTTCCAGTCGCGCCTGGGGCGAGCCAAATGGATCGAGCCCTACACCGAAGCGCGCCTGGATGAGCTCGGCAAAAGCGGCGTGAAGAAAGTGCTGGTGATGTGCCCGGCCTTCGTGGCCGATTGCATCGAGACCCTGGAAGAGATCGGCGATCGCGGGCTGGAGCAGTTCCGCGAAGCGGGGGGAGAGGAGTTGGTGCTGGTGCCGTGCCTCAACGATGACCCGCAGTGGGCGAAGGCGTTGAGTGCGTTGTGCGAGCGGGCACCGTTGGTGCTTTAAAAGCATCCATCGCCAGCAAGCCACGCTCTTGTAGGAGCGTGGCTTGCCCGCGATGGCGTCCTCAAGGCTGCCTTAGATCAGCGGCTCATCCGCCTTCTTGTGCTTCCAGCTGTCATTGCCCGGCAGGATCAGGTTCAGCGCAATCGCCACCACCGCGCACAGCGCGATGCCTTTGAGGCCGAAGTCGTCCGGGCCTGTGCCCGTACCGACCAGTACGCCGCCAATACCGAACACCAGGGTCACCGAGACGATCACCAGGTTGCGCGCTTCGCCCAGGTCGATCTTGTGGCGAATCAGCGTGTTCATCCCCACGGCCGCAATCGAGCCGAACAACAGGCAGAGAATCCCGCCCATCACCGGCACCGGAATGCTTTGCAGCAGCGCACCGAATTTGCCGATGAACGCCAGGCTGATGGCGAAGATCGCTGCCCAGGTCATGATTTTCGGGTTGTAGTTCTTGGTCAGCATCACCGCGCCGGTGACTTCGGCGTAGGTGGTGTTGGGTGGACCGCCGAACAGGCCCGCGGCAGTGGTGGCAATGCCGTCGCCCAGCAGGGTGCGGTGCAGGCCAGGCTTTTTCAGGTAGTCGCGACCGGTCACGCTACCCACGGCGATCACGCCGCCGATGTGCTCGATGGCCGGGGCCAGGGCCACCGGAACGATGAACAGGATCGCCTGCCAGTTGAATTCCGGAGCGGTGAAGTGCGGAATGGCGAACCAGGGGGCCGCCGCAATCTTCGCGGTGTCGACCACGCCAAAGTAGAACGCCATGCCAAAGCCCACCAGCACGCCGGAGATGATCGGCACCAGGCGGAAAATGCCTTTGCCGAACACCGCGACGATCAGGGTGGTCAGCAAGGCTGGCATCGAGATCAGCATTGCCGTCTGGTAATGAATCAGTTCACTGCCGTCACCGGCCTTGCCCATCGCCATGTTGGCGGCGATCGGCGCCATGGCCAGGCCAATGGAGATGATCACCGGACCAATCACCACCGGCGGCAGCAGGCGGTCGATGAAGCCGGTGCCTTTGATTTTCACGGCCAGGCCGAGGAAGGTATAGACAAAACCGGCTGCCATCACGCCGCCCATGGTCGCGGCGAGGCCGAACTGGCCCTTGGCGAGAATGATCGGGGTGATGAAGGCGAAGCTCGACGCCAGGAATACCGGCACCTGGCGCCCGGTGACGACCTGGAACAGAATTGTCCCCAAGCCTGCGGTAAACAGTGCCACGTTGGGGTCGAGCCCCGTGATCAGCGGCATCAACACCAGGGCGCCGAAGGCCACGAACAGCATCTGGGCGCCAGACAGCACCGTGCGCCAGAGCGGATCGTTGAACTCTTGCTGCATGCTTACGCGTCCTTCTGCTTGGTGCCGAAGATCTTGTCGCCAGCATCGCCCAGGCCCGGGATGATGTAACCGTGTTCGTTGAGTTTCTGGTCGATCGAAGCGGTGTAGATGATCACGTCCGGGTGAGCTTTCTCGACCACGGCGATACCTTCGGGTGCAGCGACCAGCACCATGGCGCGGATGTCCTTGCAGCCGGCTTTTTTCAACAGGTCGATGGTGGCAACCATCGAGCCGCCGGTGGCGAGCATCGGGTCGATGATCATGGCCAGGCGTTCGTCGATTTCCGGCACCAGTTTCTCGAGGTAGGTGTGGGCTTCGAGGGTTTCCTCGTTGCGGGCCACGCCCACGGCGCTGACCTTGGCGCCCGGGATCAGGCTGAGCACGCCTTCGAGCATGCCGATACCGGCGCGCAGGATCGGTACGACGGTAATCTTCTTGCCGGCGATTTTCTCCACCGACACAGTGCCGCACCAACCTTCGATGTCGTAGGTTTCCAGCGGCAGGTCCTTGGTGGCTTCATAGGTCAGCAGGGCACCGACTTCCTGAGCGAGCTCGCGGAAATTCTTGGTGCTGATGTCTGCGCGGCGCATCAGGCCGAGTTTGTGGCGGATCAGCGGGTGGCGGATCTCGAGGATGGGCATGGGAAAGGCTCCGGCGGCGGGCAAAAAAACCGGCCTAGATTAATCTATCCGAGGGTGATGTCCTATAGACATAAAGTACGTTAGTCCACAAACGCTTGATCTGGCCTCGCAGGATGCGTACCTTTGCCCGCTTTTCCGCACTTAGTCCCCCCGATACCACCCCCCAGGAGAGCGCCATGTCCGCTGATCTCGAGCATATCCGTCAAATCATGCGAGAGGCTGACTGCCTGTACACCGAAGCTGAAGTCGAGGCAGCCATCGCCCGCGTCGGTGCACACATCAACGATCAACTGGCGGACAGCAACCCGGTGGTGTTCTGCGTGATGAACGGCGGCCTGATTTTCGCCGGCAAACTGCTCACCCACCTGCAATTCCCGCTGGAAGCGTCCTACCTGCACGCCACCCGCTATCGCAACGAAACCAGCGGCGGCGAGCTGTTCTGGAAAGCCAAGCCGGAAATTTCGTTCATCGACCGTGACGTGCTGATCATCGACGACATCCTCGACGAAGGTCATACCCTCGGCGCTATCATTGACTTCTGCAAGCACGCTGGCGCGCGTAAAGTGCACACCGCCGTGCTGATCGACAAGGACCACGACCGCAAGGCTCGTCCGGACCTGAAGGCCGATTTCGTCGGCCTGCCGTGCATCGACCGTTACATCTTTGGCTACGGCATGGACTACAAAGGCTACTGGCGTAACGCCAACGGGATTTTTGCCGTTAAAGGAATGTAAGTAATGGCCACACCGAGCTTTCTTGATCAAACGCTGTTCACTGAATTGGCCGAGAAAGCCGTGGCCAATCCCCGTGGGCGCCAGCATCACAACTTCCACCAGATGGAAGACGCCTGCCACCGGATGGCGGTGGGTCTGCAACCGAGCACCTATATTCCGCCGCACCGCCACCTGGGTGAAAACAAGGCCGAGACCTTGCTGGTCCTGAAGGGACGGCTTGGGCTGTTGATTTTCGACGAGGCTGGCGCAGTGGTGAAAAAGCAGATCCTGCAGGCTGGCGGCGACTGCGTCGGCGTGGATTTGCCGACCGGTGTGTTCCATGGCCTGGTGGTGCTCGAAGCCGACAGCCTGATGTTCGAGTGCAAGGCGGGTCCCTATCGTCCGGTGGGCGAAGGTGAGCTGGCGCACTGGGCACCGCGTGAAGGCGAACCCGGTGTTGCCGAGTATCAGGCCTGGATGCGCGCGCAATTCGATTGATTCTCCAACTGTAGGAGCGAGCTTGCTCGCGAAAGCGGTGTGTAAGCTGCGTTGATGTCGACTGACACGCCGTCTTCGCGAGCAAGCCCGCTCCCACAGGGGGTTGTGTTCACAGACTCACTTTCATCCGCCCATGCTAGAGTGCACGGCCCCGATTCCGGAGCCTGTCATGAGCCGTTCGATCCGCTGCTGTGCCGCCCTGTTGCTGTCCCTCAGCCTGCCCTTGGCCGCCGCCCCGGCACCGATGCACAGTCAATTTTTACCGCCGGACGACCTGACCCTGCGTGATGCCGAACCCGAGCAGCAACAACTGCTGCAAGTCACCGAATATTCGGTGGTGGTCGGCAGTCAGCGCCAGTCCAGCCAGCAGCCGATCCCTGTCACCTCGCCGCTGATGATTCGCCTCAAGGGCAAACCCTTGAACAAGGGCGCGACCATCAATCAGGTACTGGTCAATTTCGATGGCGAAAGCAAAAGCCTGAAGAAGCCACTGTACGACGACAAGAGCAAGACCCTGACGCTTTATTACCCGCTGGCCCAGTACCGGGTGGTCATCGACTTGTTGCGCAACGACACGGTGTATTGCCAGTTTCTCAGCTACGCCAACGGCCACATCTGGGCCGATCTGCACACCGGGGCTGTTCGTCCGCGTTGAGCCCGGCGCCCGCGCAGGGGTAAACTGCCCGCCCCGTGAAATGTCTGCGAGCTGGAGTCGGCAATGCGTAAAGATAAGAAACAAGTGATTGGTGACGAGATCGGCGATGAGCAGATCAAGTTGTTCCTCGATTTCGAGCCGGTCGACGCGACTTCCCCGTCCCTGCACAAGCTGATCAAGGCCTATCGTGGCCTGCGGATCGACGACTTCGAGCGTTTCCTGACGTTCTTCGTCGAGGCAGGTTTGGACGTGAACGGCAAGGATGAGCACGGCAATGATTTCGTTGCCTTGATCCAGGATCAGCGCAATGCGCCGGAATACATCGAGTTGATCAACAAGGCTCGCGGCTGACCGTCTGTAAAACATCGGGCCCCTTGTAGGAGCCGGCTTGCCGGCGAAGGCGGTGTCACTGGCATACCGCGGCGTCTCCTTTCGCTGGCAAGCCAGCTCCTACAAAAAGGCATAAAAAAACGCCCCGCCATCATGGATGGACGGGGCGTTTTTTATGCGGCCGAATCAAGCGAAGCTTGGGGTCTCGCTGCTTTCTTCAACCAGTTCCAGGGCAACGTTGTTCTGCGAGTTGATCTTGCGATACAGCGCAGCGTCGGTTTCCAGGACTTTCTCGCGGGCCGGGAAGATCTCTGCCAATTTGGCAGCCCACTCACCCTTGGCTTTGCCCGGGAAGCATTTTTCGATCAGCTCGAGCATGATCGAAACCGTCACCGAAGCACCTGGCGAGGCACCGAGCAGGGCAGCAAGGGAGCCGTCCTTGGCCGCGACCAGTTCGGTACCGAATTGCAGGACGCCGCCTTTTTTCGGGTCTTTCTTGATGATCTGTACCCGTTGGCCGGCCACTTCCAGGCGCCAGTCTTCGGCTTTCGCTTCAGGGTAGAAGCGACGCAGGGACTCCAGGCGCTGCTCCATCGACTGCATCACTTCGCTGACCAGGTACTTGGTCAGGTCCATGTTGTTTTTTGCCACCGCCAGCATCGGGCCGATGTTGCCGGCGCGAACCGACAGCGGCAGGTCCATGAAGGAGCCGTGCTTGAGGAACTTGGTGGTGAAGCCGGCGTAAGGTCCGAACAGCAGGGATTTCTTGCCATCGACGACACGGGTGTCCAGGTGCGGTACGGACATCGGTGGCGAGCCTACGGCCGCCTGGCTGTAGACCTTGGCCTGGTGGTGCTTGACCACTTCAGGGTTGTCGCAGCGCAGCCATTGGCCACTGATCGGGAAACCGCCGAAGCCTTTGCTCTCTTCGATGCCCGAAGCCTGCAGCAGCGGCAATGCCGCACCACCGGCGCCGAGGAAGACGAACTTGGCGTCGACTTCACGGCTGTTGCCGCTGTTGACGTCCTTGATGCTGACAGTCCAGCCGCCGTTGTTGCGCTTGAGGCCGGTCACGCGCTTGCAGTACTTGACCTGGGCATCGGGGGCGCTGGTCAGGTGCTTGAGCAACTGGTTGGTCAGGGCGCCGAAGTTGACGTCGGTACCGTTGATCACGCGGGTGGCGGCGAGGGTTTCGCCAGGGTCGCGCCCAGGCATCATCAATGGCATCCACTCTGCCATTGTCGCCTTGTCTTCGGTGTATTCCATGTCAGCGAAGGCGTGGTGCTTATGCAGCACGTTGAAGCGTTCCTTGAGGAAGGACACGCCGCTCTCGCCCTGCACGAAACTCAGGTGTGGCACCGGGCTGATAAACGATTTGCACGAGCCGAACGTGCCTTTCTTGGTCAGGTACGACCAGAACTGCTTCGACACCTCGAACTGGGTGTTGATGTGCACGGCTTTCTTGATGTCGACGGTGCCATCGGCAGCCTGCGGCGTGTAGTTCAGCTCGCACAGGCCGGCGTGACCGGTACCGGCGTTGTTCCACGGGTTGGAACTCTCCGCGGCACCGGAATCCATCAGCTCGACGACTTCCAGCTTGATCGCGGGGTCGAGCTCTTTGAGCAGTACTGCAAGGGTGGCACTCATGATGCCGGCCCCAACCAGTACTACGTCGACTGCTTCGTTATGCGCCATTTAACGCGTCTCCAAAATCTGCAGCACCAAATTGTCGGCATGGCTGCCAGGCGTTCCGGGGCGAGTCAGTGATGCCCCTCAAACTCATGGCAGTATCGCCATGTCCGAATCTTCGCAATTTTTCGCAACTTCGACGGATGCTACCGGCCGGGTCTACTAAGAGTCCTATGAACTCATTTCAACGGGCGACTGGCAATTCGACTTATGGTCGATACATCCGCTTGTGCAACCAAATCCGTAGCGGACAGGCTTCAGGCTCCGGTATTCGAGGTGTACTCGGTCCTGTGTCGTTGGGCTGTACTGGACGCTAATGGTGCATATTCAGACGCAAAACTATTCATTTGCTCGCCACACTCTTGTGAAGTTGTGAAAACCCGTTTTTTTCACGCTCTTTTGAAGACGTGAACCTCAAAAAAGGGCTGTCCCAGCCTGGCACCGCGCCCGGAACGTCTGCCGCCAGGACATTCATGGCGGGCAATACGGGCAAACAGCTCAGTGACCGAGCGTAATGACAGCTCTGCAGATTCGCGAAAAGCGGTGGTTGTGCTTGAGGAACAGCAAGCGCGCCAGCTTCACTCGATCTGTGTGGGCGGCTCTCTGTGGGCGGTGCGGGGTGCCAAAACCGAAGCATTGACGATGCTGCGAGGCCCGATCAGGAGACGTCCTTATAATCGGGGGGAGATTGTAGCGAAGAAACGCAGGGAATTGGTCGTGTTTAATGACTTTTATTAGGCGTCTGGTCAGGTCGCCAGCAACTGTTGCACCCGTGAGCGAGGTGGATGCTGGCTGACGCGGGCACTGGCGGGCAGGGGTTGCTGCAGCCAGTTGAGGCGAATTTCTTCGATTTCGACCCAACCATCGCCCATGGGCTGTAGGCTGCACTGCTTGAATGCCTGGCAATGGCCGTTGCTGTCGAGCAGGGCAAAGCTGCGGTGCCGTGGGCGTGGGGCGAACAGCGAAACGAGAAAGCGCATGGCGAAGTACCTTGTGGGTGACTGCGGTGGAGAATGGCAGTGAGCCGTGACGCGCAAGTGTATGGGCGATGACAGATGCGTGACAGGCAGCCGATTCTGAAAGATTTGTCAGAACTTTCCTCAATGGTTGCGCTGGTTCGCTGCAGCGGCGCACCGCTATACTGCGGGCCTGTTAGTGCCTGATTCTGGAGAGAAGAGTATGTTGCAACGCCTGTTGTTCGGTTTGATCACTGTGACCAGCTTGACGTTGGTCGGCTGCGCCCACAGCCCGCAACAACTGAACCCGGAACCCAAGCTGACGGCGCAACTGGCGCCGGTCGGCCACGGCCAGCCGGTGGTGGTGCGCGTGGTCGACGGACGTCCGTCGCCAACCCTGGGTACCCGTGGCGGCCTGTACCCGGAAACCAGCGCGATTACCGTGCAGGGCGCGCAGATCCTGCCGAAACTGCAGGCGCAGGCCGAAGCGGCCGTGCGCTTGCTGGGCTTCACCCCGACCGCCAATGCGGCGAACGCGCCACAGATCACCGTGACCCTGGCCGAGTTGAAGTACCAGTCGCCCAAAGAAGGCATGTACGTGACCGAGGCAACCATTGGCGCGACCTTCCGCTCCGATGTGCAAAATGCCAACCGTCGCTACAGCGGCCGTTATGGCGCCTCCCTGGACCAGCGTTTCGGCATGGCGCCGAACCAGGAAACCAACACCAAGCTGGTCAGCGACGTGTTGAGCGATGCCTTGACCCGCTTGTTCAAGGACCCGACCGTGGGTCAGGTGCTCGGCGAGTAAAGGTTCGCCTGATGCCGAAAGCCCGGCGCCAGCAATGGTCCCGGGCTTTTTCATGGCCATTGGTCATTTGATTCGTTATTTGTCGCAAAGGCAGGGGCAGGCGCCCAGGCTTTCGGTAGAATTCGCCCGCGGTCACCTGTCCGGTGCCTGCCGCCCCGGTTACGTTTGAGGTTTGTGATGTCGCTGCATTTGATGACGCTGTTTACCGCCCATCCCGCCAAATTGATCAATCTGTTGGCCTTGCTGCTGGCCTTTCCGGGCAGTTGGTTGCTGCACGCCACCCGCCGCCGCGAACAGCGCGCGATGGCCAGTCTGCAGTCGCAGCGCCAGAGCAGTCCAAACCAGGAGCCGACGCTGGATTGGGCCACCCTGCGCATGAACAGGTTTTTCTACCGCTTCGGCTTTGCCTGCATGGGGCTGGCGTTGCTGGTGTCGTGGATCAGCACCCAGGTCTAGAAGCAAAAGATCGCAGCCTGCGGCAGCTCCTACAGGGCAAAGCAATAAAAAACGGCGCCCGAAGGCGCCGTTGTCGTATCCGCCGTTAAAGCGGCAATCCAGCCTTGACCCGATACTGATTGCGCACCGGCGTCGCGTATTGCAGAACCAGGAACGGGCGATGTTCCTCGGGGCAGGCGTCCAGACGTTGCTGCCATTGTTCCTGGGCCTTGGCCAGTTCCTCGGCCGGGAATATCTCGCTGGCCCTTGGCACCTGCAGTTGCGGGTCGGCATCCTGCCATTGGGCGTAGGCCAGGTAGTGCACCGGGAACAGGCGGTAACCGCCGAGGATCTGCTTGTCCATCTCGACCGCCAATTGCTTGGTGTCTTCGAACAGCTCGGTGATGGGCGCCGCAAAGTTCACGTGCACCCGACCCTTGTAGCCGGTGATGCCCTTGGCGATGCTCACGTCATCCTCGCCCGCAGCCTTGGTGTAGCTGCCGGTGGTGGCGCGGATGTAGAGTTCGCGGGCCTTGGCCTGGTCGCATGGATCGTACTCGTAGCTGATCGACACGGGGGTCAGGTTCAGCGAGCGGATGACTTCACCGAACGGCTCGTCCTTGCGGCTCATGTGGAACATCTTGAGGATCGCCGACTCGGTGCGGTCGTCACCATCCTTGGCCCGGCCTTCGGCCTGGGCGATCCAGATCGAGGCGCAATCGTTGCGGATCGAATGGTTGATGTACGCCGACAGCAGTTGGTACGCCGCCATCTTCTCGCGCCGACCGGTGATCGAGCGGTGCACGATAAAGCTCTTGTTCAGGCGCATCAGGTCGCTGACAAAGGGCTTCTGCAGCAGATTGTCGCCGATGGCGATGCGCGGGGTCGGCAGGCCGGCGTGGTACACGGCGTAATTGACGAAGGCCGGGTCCATCACGATGTCACGGTGGTTGGCGATGAACAGATAGGCGCTGCCGGACTTGAACTGCTCCACGCCGGTGTACGTCACACCGTCCGTGGCTCGCTCGATGGTGTGGTCGACGTAGTACTCGACCTTGTCCTGCAAAGTGGCCACCGAGGTGATGCCAGCGAACTCGCGGCGCAGCCGATGAGCTATAAGAGGTTTGAGCGCCCAGCCCAAGGCGCCGGCGAAACGCGGGAAGCGGAAGTGGGTGAGGATATCTAGAAACGCCTTGTCGCCGAGCAGTCGCGCCAGCACCGCTGGGACTTCGCTATCGTCGTAAGGTCGGATGGCATCGAATTCGCCCATCATGCTCTCTTGTTAGAAACGGCTAGGGTAAGTAAAGGTTTTGATCGAAAACCAGCAGGGTACGGTCTGAAAAAGTAGTCCAGACAAAAATAGCCCTGCAAATAGACCGGCGATTATACGCACAAGTCACCTGGGAGACCGCGATGCTGGAAACTGCGCAGTATGAATGCCCGTATTGTGGTGAAACAGTCGAGACGACTGTGGACTTGTCCGCTGGCGATCAGACCTATATCGAGGACTGCCAGGTCTGTTGTCGGCCGATCACGTTCGTGTTGCAGGTTCATGGAGAGGACTGGTTTCTGGAAGTCTTCAGCGAAAACGAGTGAGGGGCACCCATGCAGCGCATCTACGAACCGGAAAACCTGATGGAAGGCGAGTTGTTGCAAGGCATGCTCGCCAGCGAGGGCGTCGAAGCGCATCTGGTGGGCCGCGACCTGGTGGGCGCCACAGGGGAATTGCCGATCTTCGGCCTGCTGGGCCTGGCGGTGGAGAATGACCAGGCCGAATACGCCCGTGAGCTGATCACCGCGTACAATGCTGCGCTGCCGCTGTCCGGCGATGAACCGGAGAGCTTTCCCGGCACGCTGGTCTGTTAGGCTGGCGTTCGTTTGATCAAGAGTCGTGCTACCCCATGTGTGGACGTTATGCCCTGTTTCGCTGGAATCGCGACTTCGCGACCCTGCCAGGTTTTCCGGCCGATCAACAGGCCCAGTGGAACATTTCACCCAACGATTCGGTGCTGATGCTGCGCGCAGGCCAGGACGGCCAGCGTGAGCTGGCCCGTGCCCGCTGGGGCCTGACACCACCATGGCTGACCGACCTGTCCCGCACCCCGGCCCATGCCCGGGCCGAAACCGTTGCCGAGCAACCCATGTTTCGCGAGGCCCTGCGTCAGCGCCGCTGCCTGCTGCCGGCCAACGGTTTCTATGAATGGCGCGGCACCACGCGCAAGCGTCCGTACTGGCTGACGCCGGGTGAGGGTTCGTCGCTGTTTTTCGCCGCCATCTGGGAGGCGTACCCGGTGCAGGAGCAGGTGTGGCTGAGCACGGCGGTGATCACGCAACCGGCGGCCAGTCAGCGCCGGCCGTTGATTCTCGATGAGGCGGGGCAGGCCGCGTGGCTCGACCCCGAGACGCCGCTGCATGCCCTGCAAGCCCTGCTCGCCAGCGAGCCCGCGGCGTTGCGCGAGCGGGTGCTGGCCAACATGGTCAATGACCCGAAGCTCAATGGGCCGGAGTGTCTTACTCCGGGTTAATTTTTCCTGTGTTGGTGAGAGCTTTGCCTGAAAAAGGCGTCTTATCTCCTGTGTATCTGGCGTCGATACATTTCCACGCCTAGGATAGGCGGCAGTTTTCATGGAGTTTTTCAATGAGCAAGATTTTCGTTGTAGGTGCACTGAGCGCAGCGCTGCTGCTCGCCGGCTGTCAGTCGGTCAACACCACCAGCGGTGGCGCCGTCGGTGTCGAGCGCAAGCAATACATGTTCAGCATGCTGTCCACGGATGAGGTCAATCAGATGTACGCCCAGTCCTATCAAAAGACGGTGGGTGAGGCGAGCGGCCAGGGCGTGCTGGACAAGACCAGTAGCGATGCCAAGCGCATCCAGGTGATTTCCGATCGACTGATTGCGCAGGCGCCGGTCTTCCGCCCGGATTCGGCCCAGTGGAAATGGGAAGTCAATCTGATCAAGAGCGATGAACTCAACGCCAACTGCGGGCCTGGCGGCAAGATCATTTTCTACACCGGCCTGATGGACAGCCTGAAGCTGACCGACGACGAAATCGCCGCCATCCTCGGCCACGAAATCGCCCACGCCCTGCGCGAGCACGGTCGTGAAGCGATGTCCAAGGCCTATGGCATCGAAATGGCCAAGCAGGGCGCTGGTGCCTTGTTCGGCCTGGGTCAGGACAGCCTGGCGCTGGCGGATACCGTGGCGAACTACGGCATGACCTTGCCGAACAGCCGCGCCAATGAAAACGAGGCGGACCTGATAGGCCTCGAACTGGCCGCGCGTGCCGGCTACAACCCGAACGCCGCGATCACCTTGTGGAACAAGATGGCCAAGGCGTCGGAAGGTTCGCCGCCGGAGTTCATGAGCACTCACCCGGCGTCCTCGAGCCGGATTGCATCGTTGCAGGCGGCGATTCCGAAAGTCATGCCGCTTTATGAGCAGGCCAAGAAATCCTGATGTTGATTCATCGTCTGTAAGGGCCTCATCGCCAGCAGGCTGGCTCCCACAGGGGAATGCATTCCAATTGTGAGAGCCAGCCTGCTGGCGATGAACGATAACGCGGTCTGTCGACCTACTGCGTCAAACCCACCCGCTGCTCTGCATCGCCTTGTACACCGCGACAATCGCCAGGATGAAAAACGCCGACGCCGCCAGTCGACGGATCAGCGTCAATGGCAGTTTGTCCGCCGCAAAATTACCCGCCAGAACCACCGGCACGTTGGCAATCAGCATGCCCAGGGTGGTGCCGATGATCACCAGCCACAGCTCCGGGTATTGCGCGGCGAGCATCACGGTCGCGATCTGGGTCTTGTCGCCGATTTCGGCGAGGAAGAACGCGATCAACGTGGTCAGGAACGGTCCGAACTTGCGCGCGGTGCTGGCTTCGTCATCGTCCATCTTGTCCGGCACCAGGGTCCACAGGGCGGTGGCGGCGAAGCTCGCCGCGAGGATCCAGTGCAGCATCGTATCCGAGAAGAAACTGCCCACCCAGGCGCCTACCGCACCGGCTGCCGCATGGTTGGCCAGGGTCGCGGCGACGATGCCGGCGATGATCGGCCAGGGTTTGCGAAAGCGGGCAGCGAGAATGAGCGCGAGCAGTTGCGTCTTGTCGCCGATTTCGGCCAAGGCAACGATTGCGGTGGGTACCAGTAGTGAATCCAGCATCAGGGGTTTTCCTAAGGGGCGGGTCGACACGGCTATGACACGTACAGCCTTCCCGCCCCGGGTAAGGTGTTCGTGTCATAGGTCTTGTCAAACCCTGCGATCCATCTGATGTGGATGCTTGGGTCGCATGCGCCATGGCCTGAGGACCAAGTATGTTGACGCATGCCGGACGAGCATGGCGCTCGTGGGAGACTACTCCCCTAGGACGGAGCGGATTCTGCCTAGGCAAAATCCATTAGGCAAGTGCAAATTTCTATCCGCGTTTTGCGCGGTAGATGCGAAAACCCTGTCCTTCGGCCTTGATCGCGCAGACCCCGAGGTGCTCTTCGATCAGCGGTTGGTACTTCAGGAAACTGTTGGCTACGAGCCGTAGTTCGCCACCGTTTTTCAGATGTTTGGCCGCTTTTCGTAGCAGGTTTTCCGTCGCGTAGTAATCGGTATGCACACCGACATGGAAGGGTGGGTTGCTCAGGATTGCGCTCAAACCCATGGGTGCCGCGTCGATACCGTCACCGGTAATGACCTCCGCTTCAAGACCATTGGCCGCCAGGGTCAGGCGACTGCTGGCAGCGGCAAAGGCATCGACATCGAGCAAGGTGACCTGGTTGTGCGGATAACGGCGTTTTACCGCCGCACCCAGCACCCCGGCGCCGCAACCGAAGTCCAGCAAGTGGCCGCTGGGCAGTTTATCCAGGTGTTCCAGCAACAAAGCACTGCCGCGATCCAGTCGACCGTGGCTGAACACGCCCGGCAGGCTGATGACCTTCAACGGGCCTTCGGCCAGCGGCAATTCATAGGTCTGGGCCAGGCTTTCCAGGGGTTTGGCCTCTGGTGCGTTGGCTACGGTGACCAGCCACAGCTGGCAATGCCGCGCACTGTCGAGCTTGCGTGGCTTGCCAAACGGGTTCAACTGCTTGGCGGCGCCTTCGATGCCGCTTTTTTTCTCACCGACCAGGTACAGCTCGCGGCCGGCCAGCCGAGAGGCGAGGGCGTTGAGGATGTAATCGGTCAGGTCCTTGGACTTGGGCAGAAACACCACGGCGCTATCGAACGCGCGCTCAGGCGCGTCAACGCCAAAATGGCTGCGCTCGGCGAAGCGCGCATCCAGCGCGGCCTGATCGCCGGCGTGCCAACTCCAGCCGTGGGCGTCGGGCAGGCGGCCCAGCAAGTCGTCGGCGGGCAGGCCGGCCAACAACACCGAGCCCTGGAATAATTCAGCCTGACGAAGCAGTACTTCACTGCGCGGATCCATAACTGCTCCTGTGAAAAAAAGTGCCGCAGTTTATCAACTGACGACCCGCAGCGCCTTACCGCTGATGTAGCCCTGGGCGTTTTCGGTCAATTGGCCAACAATTCGTTGCCGCGCTTCGCGACTGCCCCAGGCGTTGTGCGGGGTGACGATCAGGCGTGGGATGTCCTGGGCCAGCAGGGGATTGCCGTTGACCGGCGGCTCGACGCTCAGCACGTCGGTGGCGGCACCGCCCAGGTGGCCGTTGCGCAAGGCATCGGCCAGTGCCTGCTCGTCGATCAGGCCGCCGCGGGCGGTGTTGACCACGAACGCGCCGGGCTTCATGGAGGCCAGTTCACGGGCGCCGATGAAGTGACGGGTGTGTTCGTTGAGCGGGCAGTGCAGGGTCAATGCGTCGATTTGCGGCAGCAGTTGATCCAGCGGCAAGCGGTCGGGGCGGGCAGGGCGACCCGGGATCTGGCCCAGCAGCACGCGCATGCCAAACGCCTCGGCCAGGCGCGCGACGGCGCCGCCCAATTCGCCGTGACCGAGCAGGCCGAGGGTTTTGCCTTGCAGTTCGACGATTGGATAATCCAGCAGGCAGAACTGTTTGGCCTGTTGCCAGCGCCCTTCACCGACGGCTTTCTGGTAGTCGGCCAGGCGCGTGGCCAGGTTGAGCAGCAGCATGATCGTGTGTTGCGCCACCGATGGCGTGCCGTACCCCTGGCAGTTGCACACGGTGATCCCGTGGGCGCGGGCGGCCGCGAGGTCGACGTTGTTGGTGCCGGTGGCGGCGATCAGGATCAGTTTCAGCTCGGGGCTGGCAGCGATGGCGGCCGCGTTGATCTGGATCTTGTTGGTGATGGCGACGCTGGCGCCCTTGAGGTGCTCGATCACTTGGTCGGGCAGGGTCTGGTTGAACAACTGCAGTTCGCTGAAAACTTCGCGCAGCGGGCTGAGATCGAGATCGCCCAGGTCCAGGGAGGGGTGGTCGAGGAAAACAGCGCGGTGAATGTTCGTCATCAACTGTACCTTTTGTGCAATGAACTGAAGGCGTAATCTGCCGAGCCTACCAGATGAAATAAATAGTTACGCTTGACCTTAAGGAGCCCCAATGTACTGGACCGAATTCTTGACCGTTGCGCTGATTCACCTGCTGGCCGTGGCCAGCCCCGGCCCGGACTTTGCCGTGGTGGTACGGGAAAGCGTGACCCATGGCCGTCGCGCTGGCACCTGGACAGCCCTTGGCGTCGGTTCGGCGATTTTCCTGCACGTTGGCTACTCGCTGCTGGGCATCGGCCTGATCGTGTCCCAGTCGATCGTCTTGTTCAACGCATTGAAGTGGGCCGCCGCCGCTTACCTGCTGTACATCGGCTTCAAGGCACTGCGGGCGCAACCGGCCAAGGCCGTGACAGATGATCTGCACCAGGAAGCCGGCGAGCGCACCGCGCGCGGCGCCTTCACTTCGGGGTTCGTGACCAATGGCCTGAACCCGAAAGCCACGCTGTTTTTCCTGTCACTGTTCACCGTGGTGATCAATCCGCATACACCGCTAGCCGTGCAGGCCGGTTACGGGGTGTACCTGGCGGTGGCCACGGCGATCTGGTTCTGCCTGGTGGCCATGCTGTTCAGCCAGCAGCGCGTGCGCGCCGGTTTCGCCCGCATGGGGCATTGGTTCGACCGGACCATGGGCGCGGTGTTGATCGCCATTGGCGTGAAACTGGCGTTTACCGAAATGCATTGAGCGTAACCGTCCACAATTCCCCATGGATGCTGGCGCAACGCTAGCATCCGTGCGGCTCTGCAAATCATCCCTTTGGCTGATTTGGCTGGCGATCAGGGGCACTACAGTGCTTACTCTCTACAGCCTCGACCGAGTAGTCAGAAAAGGGATTCTTATGTTGCAGACTCGCGTTATCCCCCCAGCCGAAGGCGCTTACCAGTTTCCGCTGCTGATCAAACGGCTGCTGATGTCCGGCGCGCGTTATGAGAAAACCCGCGAGATCGTTTACCGCGATCAGTTGCGCTATAGCTATCCGACCCTGATCGAACGGGTCGCACGCCTGGCCAACGTGCTGACGGCCGCCGGGGTCAAGCCCGGGGATACCGTGGCGGTGATGGATTGGGACAGCCACCGATACCTGGAATGCATGTTTGCCATTCCGATGATCGGCGCGGTGATCCACACCATCAACGTGCGCCTGTCGCCGGAGCAGATCCTCTACACCATGAATCACGCCGAAGACCGCTTTGTCCTGGTCAACAGCGAATTCGTCGGCCTGTACAACGCGATCGCCGGGAACCTGACCACGGTCGAGAAAACCCTGCTCCTGACCGACCTGCCGGAAAAGACCGCCGACCTGCCGAACCTCATCGGTGAGTACGAGCAATTGCTGGCCGCGGCAAGCCCGCAGTACGACTTCCAGGACTTCGACGAAAACTCGGTGGCGACCACGTTCTACACCACGGGCACCACCGGCAACCCCAAGGGCGTGTACTTCACCCATCGCCAACTGGTTCTGCACACCATGGGTGTCTCGACGATCATGGGTTCGATCGACAGCGTGCGCCTGTTGGGTACCAGCGACGTGTACATGCCCATCACGCCGATGTTCCACGTGCATGCCTGGGGCCTGCCCTATGTGGCGACCATGCTCGGGCTCAAGCAGGTGTATCCGGGGCGCTACGATCCGGAGTACCTGGTGGAGCTGTGGCGCAAGGAAAAGGTCACTTTCTCGCACTGCGTGCCGACCATCCTGCAAATGGTCCTCAACGCCAAGGCGGCCCAGGACATCGACTTCGGCGGTTGGAAAATCGTCATCGGTGGCAGCGCGCTCAACCGTGCGCTGTACGATGCCGCGAAAGCCAAGGGCATTCAGTTGACCGCCGCCTACGGCATGTCGGAGACCGGGCCGCTGGTGTCCTGCGCGCACCTCAATGACGAACTGATGGCCGGTTCCGAGGACGAACGCACCACCTACCGGATCAAGGCCGGCGTGCCAGGGCCGTTGGTGGAGGCGGCGATCGTCGACACCGAAGGCAACTTCCTGCCCGCCGATGGCGAAACCCAAGGCGAACTGGTGTTGCGCGCGCCGTGGCTGACCGAGGGCTATTTCAACGAGCCGCAGAAGGGCGCCGAACTCTGGGCCGGTGGCTGGCTGCACACCGGCGACGTGGCGACGCTGGACAGCATGGGGGTGATCGATATTCGCGACCGGATAAAGGACGTGATCAAGACCGGCGGTGAGTGGATCTCCTCCCTGGACCTCGAAGACCTGATCAGTCGCCACGCGGCGGTACGCGAAGTAGCAGTGGTGGGGATTGCCGATCCGCAGTGGGGCGAGCGGCCGTTTGCCTTGCTGGTGCTGCGCGAGGGCCATGCCATCGGTGCCCGGGAACTCAAGGAGCACCTCAAGCCGTTCGTGGAATTGGGGCACCTGAGCAAGTGGGCGATTCCGAGTCAGATCGCCCTTGTTACTGAAATTCCCAAGACCAGTGTCGGTAAGCTCGACAAGAAGCGAATTCGCGTCGACATCACCGAATGGCAGGCCAACAACAGCACCTTCCTCTCGACGCTTTAAGCGTCCCCTGGCGTGCCCGAAAGGGCACGCCAGCCCCACCAAGCAAGCGCTTGGCTTGTCAAATCCGAATTTTCAGCCATTCTTGCCGTGCCGACACCTGTCGGCTTGGCAAAGGACTGTTCCAGAGTGGTCGGCAGGCTTAAATCACACTTTAGAGGGATCAAGCAGTACTACCTGCTGGCTATAGTCCGCTCAAGGATTTTTAAGAACGGAGCAAACGCACAAACCGGGGCGATGCAACTTTGGAGTGACTTTGGGAAGCCATGGCTCCCTGTTATCCAAGCGTTTTTAGAAGTGCTATTTGCCATAACAATAAAATGCACATGGAGTAGCGTCGATGACATCAGTAAACCAGTTCTGGCGCCGGGCTAAACTGCCTCTGGCCGTCAGCCTTGCCTCTACGCTCGCCGGGCCTGCATTCGGCGTCAGTTTCAACATCGGTGAAATCGAAGGTCAGTTCGACTCTTCCCTGTCGATCGGCGCGAGTTGGTCTACTGAAAGCGCCAACAAAAACCTCATCGGCGTCAACAACGGCGGCCGCGGCCTGTCCCAGACTTCCGATGACGGTCACCTGAACTTCAAAAGCGGTGAAACCTTCTCGAAAATCTTCAAGGGTATCCATGACCTTGAGTTGAAGTATGGCGACACCGGCATTTTCGTCCGTGGCAAATACTGGTACGACTTCGAGCTCAAGGACGAGAGCCGCCCGTTCAAGGACATCAGCGACGACAATCGCAAGGAAGGCGCCAAGTCATCTGGCGGCCAGATCCTCGACGCCTTCGTCTACCACAACTACGCCATTGCCGATCAGCCAGGTTCGGTACGTCTGGGCAAGCAAGTGGTGAGCTGGGGTGAAAGTACCTTCATCGGCGGCGGCATCAACTCGATCAACCCGATCGATGTGTCCGCATTCCGTCGTCCCGGTGCCGAGATCAAGGAAGGCCTGATTCCGGTCAACATGTTCTACGTGTCCCAGAGCCTGACCGAGAACCTCTCCACCGAAGCCTTCTACCAGATCGAATGGGACCAGACGGTCGCCGACAACTGCGGCACCTTCTTCTCGCAACCGGACGTGATCGCCGATGGTTGCGACAATAACCTGGCGGTACTGCGCACCCAGAACGGCCTCAACAGCGCCCTGGCGGCGGCTGGGCTGCCAGCCGGATTGCGCAATGCCGCGATCAACACCCTCGGGGCCCGGGGCGTGACCTGGGGTAACCCGGATGAAGGCGTGATCGTGCGTCGTGGCCCGGATCGCGATGCCCGTGACAGCGGTCAATTCGGTGTTTCCTTCAAGTACATGTTCGATCCGCTGGACACCGAATTCGGTGCCTACTTCATGAACTACCACAGCCGTGCGCCGATTTTCAGTGGTCACGGGGCCCCGGCGAGCGCCTACAGTGGCGCAGGCCTGGTGGGCGGCCTGGTGGGCAACGGCGTACCCCTGGGTGTCGCGGCGGGCCTGGCACCGACCTTGCTGCCGTTGGTGGTGGCCGGTAACTCCAGCTACTACGTCGAATACCCTGAGGATATCCGCCTGTACGGCTTGAGCTTCTCCACCACCTTGCCGACAGGCACCGCGTGGAGTGGTGAACTCAGCTACCGTCCGAACGCTCCGGTCCAGCTCAACACCACCGACATCCTCTTCTCCGGCCTGACGCCGCTGAACCCTAACGTGTCCGTGCTCCAGGGCACCCCAGGGCAGGATCAACAAGGTTATCGCCGCAAGGAAGTGACCCAGCTGCAATCGACCCTGACCCACTTCTTCGACCAGGTGATGGGCGCCGAGCGTCTGACCCTGGTGGGTGAAGTCGGCTGGACCCACGTTGGCGGCCTGGAAAGCAATTCCAAGGCACGTTACGGCCGTGACCCGAGCTACGGCCCTGGCCCATTGCCAAACAACCAGTGCGTGACCTTGAACAGCGGTACCTTGGCAGGCGGTCCGCAAAACAACGTCAGTCGCTACTGCGAAAACGACGGCTTCACCACGGCCAACTCCTGGGGTTACCGCGGTCGTGCCATCTGGGAATACAACGACGTATTCGCCGGTGTGAACCTCAAGCCGAACGTGGCCTGGTCCCACGACGTGGAAGGTTACTCGCCTGGTCCTGGCGGCAACTTCGAGGAAGGTCGCAAAGCGGTCAGCCTGGGTGTCGATGCCGAGTACCAGAACACCTACACCGCAAGCCTGGCGTACACCAACTTCTTCGACGGCAAGTACACCACCGTGGATGACCGCGACTTCGTTGCGCTCAGCTTCGGCGTGAACTTCTAAGCACTCTATTTTCAGGACGAGCACATACACATGAAAATAACCAAGAGTCTGTTCCACGCCAGTGTCCTGGGGCTTTCGCTGCTGGCGACCGGTGTCATGGCAGCGGTCCCGGCGGCCGAAGCGGACAAGCTGGGCAAGAGCCTGACCCCGATGGGCGCCGAAATGGCCGGTAATGCCGACGGTTCGATCCCGGCCTGGAAACCCATGCCGAAGAACGCCGGTACCGTCGACAGCAAGGGTTTCCTGTCCAATCCGTACGCCAGCGAAAAACCGCTGTTCACCATCACGGCGCAGAACGTCGACCAGTACAAGGACAAGCTCGCCCCGGGTCAGTACGCGATGTTCAAGCGCTACCCGGAAACCTTCAAGATGCCGGTCTACACCTCCCATCGCGGTGCAACCGTGCCGGATGACGTGTTCGCCGCCATCAAGCGCAACGCCACCAAGACCAATCTGGTGTCCGGTGGTAACGGCCTGGAGAACTTCGAAACCGCCATACCGTTCCCGATTCCGAAAAGCGGCGTCGAAGTGATCTGGAACCACATCACCCGCTATCGCGGCGGCAGCGTGACCCGTCTCGTGACCCAGGCCACGCCACAGCCGAACGGCTCGTTCAGCCTGGTGTACTTCCAGGACCAGTTCGTGTTCCGTGACAAGATGAAGGATTACGATCCGGCGAACCCGGGCAACATCCTGTTCTACTTCAAGCAGAAAGTGACCGCGCCGGCACGTCTGGCCGGTGGTGTGCTGCTGGTTCACGAAACCCTCGACCAGGTCAAGGAACCGCGTTCGGCGTGGGTCTACAACGCCGGTCAGCGTCGTGTGCGTCGTGCGCCACAAGTGTCCTATGACGGGCCGGGTACCGCTGCCGATGGCTTGCGTACCTCCGACAACCTGGACATGTACAACGGTGCGCCGGATCGTTACGACTGGAAACTCGAAGGCAAGAAAGAGATGTACATCGCCTCCGACGCCTACAAGCTCGACGATCCGAAGCTCAAGTACACCGACATCATCAAGGCCGGCCATATCAACCAGGACCTGGCTCGCTACGAGCTGCGCCGGGTCTGGCATGTGGTTGCAACCCTGAAGGAAGGCCAGCGTCACATCTACGCCAAGCGTGACTTCTACATCGACGAAGACACCTGGCAGGCCGCAGTGATCGACCACTACGACGGCCGCAACCAACTGTGGCGCGTTGCCGAGGCGCATGCCGAGAACTACTACGACAAGCAAGTGCCGTGGTACGCCCTGGAAACCCTGTACGACCTGCAATCGGGTCGCTACCTGGCGCTGGGCATGAAGAACGAAGAGAAGTCGGCGTATGACTTCGGCTTCACCGCCACCACCAGCGACTTCACCCCGGCGGCGTTGCGCCAGGATGGTGTTCGCTAACGTGCACTGACCTGAGGCCGCATCCTCTGGAAAAACGCCCCGACTGGTTCGGGGCGTTTTTTTTTCTGTAGGAGCGAGCTTGCTCGCGATGGTCGTCAACGATAACGCTTGAAACCAGGCAGCCCGCGGCGCTCTCTGGTTACTCGTCGGAACGCCGCCCGGAGCAAGCTCGCTCCTACAGTGTTTAGAGTTTTTGTAGCCATTTGTAGCAATAACCTTCATTCCCTCATCGTTTACCGCTAGTCTGCGGACATCTGCAACGCCGCCACCCGCAATTCAAACAAGAGCCGGCCATGACTGATCTGTCCCCACCACCCGGTCCTGCAAGCGTCGCTGTCGCCGCGCTGGACGGGCGCTTTTTCCGACCGCCATTGCCCGACGGCCATGTGTTGCGCCCACGCCTGTGCGAGCGCTTGAGCGCAGGCTTGGGTGGCAGGTTGCTGCTGGTCAGCGCACCGGCCGGGTTCGGCAAGAGTTCGTTGGCGGTGGAGTTCTGCCAGGCGCTGCCGGGTCACTGGCAAAGCCTCTGGCTGGGGTTGAGTCCGCGAGACAGCGACCCGGGCCGATTCCTCGAGCGCTTGCTCGAAGGCCTACAGGACTTCTTTCCACAATTGGGCAGGCAGTCCCTCGGTTTGTTGAAAATGCGCCAGCGGCATCAACCGTTCGCCTTCGAAGAATGGCTGGACGGGCTGCTCGACGAACTGGCCGTGCACCTGTCGACGGCCACCCCGCTCTTGCTGGTGCTCGATGACTATCACCTGGCCCAGGGCCCCGTACTCGATCGCTGCCTGCAGTTTTTCCTCAATCACCTGCCCGATGGCTTGCTGGTGATGGTCACCAGCCGCCAGCGTCCAGACTGGCACCTGGCGCGATTGCGCCTGTCGCGCCAGCTGCTGGAGCTGCATGAGCAGGACCTGCGCCTGACCCACGATGAAGCCTTGAGCCTGCTCGATCGGCACAGCAGTTCCTTGCGTGGCGAGGCGCTGGAAAACCTGATCCAGCGCAGCGAAGGCTGGGTGGCCGGCCTGCGCTTCTGGTTGCTGGCGGCCTCCGAGGCGGGCACCCAGGGCGCATTGCCCCAGGCGCTGCACGGCGGGGAAGGGCTGATCCGCGACTACTTGCTCGAAGAGGTAATCGATTGCCTGCCGGCCGAAGTACAAGCCTTCCTCTACGACACCGCCCCCCAGGAGCGCTTTTGCAGCGAGCTTTGCGACGCCGTTCGCGACGCACATGACAGTGCCGCCATCCTCAGCTTCCTGGCGGCCCACCAGGTGTTCCTGGTGCCGCTGGACGAGCACGGCCACTGGTATCGTTACCACCATCTGTTTTCCGATCTGCTGCGCACCCGGCCCGGCGCGCAGTCGATGGTGCCGGCGGCCAGCCTGCACCTGCGCGCCTGTCGCTGGTTCAATGCTCAGGGCCTGCTCGATGAGGCGGTCGAGCAGGCGTTGCGGGCAGGACATTTGGACGTTGCGGCCAACCTGGTGCAGAACCTTTCCGAAGAACAACTGCTGGCCGAACAGAACGTCGGCATGTTGCTGCGCTGGAAAATGGACCTGCCCGATAGCCTGCTGATCAGCACCCCGCGCTTGATCGTGCTCTATAGCTGGGCGTTGGGACTGGCTTGCCAGTTGGACGCCGCCGAGGAGCTGGCCAGCCACCTGAGCCGCTTCCTGCCGGCGCCGTCGGCCACCGCGCAAAAGTCGATGCTGGCGCAATGGCTGGCCTTGAGCGGGATCATCGCGCGCGGGCGCGGTAACCGCGAACTGACGATACGCTATTGCACCGAAGCGCTGGAGAGCCTGCCGTGCAAGCGTTATGGCCAGCGCTTGGTGTGCCTCTCGACCCTGTCCAACCTGGCCATTGCTGATGGCGACATGTGGCGTGCGAGGAATTTGAACCGCGAGTCCCTGGAGCTGGCGCAACGGGTTGGTAATCCGCTGTTCGAGGCGTTGGCGCACTACGACCGCGCTCGAGTATTGCAGGCGCGGGGTGAAGTGCTGCGTTCGCTGGATGAAGTCCGCCAAGGGCTGCAACGCCTGCAGGGCTTGCCTGCGCAGAGGCTCTTTGCCGTACGCGCCCGACTGACGCTGTACGAGGGTTTTCTGTTGGCCGTGCGCCTGCAACCCCAAGCCGCACGGTTGCGCTTGCAGGCCGGCTTGAGCGAGGCCCGTGCCTGTCGCGACATCAGCGTGCTGATCGGCCATTGCGTGATCGCCCGGCTCGAAGGCAGCAGCGGCGAGTTCGCCAAGGCCTTTGCCGAACTCGCCGAAGCGGAACGGCTGATGCACATCTGGGACGTGCCGCCGATCTACTACCTGGCGATGATCACCCTGGTCAAATGCGAACTCTGGCTGGCCCAGGGGCGTACCGACCTGGCGCAAGCCTGGTTGACCCGATTGGGTCAGACCTACAACGGCGAGCAGCCGGCCGCACCCCCGGAATTCCATCCGCAACTGCCGCTGCATATCGAATTGCAGCAAGCGTTGCTGGAGGCAATCCAGAACCAGCCGATGCTGGCCGAAGGGCGTTTGAATACGCTGCTGGAAAATGGCCAGCAAACCGGTCGGCAGATGCTCAGTGCCATGGCGCTGACGCAAAAGGTTTCGTTGTTGTTGGGCAGCGGACGCGAACCGGAGGCCCGCAAGGCGCTAATCCAGGCGCTGGACGCCGCAGCCGGGGGCGTGTTGCAACCCTTCGAAGGGCTATTGGCCGAGCACCCGGACTGGCTGCGCGGACAACTTCTACTCTGCACGCCGACCACGGTTTCCCGGGACCTCTCAGAAAAACTTCCGGCCGTGGCCTCTCGCCCGACACCGGAACCCACTCCCGCCTCGGAACAACTCAGCACCCGGGAAATGGCCGTCCTGCGCCTGATTGCCCAAGGCTGCTCGAATCAGGAGATCAGCGACCAGCTGTTCATTTCCCTGCATACGGTGAAAACCCATGCCAGCCATATCAACAGCAAGCTGGGGGTAGAGCGGCGCACGCAGGCGGTGGCCAGGGCGAAGGAGTTGGGGGTGTTGGTGTAGCGTTGCGCGGGTTTTCTTGCTGGCGTCCTAGGCCGTGGTCGCGTCGCCAGTGCAAATCGCTCGTTCGTCGTTATGAAGTATGGTCAAGGGTTCGTCCATGGCGTGGCCAGTGACAGCGTGATGAGATAGCGCTCCTCTGTGGGCCGTTTCTGGTCCTTGAATCGATTCACAATCAACATCACTTGATACCGGTTGGACGCGTGCCAATAAGTTTTGCCGCCTTTGTTCACGTCCCGTAATTGGGCTCGCCACTCAGGAGTGTCGGCGAATGAAGGGAAGTAATCGACCTTGATGGGGGTCCAGCCAGCGTTGCGCCATTGCTCTTGCAGATCCAGTACGACCTTGAGGGTGTCGTCGAGTAATAGCGGCTCGATTTGTGGGGACATGCGGACACCGTGGATATGTTCATCATCAAACATCACCGTGAAAAAACGGGCCAGAGGCGTTACAAAGCCGTACTGGGGATCAATGAAACGCAGGCGCGCATCTGATTTCGGAACACTGAACCATGAGTGCCCGGGAACGGCCGGGCCAATGCTTGCGCTGGAGCGCTGGCGCATGGCTTCGTACGGCTCGCCGATCAACAGGGCGATTTCCGGCTCTCCCGAGAGTACTTGAATCGCGGCTGACGTCAGGACGACCGCAACCGCCAGTGCCAACACGCCACGACGCCAGCCGATGCGTTGCATCAGGTTCACCGCACGCCTCCACCCCAGGCGATGTCCCGAATCGATTGCTCAATCTGGTCGCGTTGGTCGCTGTGCAGCAAATCGTCAAACTGCGCCGCGGCTTTGAGCACAAAGGCCATGCGCCGTTCGATGTCAGCCAGGTTGGCAAAGGGATTGCTGCCAAAACCAATGGTGCGTCCGTCCTCGATGGGACGGCACTGGCTGGCCAGCGTCAGCTCGATGGCCTGGGCGGCACCGGAGGGGATGTTAGTGACGTAGGAGACATGGTTACCGCGCAATAACCATTTCAGACCGCTGTCGTCGTACATCGCCGGTTGCAGGATGTTGACCTGTTCGTGCTTGGCTAGATGCTCAACACTCTTGGCAATATTGCCCGCCTCGATCGCCTCGAAGGCCAGGAGGATTTCCTCGTGGTCAGTCCCGAACTTCAGCGTTTCCTGCCCGACCGGCCACAACACTGGATGTTGGCCATGCCCATAAATGTTGCTACGTGATTCCAGACAATCCTTCAGCGCCTCCAACCCCCGTTCCTTGTAGAACACATGCAGCGGATACACATCCAGGAACAGCGTGGTATTGCCCATCGCCAGCATCTCGTACACAAACCGGTACATCCGTTGCGAGAGCGACAAGGGAAGGTCGGCACCCCAGTGGGTGAAGCCCCATACCGGGTTGTCACGGTTGGCCTCTTCGTACTCGTGCTGGCGCTGCTCAAACGCTCGAATGGTCGCGCGCTTTTCCCGCTCACTGGGACTGAGCAAGCCTCTCAGTCCTTGTCTGGCACTGTCCCTCAATTGCTGTATCGCCTCTTCTTCCGCCTGAATTTTCTCGACCGAATCAGCCGCGTGCAGCAGACCACAGCCCACCTGTTTCGAAGCGAACGCCGCCAGCCCGGCCCACTGAAAACGCGGGTCGTGGCGCCATAGCTGGGCGTAGGCGGCATTGATCGCCTTGTTGCGCGCCTTCGGGTCGGCGATCAGCTTACCGCCCGGTGCTACGACGTTTTCGACCCGCTGCTGGTAGCCGCGCCAAAGGTTCTCGCAGACCGTCCCTGGCCGTTCGCTGAGCGTTGGTGTGGGCGCCCGCGCTGAAGTGAAAGTGTTTTGTCGTGGCGTCACCGGATTGCTGGGTGCAACGGGCGCGGCCGCCTGTTGAGTGGCACTCCTTGCGACTGGCGGCGCAGCATCCTGTCTGGAGTCGTAGGTGGCGGTAGTAAACGAGGGGATGAACCCGGCCTTGCAGGGGCAGCTGCTGCGGCTGTCCAACGAGCCCGCCATCAGCCTGCCGTGACTGTCCATGAACGAGATGCCACCCTCGATTTCGTAGGTTTCGTCGTTTTTGCCGCAGGACACCGGATCCCCTGCGCGAGCATGGGCGAAGCCAAACATCATGATGCGGGTATCGGTCTCCAGCACCTCGCCACCGCAGGTGGTCTTGTCACCCTTGCGAATGAAATATCCCTTTGCCATTGCTAGAACTCCTTGTTTACGATCAAATTGCTTCTGCTCCCGATGGAACGGAGGAGTGGCAAAATGCCGTGCACAGGGTTCTATACGGGGCTGTCAGACGTAAATCAGACGTTTCCTTGTTTGTTGTAGTCCGCTTCCGCAATCAGGCAGTGGCAATGGGTGGCATCGGCGATGTCGTCGAGCTGTGCGAGAATATGCCATCCATTTTTTCCAGGAACACCCATGGACGCTGCCAAACCTGCGCTGATCCGCGAAACCTTCCCCGTCGGTCCCTTGCAGTGCAACTGCACGATCATCGGCGACCCGATCACCAAAAAAGCCATCGTGGTCGATCCGGGCGGCAATCACGAACTGATCCTCGCGCGGCTCGATGCCCTGGGCCTGAAGGTGGTCAGCATCATTCACACCCATGCGCACCTCGATCACTTCCTGGCCTCCGGCCAGTTGAAGGAAAAAACCGGCGCCACCCTGCATTTGCACAAGGAAGACCAATTTCTCTGGGACAACCTGGAGATGCAATGTCAGATGTTCGGTGTGCCCTACACGCCGGTACCGTCGCCGGACCGCTGGCTGGCCGACGATGAAGAGCTGGCCTGTGGCTGTGGCGTGGCCTTGCACACACCGGGTCATACGCCGGGCTCCATGAGTTTCTGGTTTGCCGACGCGAAGCTGCTGATTGCAGGGGACACCTTGTTCCGCCGCGGGGTAGGGCGCACGGATTTGTGGGGAGGCGATCAGGCGACCATCGTGCGTTCGATCAAACAGCGCCTGTATACCCTCGACGAAGGAGCGACCGTGGTGGCCGGGCATGGTCCGGACACCCGGTTGGGCGATGAAATGCGCGAGAACCCTTTTGTTCGGGCCTGATTTGTAACAAGTGGAATTTTCACGGGTCGAAATGATCCAACGCCCGCAAGGGTCCGATGCTGAGTCCGTTGCACCACAGAATGCAAAAAAGTAGGAGCTCTACATGTTCACCACGCCTCGTTTGATTATTGTCGCTACTGCCGTGGCACTGTTGGCCGGTTGCGCATCGCCCAACCCCTACGACGGCCAGGGCCAGGGCCAGGGCCAGGCCGATAGCGGCTCCACGGGCATGAGCAAAACCGCCAAGTACGGTGGCCTCGGAGCTCTCGCAGGCGCACTGGCCGGTGCTGCCATCAACCACGACAACCGTGGCAAGGGCGCGCTGATCGGTGCTGCCGTCGTGGGTGCTTCCGCTGCCGGTTACGGCTACTACGCCGACCAGCAGGAGAAAAAGCTGCGTGCCAGCATGGCCAACACCGGTGTCGAAGTGCAGCGTCAAGGCGACCAGATCAAGCTGATCATGCCAGGCAACATCACGTTCGCCACCGATTCGGCGAATATCGCACCGAGCTTCTATCAGCCGCTGAACAACCTGGCCGGTTCGCTGAAAGAGTTCAACCAGAACCAGATCGAAATCGTCGGCTACACCGACAGCACCGGTGCCCGCCAGCACAACATGGACCTGTCCCAGCGTCGCGCCCAGAGCGTGGCGACCTACCTGACCTCGCAAGGCGTCAGCGGTGCCAACCTGAGCGCCCGTGGCGCCGGCCCGGATAACCCGGTCGCCAGCAACGGTGACGTCAATGGCCGGGCGCAGAACCGCCGGGTAGAGGTCAACCTGAAGGCGATTCCAGGCCAGCAGTATGGTGCCCAGCAACAAGGCAACGTTCAGCAGTACCCATAAGCGTCAGGCGTAAAAAAAACCGCCCGATCTTCACAGGTCGGGCGGTTTTTTTGTAGGAGCTGCCGCAGGCTGCGATCTTTTGATCTTGCTTCTGAAAATCAAAAGATCGCAGCCTCGTTGCACTCGACAGCTCCTACAGGGGCTTTTTCACACCTGTAACCTGATTACTTCTTCAGGCCGTAATGCTCATCGAGCATGCCCGGCGCGTTCGGGGCTTTGGGTGCGTAGTCGCGCGGCGGTTCCTGATTGCGCGGCGGTGTCAGGCGTTCCCGTGGAGCCTGCGTTGCGTCGGCGTGCAGGGAGGCCAGCAAGCGTTGACGGGTCTGCTCGTCCAGGGCCAGGCGGTTGGCACCCTCGGCGAGATGATCCTGCACTTCCTGATAGCTCGCAGTCAGTTTCTTGACCAATGTTGCAGTGCTGTTGAAGTGGGTCACCACCTCGTTCTGATAACTGTCGAAACGTTCCTGAATATCGTCCAGCTGACGTTGCGTGCTGCTAGGCGCGGCATTCGGCGCCAGGCGAGCGATCAGGAAACCAATGGCGACACCCACAACCAGGGCAAGAGTCGGCAACAACCAAACTAAGAGCGAGTGTTCCACGAGTCCTTCCTCTATAAACGGCTTTGCTTTACGTTAACGGCTCGAACCTGCGCTGTATACCGCGATTCGCTCGCAATAGACAGTTGCAGACAATTTGCTAGACGAGTCGACCCGATTCGAGGTCACGGAGTTCCTTCCTTGCTTATGCGTGAAACCCCTGTAGTGATTGATGGCCCGGTCGGCCAACTGGAAGCGCTGTACCTGGACAATGAGCAGCCGCGCGGCCTGGCGCTTATCTGCCATCCGAACCCTGTGCAGGGCGGCACCATGCTCAATAAAGTGGTCTCGACCCTGCAGCGCACTGCGCGCGATGCCGGTTTGATCACCCTGCGTTTCAATTACCGTGGTGTCGGTGCCAGCGAAGGCTCTCACGATATGGGCACCGGTGAAGTCGACGATGCCCAATCTGTCGCCGAATGGTTTCGCGCCAAACACCCGGAATTGCCGTTGACCCTGTTCGGGTTTTCCTTCGGCGGATTTGTTGCTGCAAGTCTCGGCGGCCGCCTGGAAGCGCAGGGCGAGCAGCTCAAGCATCTGTTCATGGTCGCACCGGCGGTCATGCGCCTGGGTGCTCAGGACCCACTGCCGCAACACGGCGAACTGACCCTGATCCAGCCGGAAACCGACGAAGTGATCGATCCACAGCTGGTTTACCAATGGTCCGACCAGCTTGAACGTCCCCATGAGCTGCTGAAAGTGGCAGAATGCGGACACTTTTTTCATGGCAAGCTGACCGATCTCAAGGATCTGATCCTGCCGCGTCTCTCGAATTGATTGCAGTCTGACAAGCGATTACCCATGACGACTCGTACCCGTATCCTCACCGGCATCACCACCACCGGCACGCCGCACCTGGGCAACTACGCAGGCGCCATCCGCCCGGCGATCCTTGCCAGCCGTGACAGCAATGCCGATTCGTTCTACTTCCTGGCCGACTACCACGCCCTGATCAAGTGCGATGACCCGCTGCGCATCCAGCGCTCGCGCCTGGAAATCGCCGCGACCTGGCTGGCCGGTGGCCTGGATGTGGACCGCGTGACCTTCTATCGTCAGTCCGACATCCCGGAAATCCCTGAGCTGACCTGGCTGCTGACCTGCGTGGCCGCCAAGGGCCTGCTCAATCGCGCCCACGCCTACAAGGCCTCGGTGGACAAGAACGTCGAGACCGGTGAAGACCCGGACGCCGGCATCACCATGGGCCTGTACAGCTACCCGGTGCTGATGGCCGCGGACATCCTGATGTTCAACGCGCACAAGGTGCCGGTCGGCCGCGACCAGATCCAGCACGTGGAAATGGCCCGGGACATCGGCCAGCGCTTCAACCATCTGTTTGGCCAGGGCAAGGAATTCTTCACCATGCCCGAGGCGCTGATCGAGGAAAGCGTGGCCACGCTGCCGGGCCTGGATGGCCGGAAAATGTCGAAGAGCTACGACAACACCATTCCGTTGTTCAGCAGCGCCAAGGAAATGAAGGACGCGATTTCCCGTATCGTCACCGACTCCCGTGCACCGGGCGAGGCAAAGGATCCGGACAACTCGCACCTGTTCACCCTGTTCCAGGCGTTTGCCACCCCGGCGCAGGCTGACGAGTTCCGCAGCGATCTGCTGCAGGGCCTGGGTTGGGGCGAGGCGAAGAATCGCCTGTTCCAACTGCTGGACAGCGAATTGGGCGAATCCCGCGAGCGTTACAACCAGCTGATCGAGCGTCCGGCGGACCTTGAAGACATCCTGCAGCACGGTGCGAAAAAGGCTCGCGCAGTCGCGACCCCTTTCCTCAACGAGTTGCGTGAAGCGGTGGGTCTGCGTTCTTTCGTTGCCCAGGCTCAAGTGGCCGCAACCACGAAGAAGAAAGCGGCGAAGGCTGCACGTTTTGTCAGCTTCCGCGAAGACGACGGCAGTTTCCGCTTCCGTCTGTTGGCGGCCGATGGCGAGCAATTGTTGCTGTCGCGTCACTTTGCCGATGGTAAAACCGCCGGTCAGGTGACCAAGCAGCTGCAATCGGGCCAGCCACTGGACGTGCGCAGCGAAGACCTGGGCTTCAGCGTCTGGCTTGAAGGCCAGTGCGTGGGCGACAGCCCGGCGTTCGCTGACAGCGCCGCGCGCGATGCGGCGATCGAGGCATTGCGCATCGCGCTGACGCCAGTTCAGGAATAATCAACGGCTCGGCCCGACCAAGGGCTGATTGCCATTCTCACGGGCCATCGCTACAGTGACGGCCCGTTTTTGTTGCCTTGCTAACGAATTATGACGCCCCTAGAACGATATCAAGCTGATCTGAAACGCCCGGAATTCTTCCATGATGCCGCGCAGGAAACTGCCGTGCGCCATCTGCAGCGCCTGTACGACGATCTGGTCGCGGCCGAGCAGAACAAGCCGGGCCTGCTGGGCAAACTGTTTGGCAAGAAGGATCAGGCACCGGTCAAGGGCCTGTACTTCTGGGGCGGCGTGGGTCGCGGCAAGACGTACCTGGTCGACACCTTCTTCGAAGCGCTGCCGTTCAAGGAAAAGTCCCGCACCCACTTCCACCGCTTCATGAAGCGCGTGCATGAAGAAATGAAGACCCTGGGCGGCGAGAAAAACCCGCTGACCATCATTGCCAAGCGCTTCTCTACCGAAGCCCGGGTGATCTGCTTCGATGAGTTCTTCGTCTCCGACATCACCGACGCCATGATTCTCGGCACCTTGATGGAAGAGCTGTTCAAGAACGGCGTGACCCTGGTCGCAACGTCGAACATCGTGCCGGACGGCCTGTACAAGGATGGCCTGCAACGTGCGCGCTTCCTGCCGGCCATCGCCCTGATCAAGCAGAACACCGAGATCGTCAACGTCGATAGCGGCGTCGACTATCGCCTGCGTCACCTCGAGCAGGCGGAACTGTTCCACTTCCCGCTCGACGAAGCGTCCCACGAAAGCCTGCGCAAGAGCTTCCGCGCACTGACGCCGGAATGCACGGCAGCGATCGAAAACGACGTGCTGATGATCGAGAATCGCGAGATCCGTGCCCTGCGCACTTGTGACGACGTGGCCTGGTTCGACTTCCGCGAACTGTGCGACGGCCCGCGCAGCCAGAACGACTACATCGAACTGGGCAAGATCTTCCACGCCGTGTTGCTCAGCGGTGTCGAGCAGATGAGCGTCACCACCGACGACATCGCCCGACGCTTCATCAACATGGTCGACGAGTTCTACGATCGCAACGTCAAGCTGATCATTTCTGCCGAAGTCGAACTCAAGGATCTGTACACCGGCGGCCGCCTGAACTTCGAGTTCCAGCGAACCCTGAGTCGCCTGCTGGAAATGCAATCCCACGAATTCCTCGCGCGCGCGCACAAGCCGTAAGGCGATTCGTAAAATTGAAAAGGCCTGCAAATGCAGGCCTTTTTTATGCACTGAAGATCCCTCTGTAGGAGCTGCCGCAGGCTGCGATCTTTTGATCTTGAAAATCAAAAGATCGCAGCCTGCGGCAGCTCCTACATTGGCTCAAGCTGCTTGCTGAAACTGCTGCCGATACTGGTTCGGCGACAACTCCGTGTGCTGGCGGAACAGGCGTGCGAAGAAACTCGCGTCGTCGTAGCCGACTTCGTAACTGATGGTCTTGATGCTCTTGCGGCTGCCGGACAGCAGGCCTTTGGCGGTTTCGATGCGCAGTCGCTGCAGGTAGTGCAGCGGCTTGTCGCCGGTTGCGGTCTGAAAGCGACGCATGAAGTTGCGGATGCTCATGCCGTGTTCGCGGGCGACGTCTTCGAAGCGGAATTTGTCGGCGAAGTGTTCCTCGAGCCAGTGCTGGATCTGCAGGATGATCACGTCCTGGTGCAGCTTTTGCCCGCCGAAGCCGATTCTTCCCGGCGAGTAGCTGCGTTGCACTTCATAGAGGATGTCGCGCGCCACGGCCTGGGAAACGTTGGCGCCGCAGAAGCGTTCGATCAGGTAGATGTACAGGTCGCATGCCGAGGTGGTGCCGCCGGCGCAATACAGGTTGTCGGCGTCGGTCAGGTGCTTGTCCTGATTGAGCTGGACCTTCGGGAAACGCTCTGCAAAGGCATTGAAGAAGCGCCAGTAGGTGGTCGCCTCCTTGCCATTGAGCAGGCCGGCTTCGGCAAGCCAGAACACGCCGGTGGCCTCGCCGCACAGTACGGCGCCCCGCGCATGTTGCTGGCGCAGCCAGGGCAGGACCTGTGGATAACGTTTGCTCAGGGTATCGAAATCGTCCCAGAACGCGGGGATGACGATGATGTCGGCATTTTCCAGGCCGCCATCCACCGGGATCATCACGTCGCTGAAGGTGTTGACCGGTTTGCCGTCGGGGCTGACCAGTCGGGTTTCGAACGCGGGAGTCAGGCCGTGGCCCAGTTGTTTGCCGTAGCGCAGGCTGGCGAGGTGGAAGAAATCCTTGGCCTGCATGAGGGTGGAAGCGAAAACCCGGTCAATGGCCAGGATGCTGACGCGCCGTAGAGGCGTGGAGGCTTGGTTAGACATAATTCAACTTTATTCTTATAGGGGAAAGTGGTCACCAGACGGCTGGATCGTCTTATTTTTTGTCGGATGTGTCCAGTGTCCTGTATCGGACACGAGGCATAGTCTCTGAAGGTCCAATCCTTCTAACAACAAAGAAAAGGGTGCCGCATGATTCCCAGAACCTTGTTCAGTTCCGAGCACGAACTTTTTCGCGACAGTGTGCGAACGTTCCTCGAAAAAGAAGCAGTGCCGTACCACGGGCAATGGGAAAAACAGGGCTATATCGATCGTCAACTCTGGAACAAGGCAGGGGAGGCGGGGATGTTGTGCTCGCATCTGCCGGAGCAGTACGGCGGGCTGGGGGCAGACTTCCTGTACAGCGCGGTGGTCATCGAAGAGGTGGGGCGCCTGGGGCTGACCGGTATCGGTTTCTCCCTGCATTCGGACATCGTTGCGCCCTACATCCTGCATTACGGCAGTGAAACGCTGAAACACAAATACCTGCCGAAACTGGTGTCTGGCGAGATGGTCAGTGCCATCGCCATGACCGAGCCCGGCGCCGGTTCCGACCTGCAAGGGGTGAAGACCACCGCCGTGCTCGATGGCGACGAGTACGTAATCAACGGCTCGAAGACCTTCATCACCAACGGCTTCCTCGCCGACCTGGTGATCGTCGTCGCCAAGACCGATCCTAAGGCGGGCGCGAAGGGCACCAGCCTGTTCCTGGTGGAGGCCGATACGCCCGGCTTCGATAAGGGCAAGCGCCTGGAAAAGGTCGGCATGAAAGCCCAGGACACTTCGGAACTGTTCTTCCAGGACGTGCGGGTGCCCAAGGAAAACCTGCTGGGTCAGGCCGGGATGGGCTTCGCGTATTTGATGCAGGAGTTGCCGCAGGAGCGCCTCACCGTCGCCATCGGCGGCCTGGCTTCAGCCGAGGCGGCGTTGCAATGGACACTGGACTACACCCGCGAGCGCAAGGCGTTCGGCAAGGCGATTGCCGACTTCCAGAACACCCGGTTCAAGCTCGCCGAGATGGCGACCGAGATCCAGATCGGCCGGGTCTTTGTCGACCGCTGCCTGGAGTTGCACCTGCAAGGCAAGCTCGATGTGCCGACGGCTGCGATGGCCAAGTATTGGGGCACGGACCTGCAATGCAAGGTGCTCGACGAGTGCGTGCAGTTGCATGGCGGCTACGGTTTCATGTGGGAGTACCCGATCGCCCGGGCGTGGGCGGATGCGCGGGTGCAGCGGATTTATGCGGGGACCAATGAAATCATGAAGGAGATAATTGCCAGGTCATTGTAGGAGCGAGCTTGCTCGCGATGGGCGTCAACGATAACGCTGAAAGCCTGACACCCTGCGGTGTGCTCAGGTTTTTCGCGAGCAAGCTCGCTCCTACAGGTGCGGGTTATGGCGCAGGATTCGGGTGATCCTTGTGGATCGCCTCGATCCCTTCCAGTACTTCCTCCGACAACTTCAGATCAAAACTGGCAATGTTGCTGTCCAGTTGCTCCAGTGTCGTGGCGCCGATAATGTTGCTGGTCACGAACGGCTGTTGCGTCACAAATGCCAGGGCCATTTGCGCCGGGTCCAGGCCGTGCTCACGGGCCAGAGCGACGTAACGGCTGCAGGCCGCTTCCGACTGTGGGTTGAAATAGCGGCTGAAGCGGCTGTAGAGGCTCAGACGGCCTTTTGGCGGGCGCGCCCCACCTTCGTACTTGCCTGACAGGAAACCGAACGCCAGCGGCGAATAGGCGAGCAGGCCGCACTGTTCGCGGATGGCGATTTCCGCCAGGCCGACCTCGAAGCTGCGGTTGAGCAGGTTGTAGGGGTTCTGGATCGACACCGCGCGCGGCCAGCCGTGTTGCTCGGCCAGGGCCAGGAACCGCATGGTGCCCCACGGCGTTTCGTTGGACAGGCCGATGTGGCGGATCTTGCCGGCCCGGACCTGTTCGTCCAGCGCCTCGAGGGTGTCCTCCAGGGGCGTCAGGTTGGCTTCGGTCTGGTGCTTGTAGCCCAACTGCCCGAAGAAATTGGTGCTGCGCTCCGGCCAGTGCAGCTGGTACAGGTCAATGTAGTCGGTCTGCAGGCGCTGGAGGCTGGCATCCACGGCCTCGGTGATGTGCTGGCGATTGTGTCGCAGGTTCTTGTCGCGGATGTAGTCGATGGTGTTGCCCGGGCCGGCGATCTTGCTGGCGAGGATCCAGTCGGCACGGTCACCGCGACTTTTGAAGTAATTGCCGATGTAGCGCTCGGTGGTGGCATAGGTTTCGGCCTTGGGCGGCACCGGGTACATTTCGGCGGTATCGATGAAGTTGATCCCGGCGTCCTTGGCTCGCTCGATTTGGGCGAAGGCGTCTGCCTCGCTGTTTTGCTCGCCCCAGGTCATGGTGCCGAGGCAGATTGCGCTCACGTTCAGGTTGGTTCGGCCTAGCTGGCGATAGTCCATCGGGTGCTCCCCTGGGCAAAACAATCATAAAAGCAGGTTGAATTATTTTTCGCAATCTGCATAATTGCGCACCTCTTTCTGCAGTGGAAGTGATGCGCCGCCGCCGAAGAATCTTGCCGTTGAACGGACGCGCCGACCCGAGCCCCCGAAAGCGTCTGTATCCGGCTGCCTTTGACTTGTCAAAGTACGCACTATTCAGTAAGATCCGCCGTCTAATTTACAGGGCGGCCCCTGAGGCTATAAAGAATGAAAACTTTTACTGCTAAACCGGAAACAGTAAAGCGCGACTGGTTTGTCGTCGACGCTGCTGGTCAGACCCTGGGTCGTCTGGCCACCGAAATCGCGAGCCGTCTGCGTGGCAAGCACAAGCCTGAGTACACTCCTCACGTTGACACCGGCGACTACATCGTCGTAATCAACGCCGAGCAGATCCGTGTTACCGGCGCTAAAACCACTGACAAAATGTACTACTCCCACTCCGGTTTCCCGGGCGGCATCAAGTCGATCAACTTTGAAAAGCTGATCGCCAAGGCCCCTGAGCGCGTGATCGAGACCGCGGTCAAAGGCATGCTGCCTAAGAACCCGCTGGGTCGCGACATGTACCGTAAGCTGAAAGTCTATGCGGGCGCTGCACACCCTCATACTGCTCAGCAGCCCCAAGAACTGAAGATTTAACGGAATAGTTCATTATGTCGGCGACTCAAAATTACGGCACTGGCCGTCGCAAGACCGCAACCGCACGCGTTTTCCTGCGTCCGGGTACTGGTAACATCTCCATCAACAACCGTTCGCTGGATAATTTCTTCGGCCGCGAAACTGCCCGCATGGTAGTTCGTCAGCCGCTGGAATTGACTGAGACTGTCGAGAAGTTCGACATCTACGTCACCGTGATCGGCGGTGGTGTGAGTGGTCAAGCTGGCGCAATCCGCCACGGCATCACCCGCGCTCTGATGGACTACGACGAAACTCTGCGCAGCGCTCTGCGTAAAGCCGGCTTCGTAACCCGCGATGCACGTGAAGTTGAACGTAAGAAAGTTGGTCTGCGTAAAGCGCGTAAGCGTCCGCAGTACTCGAAGCGTTAATTCGCTTCCACGTTCAAAAAAGAACGCCCAGTTTCCTCACGGAGCTGGGCGTTTTTTTGTGCCTGTGATTTTCTCAAAGAATTGCGCTGTGACAACTTGCCACATCAGCAGAGCCCCTATACTCCAAGGCTTGGCAGTGGTGCCTCGGGGTAATTACCTTGTCAGAATTGGGGCTTTTCATTACCATTCGGCAAAATTTTTATAAGTACAGAGTTTTACTTAGTAGATGCCTGATTTAACAGGCCACAAAGCTGATGGGAGAGGACTGAATGAGCAATGACGGCGTGAATGCAGGCCGGCGTCGCTTCTTGGTAGCAGCCACATCCGTGGTGGGTGCTGCAGGAGCGGTGGGGGCTGCGGTCCCGTTCGTGGGGTCATGGTTTCCCAGTGCCAAGGCGAAAGCCGCAGGTGCACCGGTGAAAGTGAATGTCAGCAAGATCGAGCCAGGCCAGCAGATGATTGCTGAGTGGCGCGGCCAGCCGGTATTCATCGTCCGCCGTACGCCGGAAATCCTGGGGAATCTGAAGAAGATCGAGGGTCAGTTGTCTGACCCGACCTCCAAGAACTCGACTCAACCAACCTATGTTGATCCGGAAACCCGTTCGATCAAGCCTGAGGTCCTGCTGCTGATCGGTATCTGCACGCACCTGGGGTGCTCGCCGACCTTCCGTCCCGAAGTCGCTCCCGCCGATTTGGGCAAGGATTGGGTAGGTGGCTATTTCTGTCCTTGCCACGGCTCCCACTACGACCTGGCTGGCCGCGTCTACAAGTCGCAACCTGCGCCTTTGAACCTGCCAGTTCCCCCGCATTCCTATGAGACCGATGACATCATCGTCGTTGGCGTCGATACGGAGAAAGCGTGATGAGCAAGTTCATGGATTGGGTTGATGCGCGCTTTCCCGCCACCAAGATGTGGGAAGACCATCTCAGCAAGTATTACGCTCCGAAAAACTTCAACTTCTTCTATTTCTTTGGCTCCCTGGCGCTGCTCGTCCTGGTCAACCAGATCGTTACCGGTGTCTGGCTGACCATGAGCTACACCCCTTCGGCGGAAGAGGCCTTTGCTTCCGTCGAGTACATCATGCGCGACGTCGAGTACGGCTCGATCCTGCGCCTGCTGCACTCCACCGGCGCTTCGGCGTTCTTCATCGTGGTCTATCTCCACATGTTCCGTGGCTTGCTCTACGGTTCGTACCAGAAGCCGCGCGAGCTGGTGTGGGTGTTCGGCATGCTGATCTACCTGGCGCTGATGGCCGAGGCCTTCATGGGCTACCTGCTGCCTTGGGGCCAGATGTCCTACTGGGGCGCCCAGGTGATTATCTCGCTGTTCGGTGCGATCCCGGTCATCGGCAACGACCTGACCCAGTGGATCCGTGGTGACTACCTGATTTCCGGGATCACCCTGAACCGCTTCTTCGCCCTGCACGTGGTGGCCTTGCCGATCGTGATTCTCGGCCTGGTGGTGCTGCACGTCCTGGCCTTGCACGAAGTCGGTTCGAACAACCCGGACGGCGTCGACATCAAGAAATACAAGGACGAAAACGGCGTGCCGCTGGACGGTATCGCGTTCCACCCGTACTACACCGTGAAAGATATCGTCGGCGTGGTGGTGTTCCTGTTCATCTTCTGCTCGATCGTGTTCTTCTTCCCGGAAATGGGCGGCTACTTCCTCGAGAAGCCGAACTTTGAAGTGGCGAACGCGTTCAAGACCCCAGAGCACATCGCTCCGGTCTGGTACTTCACGCCCTTCTACGCGATCTTGCGTGCGGTTCCGGACAAGCTCCTGGGTGTAATCGCCATGGGTGCGGCCATCGCCGTGCTGTTCGTCCTGCCGTGGCTGGACCGTAGCCCGGTCAAGTCGATGCGCTACAAGGGCTGGATGAGCAAGATCTGGCTCTGGGTATTCTGCATTTCGTTCGTGATCCTGGGCGTGCTGGGTGTCCTGGCGCCGACGCCAGGCCGTACGCTGCTGTCGCAGGTATGTACCTTCCTGTACTTCGCCTACTTCATTCTGATGCCGTTCTACACCAGGCTCGAGAAGACCAAACCGGTTCCGGAAAGGGTGACTGGCTGATGAAAAAACTATTTGCTGTATTGATGCTTGCTGCCCTGCCGGTGTTCGCTTTCGCAGCAGAACACGGTGGCCCCGAGCTGGAAAAAGTCGACATCGACGTGGCCGACAAGGCGGCGATGCAGGATGGCGCGCGTACGTTCGCCAACTATTGCATGGGCTGCCACAGCGCCAAGTTCCAGCGTTACGAGCGTGTTGCCGATGACCTTGGCATTCCGCACGAGTTGATGCTCGACAAGCTGGTGTTCACCGGCGCCAAGATTGGCGATCACATGAACATCGGCATGCAGCCGGCTGACGCCAAGACCTGGTTCGGTGCGGCGCCGCCCGACCTGACCCTGGTCGCTCGTGTTCGTGGCACCGATTGGCTCTACGGTTACCTGAAGTCGTTCTATGAAGACCCGTCGCGCCCTTGGGGTGTGAACAACAAGGTCTTCCCGAACGTCGGCATGCCTAACGTACTGGTCGGCCTGCAGGGTCGTCAGGTCGTCGGTTGCAAGCAGGTGCAGATCGTCGAGGACGGCAAGAAGCAATATGATCCGCTGACCGGTACGCCGCTGACCCATGAAGCGTGCGATCAGCTGACCATCGTGCCGAAGAGTGGCGCCCTGACCGAAGAGCAGTTCGATGAGAAGGTCAAGAATCTGGTAACCTTCCTGGCTTACTCGGCTAACCCGGTTAAGTTGCAACATCAGCGCATCGGTACGTACGTATTGCTGTACCTGGCGTTCTTCTTCGTATTCGCTTATCTGCTCAAGCGCGAATACTGGAAAGATGTGCACTGATAAAGCTTCAAGCAATTGCTGTTAATCGCGCGCGCCCAAGGGCGCCTCTGAAGGTGTAACGAGCCTGGTGAACCAGGCGTTACGGGAGGCGCCCTCTGGGCGCGCTCGTTTTTCCGCTTCCGATAATTTCAACAAGCGAGGAGGATCGCCATGGGCGTGACCAATCGGTTGGCCTGTTACTCCGACCCCGCCGACCACTATTCCCACCGAGTGCGAATCGTACTGGCAGAGAAGGGTGTCAGCGCTGAGATCATTTACGTTGAGGCTGGTCGCCAGCCGCCTAAACTGATCGAAGTGAACCCTTACGGCAGCTTGCCGACGCTGGTCGATCGTGACCTGGCGTTGTGGGAGTCTACGGTGGTGATGGAATATCTGGATGAGCGTTACCCACATCCGCCGCTGTTGCCGGTCTATCCGGTGGCGCGTGCCAACAGTCGTTTGCTGATTCATCGTATTCAGCGTGACTGGTGTGGTCTGGTGGATCTGATCCTGGATTCGCGGACCAAGGAAGCAGCGCGCGCCGTGGCGCGTAAAGAGCTGCGTGAAAGCCTGACAGGCGTGTCGCCGCTGTTTGCCGACAAGCCATTTTTCCTCAGTGAGGAACAAAGCCTGGTGGATTGCTGCCTATTGCCAATACTCTGGCGATTGCCGATTCTGGGTATAGAACTGCCGCGGCCAGCCAAGCCGCTGCTTGATTACATGGAGCGCCAGTTTGCGCGTGAGGCTTTCCAGGCGAGTCTGTCTGGTGTCGAACGCGACATGCGCTAAGGCTTAAGGAGCCGCTATGAACTCCAGTCGACCTTATCTGGTCCGTGCGCTCTACGAGTGGATTGTTGATAACGATTGCACCCCGCACATGCTGGTCAATTCCGAGTATCCCTCGGTGCAGGTGCCGCAAGGTTTTGCCAGTGATGGCCAGATCGTCCTGAACGTATCGCCACAGGCCGTGCGTCATTTGCACATGGACAACGAGGCGGTGAGCTTCGAAGGCCGCTTCGGTGGGGTGCCGCATACCCTGTACGTGCCTATCGCATCGATCCTGGGCATCTACGCTCGGGAGAATGGTCAGGGCATGGTGTTCGATCTGGAGTCGCCCCTGGAGGACGAGGAAGAGATCGAGCCGGATGACGATATCCCGCCTCCGGACAGCGAGCCGCCGCGGCCAAGCGGAAGGCCCAGCTTGAAGGTGGTGAAATAAAAAAAGGGCGATCCGCAAGGATCGCCCTTTTTATTTCACTGTTGGAGCCGGCTTGCCGGCGAAAGCGGTCGAAAGACCAGCGCAATGTTCAATGACGCCTTCGCCGGCAAGCCGGCTCCTACAGGTCGATGGCGTTCCAGCGTCGCCATCCCCGACAAACAAAGATCAGTCGATGTATTCAAACAATTTGACGATCTTCTGCACCCCGGAAACCCCCTGCACCAGGTTGGTCGCCTGTGCAGCTTCCTGCTTGGTCAACAACCCCAGCAGGTAAACGATGCCGTTCTCGGTCACCACCTTGATGCGCGAGCCAGGGATGTTCGGGTCGGTGAGCATCTGGGTCTTGATCTTGGAGGTCAGCCAGGTGTCGTTCTGGCGGGCAAGGAAGCCGGAAGGTGGCAGCACCTGCAGTTCGTTATGCACCGTCTTGACCCGCTGAACAGCGGCAGCAGCCTGTTCGGCCTTGGCCTTGAGGTCGGCACGCGGGGTTTGCCCGGCGAGCAGTACGACGCCGTTGAAGCTGGTGACGACGATGTGCGAGTCGTTGTCCAGGGCCGGATCGGCCTTGGCGATGTTCACGCCGACCTTGGTGTCGATCAATGAGTCGTCGATCTTGCTGCCGAAAGTGCGGGTGCCACGGTCATCTTCAATCGGTGCTTCACGGCTGGCATTGACCACCGAGGTGCAGCCGCTGATGCCGAGGCATAGGGTCAGGGCCAGTAGGCCGAGGCGATTAGGGGTCATTCTTCACTCCCGAACAGTTGGCTGTCGATCAAATCGCAAAGGCAATGGATCGCCAGCAGGTGGACTTCCTGGATACGTGCGGTGACGTTGGCCGGAACGCGAATCTCGACGTCCTCGGGCAAAAGCAGCGACGCCATGCCGCCGCCATCGCGACCGGTCAATGCTACGACAATCATTTCGCGATCATGTGCGGCCTGGATCGCTTGAATTATGTTGGCCGAGTTGCCGCTGGTGGAAATCGCCAGCAGTACGTCGCCCGGCTGACCGAGTGCACGGATCTGTTTGGAGAAGATTTCGTTGTAGCTGTAGTCGTTGGCGATCGAGGTGATCGTCGAGCTGTCGGTGGTCAGCGCAATGGCTGGCAGGCTCGGGCGTTCACGTTCGAAGCGGTTGAGCAGCTCGGACGAGAAGTGCTGTGCGTCACCGGCAGAGCCGCCGTTGCCGCAGGAAAGCATCTTGCCCTCGTTGAGCAAGGCGTTGACCATCACCTGGCTGGCTTGCTCGATGTGCGGTGCAAGTACTTCCATCGCCTGTTGCTTGGTGTCGATACTGGCCTGAAAAAGCTGGCGAATTCGGGATTGCATGTCCATCTGTGTGACCTTAATGAGCGCGGCTGTCCGGCACGTGAATGTGCAGCCCGCAAAGCAAAGAGCAAAATTGTTGAGTGGTGGTGTCCGGTTCGGGGCGTAGGCAATCAGCTGTCGAAGGCATTTTGCAACCAGTTCAACTGATCGAGGTCGCTGTCGATCGCAACCACGTCGAAGCGGCAAGGGGCGTTGGCCCAGCGCGACTCACGCTGAAGAAAATATTGCGCGGCAAAAATCAGTTTTTGCCGTTTGCGCTCATCGATGCTATCGAGCGCGCCACCCCATTGAGTGTTTTTTCTGTAGCGAACTTCAACGAATACTACTGTATCGCCCTCCAGCATGACCAGATCAAGCTCGCCGCGTTTACACAACCAGTTCTGCGCCAGTAGCTGCAGGCCTTGTCGCTGAAGATGCTCGAGCGCATGGCGCTCGGCATCTTTACCGCATTGCTGGCGTGACCTTTCAGGCATCAGCGTGGGGTGTTCGGCAGGCGTTGAACCTGGCCATTGACGAACTGCGCCCACGGCAGCTCGCGCACTACGCGCTGGTTCTGGGTCATGCTCAGGCTGCCCGATTGACCTTCGATACGGCTGTCCGGCAGGGCCTTGAGCTGGCCCAGGCGGGGTGCCAGGCTGTAGGCGTCCACGCCCATGGCGTACAAACGGCCCAGGCTGCCGCCCGCTTGAGGCCATTGCGCGGTGACCTGGCGGCGCAACGGATCGTTGGCGTCCAGCAGCCATGGGGTTTCGCAGAAGCGCACGCCATTCATGTCGTTGTACTGGTTGACGTCGCCGCTGGCGCTGAAGACGTGGGACGTGGCGTAGACCGGAACGTCACCGGCGTACTGGAAGTTCAGGGTCGGCTTGATCTGCTGGGCCTGTTGCGGCGTGGCAGCGAGGAAAATGAACTCGATGTCCTGGCGACGCGACGGCTGGGCGGCTACCTGCGAGCCAACGGTGCTTTGCAGGCTCTTGGCGCGACCTTCGCTCTGGCGCAGCTGGAACATGTCGGCAATTTGCTGGGCCAGTTGTACCGGCTGGTCGACACGCTCGGTGGCGACGATGCTGCCGCCATTGGCTTGCCAGTCCTGGCTGAACGCCTTGAGTACGCGGTCGCCCCATTCGCCTTTCGGTACCATGATGGCGGCGCGGTGCAGGCCGTCGGCGCGAGCGCGGCGGGAGACTTCGCGGGCTTCGTCTTCAGCGGCCAGGCCAAACTGGAACAGCTGGGCCGGACCTTGAGCACCTTCGCTGTAGTTCAGGGCCAGGGTAGTGATCGGCAGCTGCGGGAGGGCGCTCAGCTGTTTGACCAAGGGTTTTTCCAGCGGACCTACCACCAGTTGCACGCCATCGGCCTGGGCCTTGCGATAGAACTCGTCGAGCGAGGTCAGGCGCGAGCTGTCGTAGAACTCGATGGCCGGCGGTTTCTGTCCGGACTGTTGTGCCTGGTAGTGGGCGGCCATGAAGCCTTCGCGCAATGCCTTGCCGACCGACGCCAGCGGGCCGTCCTGCGGCAGCAGCAGGGCGATTTTATTCAGGGGCTGGCTGGCCAGGTCCTTGAGGTTGGTCAGTGGCAGCGGCAGCTGGCGGGCGGCCGGGTGTTTCGGGTTCTGGGCGCGCCAGTTGTCGATCGCCGCCTGCTGCTGTTCAAGAGTGCCAGCGGTTTTTACCGCCAGTGCCAGGGCCATCCAGCCGCCAAGATCGTCGTCGGTGGTCGGCTGCAATTGCTCGGTCGGCAGCGAAGCGATCAGGGTCCAGATGGCCTCGTGGTTTTTGCTCGCCGCTTCACCGCTCAACATCGGTGCGATAAAAATGCGTTCCTTTGCCGCGGCCAGGGTCTGGCCATCGGCTTCAAGGGCGCGGGCGCGAACGGTGCCGGTGCGGACCTGTTGCTCTTCCGGCATTTCGCCCAGGCGCTGGAAGCTCGGGTGGCTCAAGGCGGTCAGCGCGGCTTTCGGCTGGTTGCGGGTCATGGCCAGTTCAGCCGCCAGGGTGTTGGCGAAGATCTGTTGGCCTGGCTTGAGTGTTTCAACGGGCACCTGTTGCAGGATCTGCGCGGACTGGCCGGCATTGCCCTGATGATAGGCCAGGTCGGCTGCGCTCAGGCGTAGCAGTGCCGCGTCTTCCGGCGTTTTGCTTTGGGCGGCCTTTTCGAGCAGTTGCTCGATGCTGGCATCCGGGGTCCGTGGAAGTTCGCCAAGGCTGGAGGAGGGCGAGCTGGCGCAAGCCGCCAGCAAGGCAGCGAGGCATAGGGCAGAGAACAGCCGCAGGCAAGCGATCATGTAGTGTTCCTGATACTCGATCAAATTAGCGTGGAATTGTACCCAAGCACTGGCCGGGGCGCGATGTTGCTGGTAAGAAACGATCAATTTAGCTGGTGTAAATGTTGCCGTGCGCTACAAAAGCCTGCAAAAGCGGGTGTTGCTTGCCCGTATCGCGAACGTCGCTACGCGCTACAATGGCCGTTTTATCGATCATGAGGTGTGCGCTTTGACTGCTCCAGGTGCTTTGAATTCCGCTGCTGGCTCGCTTTATGTGGTGGCGACGCCCATCGGCAACCTGGACGATATCAGTGCCCGGGCGCTGAAAATATTGCGTGAGGTGGCCTTGATTGCCGCTGAAGACACCCGCCACTCCCAGCGCCTGATGCAGCATTTCGGCATTCCCACGCCCCTGGCTGCCTGTCATGAACACAACGAGCGCGATGAAGGTAGCCGCTTTATCACCCGCCTGCTCGCGGGTGACGATGTCGCGTTGATTTCCGATGCCGGTACGCCGCTGATCTCCGATCCGGGTTATCACCTGGTTCGCCAGGCGCGTGCGGCGGGCATCAATGTTGTGCCTGTGCCGGGGGCCTGTGCGTTGATTGCGGCCCTGTCGGCGGCGGGTTTGCCGTCGGACCGTTTCATCTTTGAAGGCTTCCTGCCGGCCAAGGCGGTGGGGCGACGCGCGCGTCTTGAACTCGTCAAGGAAGAGCCGCGTACGCTGATTTTCTACGAGGCGCCGCACCGTATCCTCGAATGCCTGCAGGACATGGAACTGGTGTTCGGTGCCGAACGCCCGGCGTTGCTGGCGCGGGAGCTGACCAAGACGTTCGAAACGTTCAAGGGCTTGCCGCTGGCCGAGTTGCGCGAGTTCGTCGAGTCGGACAGTAATCAACAGCGCGGCGAGTGCGTGGTGTTGGTGGCGGGTTGGACGGCCCCCGAGGAGGAGGGCGCGGTCAGCAGTGAAGCGATGCGTATCCTCGATCTGTTGCTCGAAGAAATGCCGCTCAAGCGTGCCGCGGCGTTGGCGGCGCAAATTACCGGCGAACGCAAGAATGTGCTGTATCAGATTGCGCTGGATAAACAAAAGGGCGAGTAAAACCCGACGCACCGGCGTGCGCAACGGCGCTTAACGCTTGTTCTTCGGGCGCTCTGCCGGTAACCTTCGCGGCGGAGAGTCGATCGGACAGTCGCTGCCCTCTATGAAAATTAGGGGGGGGAGGAAAGTCCGGGCTCCATAGGGCGAAGTGCCAGGTAATGCCTGGGAGGCGTGAGCCTACGGAAAGTGCCACAGAAAATAACCGCCTAAGCGCTTCGGCGCCGGTAAGGGTGAAAAGGTGCGGTAAGAGCGCACCGCACGTCTGGCAACAGTTCGTGGCTAGGTAAACCCCACTTGGAGCAAGACCAAATAGGGTCCCAAGGCGTGGCCCGCGCTGGGACCGGGTAGGTTGCTAAAGATGTCCAGTGATGGCCATCGTAGACGAATGACTGTTCAAGACAGAACCCGGCTTACAGATCGACTCTCCACCTTTTTTCTCCCCTCTGCTTAAATCATTGAGCAGGGGTCCGATGATGGCAATTTCCCTCCTTACACATTCGTCCTCATTATCACTTTCGTAATATCAAAAAAATCTTACTCTTAATAAATCACTTTAACTTCTGAACGCAGCCTCCTGTGCTGATTCAAGTTGTTGGGCGGTTTCATCCGTCTGATTCTGATTGCTCCTCTCTTTATGCTCCTAAATCTCAGTTCTGTAAGGGTTTTCCTGTAATCCGCGCCTTGACGGTGTGGTGGGCGCATTCCTATAGTGTGCGCAAGTGGCGGAAAGTGGCGTAAAGTGGGTTTTCTGAACGTAAAACGCTAGAATTTGGAGAAACGCTGACGTGTTTCGCGGAGCCAACGCAATCAGTCTCGATGCAAAGGGCCGTCTCGCTATGCCGAGCCGGTACCGCGACGAGCTGGTTTCGCGTAGTTCCGGTCAGTTGATCGTCACCATTGATGCCGTTGATCCGTGTCTGTGTGTTTACCCCCTCGATGAGTGGGAAATTATTGAAACCAAACTGCGCGCACTGCCTTCGCTTCACGAAGCGAACCGCCGTCTGCAACGTTTACTGATTGGCAATGCCGTCGACCTCGAGCTCGATGGCAGTGGTCGTTTTCTGGTTCCACCGCGTCTTCGTGAATATGCCAAGTTGGATAAGCGCGCGATGCTGGTAGGCCAACTGAACAAGTTCCAATTGTGGGACGAAGATGCCTGGGATGCGGTTGCTGCCGCTGATCTGGCTGCTATTCAAGAACCGGGCGCGATGCCTGATAACCTGCGTGAATTGATCCTGTGACTATAGATAGCGGCTTTAACCACATCACCGTACTGCTTGACGAAGCCGTCGAGGCTCTCGCCGTACGTCCTGATGGCTGCTATCTGGACGGAACGTTCGGACGGGGCGGACACAGCCGGTTGATCCTCAGCCAGCTCGGTCCCGATGGTCGGTTGCTCGGGTTCGACAAAGACCCTCAAGCGATTGCCACCGGGCAGACGCTAGCGGCCGAAGACGGCCGCTTTGTCGTTGTACAGCGCAGCTTTGCCGAGCTGGGTGCGGAAGTTGCCGCACGCGGGATGAACGGCAAGGTCAGCGGCGTGCTGCTTGACCTGGGCGTCTCTTCGCCACAGCTGGACGACCCTGAGCGCGGCTTCAGCTTCCTCAACGATGGCCCGCTGGACATGCGCATGGACCCGTCCCGCGGGATCAGCGCTGCCGAATTCGTCAACACCGCGCCCGTGGAAGAAATCGCCCGGGTGTTCAAGGAATACGGCGAAGAGCGTTTTTCCGGGCGCATGGCCCGTGCCGTGGCCGAACGTCGCGATATCAAACCGTTCGAGCGCACCGCCGATCTGGCTGAAGTGCTGAAGGTCGCCAACCCTGCGTGGGAAAAGGGCAAGAACCCGGCTACCCGTGCATTCCAGGGGTTGCGCATTCACGTCAACAACGAACTGGGCGATCTGGAAGCCGGTCTCGAAGCCGCGCTGGAGAGCCTGGAAGTGGGCGGTCGCCTGGTGGTGATCAGCTTCCATTCGCTGGAAGATCGCATCGTCAAGCTGTTCATGCGCAAGCTGGTCAAAGGCGAAGCCGACAACCTGCCACGCAACCTGCCGGTTCGGCACGTCGCTTTCGAACCGAAAATCAAAATCCATGGCAAAGCGCAGACGGCCTCCGACGCCGAGCTGAAGGCCAACCCACGCTCCCGTAGTGCTGTCATGCGCGTGGCGGAGAAGCTGCGGTGAGCAAGCTCTTCGCCAAGCCACTTCCCGGCGGAAGCTTTTTCATGCTGCTGTTGTTCGTGGGCGTGCTCGTGTCGGCCATTGGCGTGTCCTACAGCGCCCACTGGAACCGTCAGTTGCTGAACACGCTGTACGGCGAGTTGAGCGTGCGCGACAAGGCGCAGGCCGAATGGGGTCGCCTGATTCTTGAACAAAGCACCTGGACCGCCCACAGCCGTATCGAAGTGCTGGCCACCGAACAACTGAAAATGCGCATTCCCGGCGCCGCCGAAGTGCAGATGGTGGCGCCATGATGAAACTCGAAGGCGCTCTTTTTCCATGGCGTTTCCGCCTGGTACTGGGTCTGCTCGGCGTCATGGTGGCGGCGATCGCCTGGCGCATCATTGACCTGCAAGTGGTCGACCGTGCCTTTCTCAAAGGCCAGGGCGACGCGCGCAGCGTTCGGCATATTCCGATTCCGGCTCACCGAGGCCTGATCACCGATCGTAATGGCGAGCCCCTGGCCGTCAGCACCCCGGTCACCACCTTGTGGGCCAATGCCAAGGAAATGCAGCTGGCCAAGGAAAAGTGGCCGGCACTGGCTGCTGCGCTGGGGCAGGACCCCAAGGCACTGGCCGAGCGCCTTGAAGCACAAGCCAACAAGGAATTCATTTATCTGGTGCGCGGGCTGACGCCTGAGCAGGGCCAGGCCGTACTCGACCTGAAAGTGCCGGGTGTCTACGGCATCGAAGAGTTCCGCCGTTTCTACCCGGCCGGTGAGGTCACCGCCCATATGGTCGGCTTTACCGACATCGACGACCATGGTCGAGAAGGGGTCGAGCTCGCCTACGATGAATGGCTGGCCGGGGTCCCCGGCAAACGGCAAGTGATCAAGGACCGGCGCGGCCGGTTGATCAAGGATGTCCAGGTCACCAAAAACGCCAAGGCCGGAAAGCCCTTGGCGTTGTCCATTGACCTGCGCCTGCAATACCTCGCCAACCGCGAATTGCGCAACGCGATCATCGAGAACGGCGCCAAGGCCGGCAGCCTGGTGATCATGGACGTGAAGACCGGCGAAATCCTCGCCATGGTCAACCAGCCGACCTACAACCCGAACAACCGCCGCAACCTGCAACCGGCGATGATGCGTAACCGCGCGATGATCGACGTGTTCGAACCGGGTTCGACCATGAAGGCGATCTCGATGAGTGCCGCCATCGAAACCGGACGCTGGAAGCCGAGCGACACCGTCGAGGTGTACCCGGGCTCCCTGCAGATCGGCAAGTACACCATCAAGGACGTCTCCAAGAGCGAAGGTCCGGTGCTTGACCTTGCCGGTATCCTGATCAATTCCAGTAACGTCGGCATGAGCAAGATCGCCTTCGATATCGGTGGTGAGACGATTTTCCGCCTGGCGCAGAAAGTCGGTCTCGGCCAGGATACCGGCCTCGGCTTCCCGGGCGAGCGTGTCGGCAACCTCCCGAACTACCGCGAATGGCGCAAGGCTGAAACCGCCACGCTGTCCTACGGCTACGGTGTTTCCGTGACGGCGATCCAGTTGGTTCACGCCTTCTCGGCCCTGGCCAACAACGGTCGCCTGGCGCCGCTGACACTGATCAAAACCGACAAGGCGCCGCAGACCACCCAGGTGTTGCCGGAAGCCGTCGCGAAAACCATGCAAGGCATGCTGCAGCAAGTGATCGAAGCGCCGCGCGGGGTATTCCGTGCGCAGGTGCCGGCTTATCACGTGGGCGGCAAGTCCGGTACTGCGCGTAAAACATCGGTCGGCACCAAAGGCTATGCAGAGAACTCCTACCGCTCGCTGTTCGCCGGTTTCGGCCCGATGAGCGATCCGCGCTACGCCATCGTGGTGGTGATCGACGAGCCGACCAAGGCCGGTTACTTCGGTGGCCTGGTGTCTGCGCCGGTGTTCAGCCGTGTGATGTCCGGCACCCTGCGCCTGATGAACGTTACCCCGGACAACCTGCCTCCTACCCAACAAGCGAACGCAGCGCCGGTCGTTCCACTGAAAGCCAATGGAGGGCGCGGCTGATGTCTTTGAGCCTGAACAAGATTTTCCCCCACGCCGGCCACGATCTGTTGATCCGTGAGTTGGCGCTGGACAGTCGCAACGTACGCGCGGGTGACCTGTTCCTCGCGGTGCCGGGCGGCAAATTCGATGGCCGTGCGCACATTGCCGATGCGCTTGCGCGAGGCGCTGCGGCCGTGGCTTATGAAGTGGAAGGCGCTACCGTGCTGCCGATCACCGACGTGCCGCTGATTCCGGTCAAGGGCCTGGCAGCGCAGCTGTCGGACATCGCCGGGCGTTTTTATGGCGAGCCGAGCCATCACCTGAAACTGGTGGGCGTGACTGGCACCAACGGCAAGACCAGTGTGACCCAACTGGTGGCCCAGGCACTGGATCTGCTTGGTCAGCACTGCGGCATTGTCGGCACCCTCGGCAGCGGGTTTCATGGCGCGCTGGAAAGCGGCCTGCACACCACGCCAAACCCGATTGCAGTGCAAGCGACCTTGGGCGACCTGAAAAAGGCCGGTGCCAAGGCGGTTGCCATGGAAGTCTCGTCCCATGGCCTGGATCAGGGCCGGGTCACCGCGCTGGCATTCGATGTGGCCGTGATGACCAACCTGTCCCGCGACCATCTGGACTACCACGGCACCATGCAGGCCTATGGCGAAGCCAAGTCCAGGTTGTTCGCCTGGAATGACTTGAAGTGCCGGGTGGTCAACCTCGACGATGATTTCGGCAGGCAACTGGCTGATGAAAAACGCGAGTCGCGTCTGATCACCTACAGCCTGCTCGACAACAGCGCTTACCTCTATTGCCGCGAAGCGCAGTTCGATGATCACGGCGTGCGCGCCACGCTGGTTACGCCCCAGGGCGAACACCACCTGCGCAGCACGCTGCTGGGTCGTTTCAACCTGAGCAACGTGCTGGCCGCGGTCGGCGCCTTGCTCGGTCTGGACTATGCCCTGGACGAAATTCTCAAGGTGCTGCCCAAACTCGAAGGCCCGGCCGGGCGCATGCAACGCCTTGGCGGCGGTACCCAGCCGTTGGTGGTGGTCGATTACGCCCACACCCCGGACGCCCTGGAAAAAGTCCTGACGGCCCTGCGCCCTCACGTCAAAGGACGGCTGCTGTGCCTGTTCGGCTGTGGCGGCGACCGCGATCGCGGCAAGCGTCCGCTGATGGCCGAAGTAGTCGAGCGTCTGGCCGATGGCGTACTGGTCACCGACGACAACCCGCGTACTGAAGATCCATCGGTGATTTTCGACGACATCCGTGCCGGCTTCACCGCTGTGGATAAAGTGACCTTCGTGGCTGGCCGTGGCCAGGCAATTGCCCAGTTGATCGCCGGTGCGTCGGCTGATGACGTGATTGTCCTGGCCGGTAAAGGTCACGAGGACTATCAGGAAATCAACGGCGAACGGCATGCCTTTTCCGATCTGGTCGAGGCCGATCATGCCTTGACCGCGTGGGAGGTGGCCCATGCTTAAAGCCTTGAAACTGAGCGAACTGACCGGCGCGCTGAATGCACGCTTGATCGCAGCAGATGCGAGCTTCGACGGCGTCAGCATCGACAGTCGCGCCATCAAGCCGGGCCAGCTGTTCATTGCCCTGGCCGGTCCGCGCTTCGATGGCCATGACTACCTCAATGAAGTCGCGGCCAAAGGTGCCGTGGCAGCCTTGGTCGAGCGTGAAGTCGCCGACAGCGCGCTGCCGCAATTGCTGGTGGCCGATACCCGCCAGGCCCTGGGCCAACTGGGCGCGCTGAATCGTGCGGCATTCACCCAGCCAGTCGCCGCCATCACCGGTTCCAGCGGCAAGACCACGGTCAAGGAAATGCTCGCGAGCATCCTGCGCACCCGTGGCCCTGTGCTGGCCACCCGCGGCAACCTGAACAACGACCTCGGCGCGCCGTTGACCCTGCTCGAACTGGCACCGGAACACACCGCCGCCGTGATCGAGCTCGGTGCTTCGCGCCTGGGTGAAATTGCCTACACCGTGGGCCTGACCAAACCCCATGTGGCCATTCTCAACAATGCCGGAACCGCCCATGTCGGCGAGTTCGGCGGGCCGGAAAAAATCGTCGAAGCCAAGGGCGAGATCATTGATGGGCTGGATGCCAATGGCGTCGCCGTGCTCAATCTCGACGACAAGGCGTTCGACATCTGGAAGACCCGCGCTGGCGAGCGCAAGGTGCTGACCTTCGCCCTGAGCAATGTCAGTGCCGATTTCTACGCCAGCGACCTGGCCACCGATGCCCGTGGTTGCCCGGCGTTCAACCTGCACAGTCCTGAAGGTGTGGAGCGTGTTCAACTGAACCTGCTCGGCACCCATAACGTCGCCAACGCCATGGCTGCTGCGGCTGCCGCCCATGCCCTGGGGGTGTCGCTGTTCGGCATCGCCACCGGCCTCGGCGCGGTGCAACCGGTCAAGGGTCGTACCGTTGCGCAACTGGCCAGCAATGGCATGCGCGTCATTGATGACACTTACAACGCAAACCCCACCTCCATGTGCGCCGCCGTTGATATACTGGCCGGCTTTTCCGGTCGCACCGTTCTGGTGCTCGGGGATATCGGCGAGTTGGGCGACTGGGCGCAGCAGGGGCACCGCGACGTGGGCGAGTACGCCCGAGGCAAGGTTTCTGCGCTGTACGCCGTCGGGCCGATGATGGTTCACGCCGTCGACGCTTTCGGTCCACAAGCCTTTCACTTCAGCACGCAGGCTGAACTGATCAAGGCCCTGGGGGCCGAGCAGGATACAAACACCACCATTTTGATCAAGGGCTCGCGCAGCGCTGCGATGGAAAACATCGTTGCCGCTTTGTGCGGGACCAGTCTGGAGAAACATTAATGCTGCTGCTGCTAGCGGAGTATCTGCAACAGTTCTACAAAGGCTTCGCGGTCTTCCAGTACCTGACCCTGCGCGGGATTCTCGGTGTGCTGACCGCGCTGGTTTTGTCGCTGTGCTATGGCCCGTGGATGATCCGTACTCTGCAGAACCGTCAGATCGGCCAGTCCGTCCGTAACGACGGCCCGCAATCGCACCTGTCCAAATCCGGCACCCCGACCATGGGCGGTGCGCTGATTCTGTCTTCGATCGGTGTCAGCACCCTGCTGTGGGCTGACCTGACCAACCGTTATGTCTGGGTCGTCCTGTTGGTGACCCTGTTGTTCGGTGCCATCGGCTGGGTCGACGACTACCGCAAGGTGATCGAGAAGAACTCCCGCGGCTTGCCGAGTCGCTGGAAGTATTTCTGGCAGTCGGTGTTCGGCCTGGGCGCTGCGATCTTCCTTTATATGACCGCCGCGACGCCGGTGGAAACCACCCTGATCCTGCCGATGCTCAAGGATCACAGCATTGCGCTGGGCGCAGGCTTCATCGTCCTGACCTACTTCGTGATCGTCGGTTCGAGCAACGCGGTCAACCTGACCGACGGCCTCGACGGCCTGGCGATCATGCCGACCGTGATGGTCGGTGGTGGCCTGGGGATCTTCTGCTACCTGTCGGGTAACGTGAAATTCGCCGAATACCTGCTGATCCCTTACGTACCGGGCGCGGGTGAGCTGATCGTGTTCTGCGGCGCGCTGATCGGTGCCGGCCTGGGCTTCCTTTGGTTCAACACGTATCCCGCACAAGTCTTCATGGGCGACGTCGGCGCGCTGGCGCTGGGCGCGGCCTTGGGCACCATCGCCGTGATCGTCCGTCAGGAAATCGTCCTGTTCATCATGGGCGGCGTGTTCGTGATGGAAACCCTGTCAGTCGTCATTCAGGTTGCGTCCTTTAAGCTGACCGGTCGCCGTGTGTTCCGCATGGCACCGATTCACCACCACTTTGAACTCAAGGGCTGGCCCGAGCCGCGCGTGATCGTCCGTTTCTGGATCATCACCGTGATTCTCGTGCTGATTGGTCTTGCCACCCTGAAACTGAGGTAGAAACCCGTGTCCCTGATCGCGTCTGACCACTTCCGCATCGTTGTCGGCCTCGGCAAGAGCGGCATGTCCCTGGTTCGCTTCCTGGCGAACCGGGGCGTGGCGTTTGCGGTGGCCGATACGCGGGAAAACCCGCCGGAACTGGCCACGCTCAAGCGTGACTACCCGCAGGTGGAAGTGCGTTGCGGCGAGCTGGACGTCGAGTTCCTGTGCCGTGCCGACGAGCTCTACGTGAGCCCCGGGCTGGCACTGGCGACCCCGGCCCTGCAGGCCGCCGCTGCCCGTGGCGTGAAATTGTCCGGCGACATCGAGCTTTTCGCGCGTAACGCGAAGGCGCCGATCGTGGCCATCAGCGGTTCCAACGCGAAGAGCACCGTGACCACACTGGTCGGAGAGATGGCGGCGGCGGCGGGCAAACGTGTCGCTGTAGGCGGCAACCTCGGTACGCCGGCGCTGGACCTGCTCAGCGACGACGTCGAGCTGTACGTGATGGAGTTGTCGAGTTTCCAGCTGGAAACCACCGATCAGCTCAACGCCGAAGTAGCGACCGTGCTCAACATCAGCGAAGACCACATGGACCGCTACAGCGGCCTGCCGGCCTATCACCTGGCCAAGCACCGGATCTTCCGTGGGGCCAAACAGTTCGTGGTCAATCGTCAGGATGCCCTGAGCCGGCCGTTGATGGGCGAGGGCCAGCCGTGCTGGACCTTTGGCCTGACCAAGCCGGATTTCAAGGCCTTCGGTATCCGTGAAGAAGGCGGCGAGAAGTACCTGGCCTTCGAATTCCAGAACCTGATGCCAGTGCGCGAACTGAAAATCCGCGGCGCCCATAACCAATCCAACGCCCTGGCGGCATTGGCACTCGGTCACGCCGTCGGCTTGCCGTTCGACGCCATGCTCTCGGCGCTGCGCACCTTCGCCGGGCTCGAGCATCGTTGCCAATGGGTCCGCGACCTGGATGGCGTGGGTTACTACAACGACTCCAAAGCCACCAACGTCGGCGCCGCGCTGGCAGCCATCGAAGGCCTGGGTGCGGACATCGACGGCAAGATCGTGCTGATCGCCGGCGGCGACGGCAAGGGGGCCGAGTTCAAGGACCTGCGTGATCCGGTGGCGGCCAACTGCCGCGCCGTGATCCTCATGGGTCGCGACTCCGACAAGATCGGCCAGGCCATCGGCGATGCCGTTCCGTTGATTCGTGCAGGCTCCCTGCTCGAAGCCGTCGCGCAATGCCGCGCCGCTGCCCGGCCGGGCGACGTGGTGCTGCTGTCGCCGGCGTGCGCCAGTTTCGACATGTTCAAGCACTACGAAGACCGTGGTCACCAGTTCGTCCAAGCCGTGGAGGAACTGGCATGAGTCTTCGGGGCATCATCAAGCCGTACCCATCGCCGCTGATCACCGGGCGCGGCATCGACCTCGACTTCCCGATGCTCGTCGGTTGCCTGACGCTGCTCGGCCTGGGGCTGGTGATGATTGCATCGGCCTCCACGGAAGTGGCGGCGGTGCAGTCCGGCAGCGCCCTGTACTACATGATTCGCCACCTGATCTACGTGGTGCTGGGCCTTGCTGCCTGCATCGTCACCATGATGATCCCGATCGCCACCTGGCAACGCCTGGGCTGGTTGATGCTGCTGGGGGCATTCGGTTTGCTGGTGATGGTGATCATTCCCGGGATCGGGCGTGAAGTGAACGGTTCGATGCGCTGGATCGGCTTCAGCTTTTTCAACGTCCAGCCTTCCGAGATCGCCAAGGTGTTCGTGGTGATCTACCTCGCCGGTTATCTGGTGCGTCGCCAGAAAGAAGTGCGTGAAAGCTGGATGGGTTTCTTCAAGCCGTTCATCGTGCTGCTGCCGATGGCGGGCCTGTTGCTGATGGAGCCGGACTTCGGTGCCACCGTGGTGATGATGGGTGCGGCGGCGGCGATGCTGTTCCTCGGCGGGGTCGGGCTGTTCCGGTTTTCCCTGATGGTGGTCCTGGCGGTCGGGGCGGTGGTGTTGCTGATTCAGATGCAGCCGTATCGAATGGCGCGTTTGACCAACTTTGCCGATCCGTGGGCCGACCAGTTCGGTGCCGGCTACCAGCTGTCCCAGGCGTTGATCGCTTTCGGCCGCGGCGAATGGCTGGGCGTTGGCCTGGGCAACAGCGTGCAGAAGCAGTTCTACCTGCCGGAAGCCCACACTGACTTCGTGTTCTCGGTCCTGGCCGAAGAGCTGGGTGCCGTGGGCTCCCTGTGCACGGTGGCGCTGTTCGTCTTCGTTTGTATTCGTGGCATGTACATCGGCTTGTGGGCCGAGAAGGCCAAGCAGTTTTTCGCCGCCTATGTCGCCTACGGCCTGTCGTTCCTGTGGATCGGTCAGTTCCTGATCAACATTGGTGTGAACGTCGGCCTGCTGCCGACCAAGGGCCTGACGCTGCCGTTCCTCAGCTATGGCGGCAGTTCGTTGGTGATCTGCTGTGCCTGTCTCGGCTTGTTGCTGCGCATCGAGTGGGAGAGTCGAACCCACCTGGGCAGCGAAGAGATGGAGTTCCATGAGAGCGACTTCGCCGAGGAGCCGAACCATGGGCGCTAACGTATTGATCATGGCCGGCGGCACCGGGGGCCACGTGTTCCCGGCACTGGCCTGTGCCCGCGAATTCCAGGCCCGCGGTTACACCGTGCACTGGCTCGGGACGCCACGCGGTATCGAGAACGAATTGGTTCCGATGGCCGGTATCGAACTGCACCGGATCAACGCCAGCGGTTTGCGTGGCAAGGGCAAGCTGTCGCTGCTCAAGGCGCCGTTCATGTTGCTCAAATCGGTCTGGCAGGCGCGGGCGATCATTCGTCGTTTGCAGCCGGCTTGCGTGGTGGGCTTTGGCGGTTATGTGACCGGCCCTGGTGGTGTCGCAGCCAAACTGGCCGGTGTGCCGGTGATCGTTCACGAACAGAACGCCGTGGCGGGTACCGCCAATCGGTTGCTGGTGCCGTTGGCCGCCCGAGTCTGTGAAGCGTTCCCCGACACCTTTACCCTGTCGAGCAGCCGACGGACCACCGGTAACCCGGTGCGCACCGAGCTGTTCCTCGAAACACCGCGCCCGGCCCTGGCCGGTCGCAAGGCGCGTTTGCTGATCCTGGGCGGAAGCCTGGGCGCAGAACCGTTGAACAAGCTGCTGCCTGAAGCCCTGTCGCAAGTCGCCGTCGACCTGCGCCCGGAAGTGTTCCATCAGGCCGGTAAAAACCATGATGAAGTGACTGCGCAGCGCTACTTCGCGGCTGGCGTCGAGGCGCAAGTGCAGCCGTTCATCAAAGACATGGCCCAAGCCTATGGCTGGGCCGACCTGGTGGTATGTCGCGCAGGTGCGCTGACCATCAGTGAACTGGCCGCCGCCGGTCTGCCCTCGATGCTGGTGCCGTTGCCCCACGCGATCGACGATCACCAGACCCGCAACGCCGATTATTTGGCCCGTGAAGGCGCTGCCTTCCTGATGCCGCAAAGAACGACCGGTGCAGCGGATCTTGCCGCGCGCCTGACAGAGGTCCTGATGCAACCACAACGACTCAACGATATGGCCACTGCGGCCCGCCGCCTGGCCAAACCCGATGCCACCCGTAACGTGGTCGATACCTGCCTGGAGGTGGCCCATGGTTGAGAATCAGAAAGCCATGCCGCAACCGGAAATGCGCCGCATCCGGCGCATCCACTTCGTCGGGATCGGCGGCGTGGGCATGTGCGGGATTGCCGAAGTGTTGCTGAACCTGGGCTATGAAGTGTCCGGTTCCGACCTGAAGGCTTCGCCGGTCACCGAGCGCCTGGAATCGTTCGGTGCGCAGATTTTCATCGGTCACCGCGCCGAGAATGCCGCGGCTGCCGACGTGCTGGTGGTGTCCAGTGCCGTGAACACTTCCAACCCGGAAGTCGCCACCGCGCTGGAGCGTCGTATTCCAGTAGTGCCCCGTGCAGAAATGCTGGCTGAGCTGATGCGCTACCGCCACGGCATCGCCGTCGCCGGTACCCACGGCAAAACCACCACCACCAGCCTGATCGCCTCGGTGTTCGCCGCCGGTGGCCTGGACCCGACGTTCGTCATCGGTGGCCGCCTGAATGCCGCGGGCACCAATGCCCAGCTCGGCACCAGCCGCTACCTGATCGCCGAAGCCGACGAAAGCGACGCCAGCTTCCTGCACCTGCAGCCACTGGTGGCCGTGGTCACCAACATCGACGCCGACCACATGGCGACCTACGACGGTGACTTCAACAAACTGAAGAAAACCTTCGTCGAGTTCCTCCACAACCTGCCGTTCTATGGTTTGGCGGTGGTGTGCCTGGACGATCCGGTGGTGCGTGAAATCCTGCCGCTGGTCAAGCGTCCGACCGTCACCTACGGCTTCGGCGAAGACTGCGACGTGCGCGCTATCAATGTGCGCCAGCAAGGCATGCAGACCTTCTTCACCGTGCTGCGCCCCGACCGCGAGCCGCTGGATGTTTCGGTGAACATGCCGGGCAACCACAACGTGCTGAACTCGCTGGCGACCATCTGCATCGCCACCGACGAAGGCGTCAGCGATGAAGCCATCGTCCAGGGCCTGTCCGGGTTCCAGGGGGTTGGCCGACGCTTCCAGGTCTACGGCGAACTGCCGGTGGACGGCGGCAATGTGATGCTGGTGGACGACTACGGTCACCACCCGACCGAAGTCGCGGCTGTGATAAAGGCCGTCCGCGGTGGCTGGCCAGAGCGCCGACTGGTGATGGTTTACCAGCCGCACCGTTACAGCCGTACCCGCGACCTGTACGACGACTTCGTCAATGTACTGGCCGACGCCAACGTCCTGCTGTTGATGGAAGTCTACCCGGCGGGTGAAGAACCGATCCCGGGCGCCGACAGCCGCAAGCTGTGCAACAGCATCCGCCAGCGCGGTCAGCTCGACCCGATCTACATCGAACGCGGAGTCGACCTCGCGCCGCTGGTCAAGCCGCTGCTGCGCGCCGGCGACATCCTGCTGTGCCAGGGCGCCGGCGATATCGGCGGTCTTGCACCGAAACTGTTGAAAAGTGAGTTGTTCGCCGGTGCCGTTGCTGCGCCGGAGAAGGGGAAGTTGAAATGACTGCTGCCTACGCCAACCTCGTCAGCACCGTCGCGCCGAAAGACTTCGGCCGCGTCGCCGTGCTGTTCGGCGGCAAGAGTGCCGAACGCGAAGTGTCGTTGAAGTCGGGCAATGCCGTTCTGGATGCGCTGCAAAGCGCAGGCGTGGACGCGTTTGGCCTCGACGTCGGCGATGACCTGCTGCAGCGTCTGCTGAACGAAAAGATCGACCGCGCCTTCATCATCCTCCACGGCCGTGGCGGTGAAGACGGCAGCATGCAGGGCCTGCTCGAGTGCCTGGGGATTCCCTACACCGGCAGCGGCATCCTCGCCTCGGCACTGGCCATGGACAAGCTGCGCACCAAGCAGGTCTGGCACAGCCTGGGCATTCCGACGCCACGTCACGCAGTGCTGAGCAGCGAAGCCGATTGTATTTCGGCGGCGACGGAACTGGGCTTCCCTTTGATCGTCAAACCGGCCCATGAAGGTTCGAGTATCGGGATGGCCAAAGTGAGTTCCGCGTCTGAGTTGATCGACGCCTGGAAAGCGGCCAGTACCTACGATTCGCAAGTGTTGGTCGAGCAATGGATTCACGGTCCGGAGTTCACCATCGCCACCCTGCGTGACCAGGTGTTGCCGCCAATCGCCCTGGGCACGACGCACAGTTTCTACGACTACGACGCCAAGTACATCGCCAACGATACCCAGTACCGCATTCCGTGCGGCCTGGACAGCGCCAAGGAAAAGGAACTCATGGACCTCACGGCGAAAGCCTGTGAAGCGCTGGGTATCGCCGGTTGGGGCAGGGCGGACGTGATGCAGGACGCCGAAGGGCAGTTCTGGTTCCTGGAAGTCAACACGGCACCGGGCATGACCGATCACAGCCTGGTGCCGATGGCGGCCCGTGCTGCCGGCCTGGATTTCCAGCAATTGGTTCTGGCCATTCTGGCCGCCAGCATTCCCGCTGCCGGCACCGAAGAGCCGCGAGGTTAAGACCATGCAAGGCGCACAGTTGAGACATCAGCCACCCGCCCCCGGCCGCAAGCCGGTGCCGCGGGGTGCCAGCCGAATGGTGGCCAAAGAGCCGATGTCCGCGCGCCTGCCGAAAGCCAACTTCGGTGTTCTCAAAGCCTTGTTCTGGCCGGTGCTGCTGGTCGCGTTGGGGTTCGGTACCTACGAAGGCGCGCAGCGTTTGTTGCCGTACGCCGACCGACCGATCACCAAAATCGCGGTGCAGGGCGACCTGAGCTACATCAGCCAGCAAGCGGTGCAGCAGAGAATCGCCCCGTTCGTGGCGTCGAGCTTCTTCACCATCGACCTGGCGGGCATGCGCACCGAGCTTGAAACCATGCCATGGATTGCCCATGCCGAAGTGCGCAGGGTGTGGCCGGACCAGGTGGTGATTCGCCTGGAAGAACAATTGCCGGTGGCCCGTTGGGGCGACGAATCGCTATTGAACAACCAGGGGCAGGCGTTTACCCCGCGCGAGCTGGCCAATTACGAACACTTGCCGCAGTTGTTCGGTCCGCAGCGGGCCCAGCAGCAAGTGATGCAGCAATACCAGGTACTGAGCCAGCTGCTCAGGCCATTGGGCTTCTCGATTGCGCGCCTGGAGTTGCGCGAACGAGGCAGCTGGTTCCTGACGACCGGCCCTGGCAGTGCCGGGCCCGGGATCGAACTGCTGCTGGGACGCGGCAACCTGGTAGAGAAGATGCGCCGTTTCATTGCCATCTATGACAAGACGCTCAAAGAACAGATTACGAACATTGCGCGCATCGATCTGCGCTACGCCAACGGCCTCGCTGTTGGCTGGCGGGAACCAGTAGCGCCTACGACAGCCCAACCCGCTGTCGCGAAGAATTAAGAGAGGCAGGACCATGGCAAACGTGCAAAGCGGCAAAATGATCGTCGGTCTCGATATCGGCACCTCCAAGGTGGTGGCGCTGGTCGGCGAGGTCGCGGACGACGGCACGCTGGAAATCGTCGGGATCGGCACCCACCCGTCCCGTGGCCTGAAGAAGGGCGTGGTGGTGAACATCGAGTCCACCGTGCAGTCGATCCAGCGCGCCATCGAAGAAGCGCAGCTGATGGCCGGCTGCCGCATCCACTCGGCATTTGTCGGCGTGGCCGGCAACCACATCCGCAGCCTGAACTCCCACGGCATCGTGGCGATTCGTGATCGCGAAGTCAGCTCGGCCGACCTCGAGCGTGTGCTCGACGCCGCCCAGGCCGTGGCGATCCCGGCTGACCAGCGGGTGCTGCACACCTTGCCGCAGGATTACGTGATCGATAACCAGGAAGGCGTCCGCGAGCCATTGGGCATGTCGGGTGTGCGCCTGGAAGCCAAGGTCCACGTGGTCACGTGCGCCGTCAACGCCGCACAGAACATTGAAAAATGCGTGCGTCGCTGCGGCCTGGAAATCGACGACATCATCCTCGAGCAACTGGCGTCCGCGTACTCGGTGCTGACCGACGACGAGAAAGAACTGGGCGTGTGCCTGGTGGACATCGGTGGCGGCACCACCGACATCGCGATCTTCACCGAAGGCGCGATCCGTCACACCGCGGTGATCCCGATCGCGGGCGACCAGGTGACCAACGACATCGCCATGGCGTTGCGCACCCCGACCCAGTACGCCGAAGAAATCAAGATCCGCTACGCCTGTGCCCTGGCCAAACTGGCCGGCGCCGGTGAAACCATCAAGGTGCCAAGTGTTGGCGACCGTCCGCCGCGCGAGCTGTCCCGCCAGGCCCTGGCCGAAGTGGTCGAGCCGCGTTACGACGAGCTGTTCACGCTGATCCAGGCCGAGCTGCGTCGCAGTGGCTACGAAGACCTGATCCCGGCCGGCATCGTGCTGACCGGCGGTACGGCGAAGATGGAAGGCGCCACCGAGCTGGCCGAGGAAATCTTCCACATGCCGGTGCGCCTGGGCGTGCCTCACGGCGTGAAAGGCCTGGATGACGTGGTGCGCAACCCGATTTATTCCACGGGCGTTGGCCTGTTGATGTACGGCTTGCAGAAGCAATCCGACGGCATCTCGTTCTCGGGTATCGGCAGCCGCGACAGCTTCAGCAACGAAGAACCCAAAGGCGCCTTGCTCGATCGCATCAAGAGCTGGGTCCAGGGCAATTTCTAAGATTTACCGCAACACCGCAACACCGTTGTAGATACAGGCAGTAGGCGAAAAAACTAGAGAACGTAAAGGAGAGGGAAAATGTTCGAACTCGTAGACAACATCCCCGCAAGCCCGGTGATTAAAGTTATCGGTGTTGGCGGTGGCGGCGGCAACGCCGTGAATCACATGGTCAAGAGCAACATTGAAGGCGTTGAATTCATCTGCGCCAACACTGATGCCCAGGCGCTCAAGAGCATTGGCGCGCGGACCATCCTGCAACTGGGTACCGGCGTGACCAAAGGTCTGGGCGCTGGCGCCAACCCTGAAGTAGGTCGTCAGGCCGCTCTCGAAGATCGTGAGCGCATTGCCGAAGTCCTGCAGGGCACCAACATGGTGTTCATCACCACGGGCATGGGCGGTGGTACCGGTACCGGTGCTGCGCCGATCATTGCCGAAGTGGCCAAGGAAATGGGGATCCTCACCGTTGCGGTGGTGACCCGTCCGTTCCCGTTCGAAGGTCGCAAGCGCATGCAGATCGCCGATGAAGGCATCCGCCTGCTGTCGGAAAGCGTCGACTCGTTGATCACCATTCCCAACGAGAAGCTGCTGACCATCCTCGGTAAGGACGCCAGCCTGCTGTCGGCTTTTGCCAAGGCTGACGATGTTCTGGCCGGTGCCGTTCGCGGTATCTCCGACATCATCAAGCGTCCGGGCATGATCAACGTCGACTTTGCCGACGTGCGTACCGTGATGAGCGAAATGGGCATGGCGATGATGGGCACTGGCTGCGCCAGCGGTCCGAACCGTGCACGCGAGGCCACCGAAGCGGCCATTCGCAACCCGTTGCTCGAAGACGTGAACCTGCAAGGTGCACGCGGCATCCTGGTGAACATCACCGCCGGTCCTGACCTGTCCCTGGGTGAGTACTCCGACGTGGGTAGCATCATCGAAGCCTTCGCTTCCGAGCACGCCATGGTCAAGGTCGGTACCGTTATCGATCCGGACATGCGCGACGAGCTGCACGTGACTGTCGTTGCGACCGGTCTTGGCGCTAAAATCGAGAAGCCGGTGAAGATCATCGACAATACCGTGCACACGTCGATGGCTTCCCAGCCGCAACAACAGGCCCCTGTTCGTCAGGAAGCTCCAGCGGTGAACTACCGTGACCTGGACCGTCCGACCGTCATGCGCAACCAGGCCCAGGCCGGTGCTGCGACTGCCGCGAAGATGAATCCGCAAGATGATCTGGACTACCTGGACATCCCGGCCTTCCTGCGTCGTCAGGCCGATTGATGAAATGTATCAGGGCTATGAAGTTGATTGGTGTTCAGCAAAGGCGTGGTCTGCTATCATCGCCAGCCTTTGTTGATACCAGTTCGCAATTTGCGCTGAAGCGGCCCAAGCCATGATTAAACAACGCACACTGAAAAATATTATCCGTGCCACAGGTGTAGGTCTGCACTCCGGGGAGAAGGTATACCTGACCCTCAAGCCTGCGCCGATCGACACCGGCATTGTGTTTTGTCGTGCCGACCTCGATCCTGTGGTGCAGATCCCTGCACGCGCGGAAAACGTTGGCGAAACCACCATGTCGACCACGCTGGTCAACGGTGACGTCAAAGTGGACACGGTGGAGCACTTGCTCTCGGCCATGGCTGGCCTGGGCATCGATAACGCCTACGTCGAGCTCTCCGCGTCCGAAGTGCCAATCATGGATGGTAGCGCTGGACCTTTCGTATTCCTGATTCAGTCGGCTGGCCTGGAAGAACAGGACGCCGCGAAGAAGTTTATCCGCATCCTGCGCGAAGTGACTGTGGAAGACGGCGACAAGCGCGCCACTTTCGTCCCTTTCGAAGGTTTCAAGGTGAGCTTCGAGATCGATTTCGATCACCCGGTTTTCCGTGACCGCACACAAAGTGCAAGCGTGGATTTTTCCAGCACTTCGTTCGTAAAAGAAGTCAGCCGCGCCCGTACCTTTGGTTTCATGAGTGACATCGAGTACCTGCGCAAGCACAACCTCGCACTCGGCGGCAGCGTTGAAAACGCCATTGTGGTCGACGCTGATGGTGTACTGAACGAAGACGGCCTTCGCTATGAAGACGAGTTCGTGAAGCACAAGATCCTCGATGCAATTGGTGACCTCTACCTGCTGGGCAATAGCCTGATTGGCGAGTTCAAGGGCTTCAAGTCCGGCCACGCACTGAACAACCAGCTGCTGCGCAAGTTGATTGAGCAGACAGATGCCTGGGAAGTCGTGACGTTCGAAGATGCCAGCACCGCACCGATCTCTTACATGCGCCCTGTTGCGGCCGTGTAAGTAAAAAACCTCTCTAGTTTTTTAAGGGCTGCCTTCGGGCGGCCTTTTTTTATGTCTGTCGATTTTGCTCGCCGCTCGCTACAACGCCACCACCCGATTGCGTCCCGTCTCCTTGGCCTGGTACAGCGCCTTGTCCGCGGCAAACATCAGCACCTCCAGGTTGATGTCGCTGCAGGCGTTCCAGGTGCTGATGCCAATGCTCACGGTCATCGGCGAGTCGGCGCCGTCGATCAATGGAAGCTGTTCGACGGCCTCTCGAATGTGCTCGGCGATCAGTTGCGCGCCCGCCATGTCGGTTTCCGCCAGGACCACCGAAAACTCCTCGCCACCGTAGCGCGCGACCAGGTCGGTCGGCCGCCGCACGTGGCTGCGCAACACCTGGGCCACTGTGCGCAAGGCCTCGTCACCGGCTTGATGGCCATGGCGGTCGTTGAAGGCCTTGAAGTGATCGGCGTCGATCATCAGTAACGACAATGGCTTGCCGGAACGTTGGGCGCGAAACCATTCATGGCGCAACGTCTGGTCCAGCGTCCGGCGGTTGGCCAGGCCGGTCAGCGCGTCGGTGGCGGCCAGTTGCGCCAGTTCCAGTTCGGCATGGTGGCGCAGGCGCAGTTCGCGGCAGAGCAGCCAGGTCAGCCACAGCAGGCACGCACACAGGGCAATGGTCGCCAGGCTGACCACCAACGCCGTGCGTTGCCACGAATCGAACACTTCTGCGCCCGACAGCGCCACGATGACAATCAGCGGCAGATTGCCCACCTGGGAAAAAGTGTAGAGCCGCTGGTCTTGATAACGACTGGAGACACTGCTGAAGCTGCCGTTGCCTTCCTTGACGATGCGCTGGAAGTTGGGACGGGTACTGAAGTCGGTGCCGGTCAGGTCTTCGCCCAGGCGAGGGACCTGGGCCAACAGGATTCCATCCTTGTTGATCAGGCTGATCGAGCTGTCGGGACCGATGTTCAGGCTGTTGAACAGCTGTTCGAAGTAGCTCAGGCGCATGGCCGCCTCGGCGACGCCAAGGAACTCGCCTTGTGCGCCGCTGATCCGGCGACTGAAGCTGATGCGCCATTCGTTGTTGGCCATCCGGGAGCGAAAAGGCCGGCTGATGAACATGCCCGGGTCGCTGTTGTTCACGTGGGTCTGAAAGTACTCGCGGTCGGCAAAGTTGCCTGCCCTGGGTTCTCGTGAAGCCGAGTCGGCGAGCACGTTACCCTCCCGATCGAGCAACAGAATGTCACCCTTGTAGGGGGCCGCAGTGGCGCGATCGAACAAAGCCAGATGACGGATCTGCGGGGAGACCTGCATGAGGTCTTCACGTCGTGAGGCTGCGATCAAGCCGAGTAGGGACACGTCGTAGAGCTCGACGTTGCGCAGGACGTCGGCTTCGATCAATTGCACGATGTTGGAGGCGGAGCGGCTGGCTGACAGTTCGGCATTGGCGCGTTCACGCACCAGCAGAAACGCGACAATGCTGAGGATGGCAAGCACCAGCAACACGCTGCCGAGCATCACCAGCCGCTCGGATTGCCTGGATCGGGTTGTTGGGTGAGTTGTCGCGCGCTCGCTCATGGTTCTGGCTTCTGCTGTCTAGACGTCGGGGACATTCTTTGACAAGAATCGGGCAGCGTCCCGGACACCCGGATAAAAAAAAGGCCAGCAAAACCTGCCGGCCTTTTTGTTTATAGAAGCTTAGAAGACATTGAGCGGGTAGTCGAAAATCACCCGGTACTCGTCGGTGTCCTGGTCCAGTGCCCCATAGCCGTTGCCGCCGCGGTTGGTTGCCCATTGCAGACGCAGTGCCAGGTTCCTGGCCTGGCCGGCCTGGACCACATACTTGAGTTCGACGTCGCGCTCCCAGTGCCGGGCATTCTTGCCGTCGGCGCTGTACCACGCGCTATACCCGGGGCTGTCGGGATCGACCTTGGTCAGGTCCAGTTCGCCTCGGGACCAGGACAGCGCCGAAGTCAGACCCGGCAGGCCGAGTCCGACAAAGTCATAGGCGTACTTGAGTTTCCATGAGCGTTCGTTCGGGCCGTTGAAGTCCGAGTATTGCTGGGAGTTGTCGAGGAAGACGCTGTCGCCCTGGCTGATGTAGTCGAACGGCGTATTGCCGTTGACCCGCTGGTAAGCGGCAGTGACGCTGTGATTGCCGACGCCCACAGTGAAATGCAGGCTGTAGGTGTTGTTGTCGATGCGGCCGAGCAGCGCATCGCCGGTGTCTTGCGTGTGATAGAAGTGCAGGCCCGGGTTGAGGCTGACAACCTCGTTGAGCGCATAGGTGTAATCGAGGTCGTAGTAGTACTGGTTCCAGATGTCCTTGAGCTCGGCGGCATACAGGCTGCTGGTCAGGCCTGGCAAACCGCTCCAGGCCACGCCGGCCCAATTGAGATGCTGGCTCTCGTCACCCTCCGGCAGGCTGCCATAGGAAGTGCCGATGCGGATGTGGCCGCTTTGGTTATAGGGTTTGGTGAAGCTCGCCTGACCCCCTTCGATCAACCAGCCATCAAGGCTGTGGTTGCTCAGGCTGACGCCGCGAAAGGTCTGGGGCAGCATGCGGGTTTCACCGCCGGCAATCACCGGGTTGGTGAGGAACAGGTCGCCGGCCTTCAATTCGGTATCGAAGGCGCGCATTTTCAAGGTGCCGCCTGCGGTGGAAAACGAGCGCGGTGCTTTGCCGTTGCCATCGCCGACCGGCAGGATGCTCGAATTGTCCGTGCCGCCGCCACCGTCGAGCTTGAGCCCGAGCATGGCATGGGCATCGATGCCGAACCCGACCGTGCCTTCGGTGAAGCCAGACTCGAAGATGCCCAGAAAACCCTGGCCCCATTCAATGTTGTCGTCTGCCTGCTGCAGGCGGTTGCGGTTCATGTAGTAGTTGCGTGCGTTGAGTGTGAGGCTGGCGTCTTCGGTGAAACCTTGGGCAGCATCGGCAGCGTGAGTATTTGTGGCCATCGTTGCAGCGACTGCAACGAACAGCGCAGGGGAACTGAGTGGGAAACGCACGGGGGGTAAAGCTCCTGGGTCAGCGGGGGAACATCAGTGTTCTTGCAGTTGCAGCGGTTTTTTTTGGAGCGGGGAGGACGCAGCGGGTTGTAAAACCACAACGAAAAAAAGCCGCTGATGGCAGCGGCTTTGAAGACAACTTTTCATTGGGAAGAGCCGATGGAAAGTGTCGAGGGAAACTGGAGCGATGCGCGCAAATCAGCTGTCTTTTTCAGCCTGCTTGACCTGAATGCTCGACGCTTGTGGGGCTTGGGTGGCCTCCTGGGCTTTGGCGGTCATCTCGATCTGGTGCTCTTCGTAAGCGGCGGCTCGGGCGGCATTTTGCGCGACGAAGGCCTGCGACTCTTCGGCCATGGCGAACGGAGACAGGAACAGAGAAGACAGAACGAAAGCGCTGGCAATACCCATACTGTTGGACATCTTTTAAACCTTCTTGCTTGGCAAGTGCTGTTTGGTGCGGGCAAAGATAAGGGGCTTGGGAGAAAGGAAAAAGAGCGGATTCATGAAAGGACTGTTACGCAAAGAGCAAAGATCGCTCGTGGCTGTACCCGATTCACTGTAGGAGCCGGCTTGCTGGCGATGGCGATCCCACCGACGCCATCGCCAGCAAGCCGGCTCCTACAGATCGGTGTGACAGCACAAATCCAACACACCCCGCAAATCCTCTGTCATGCCACAATCCATTGCGGCCGTCAGACCGGCAAATGCATACCAAAGGTATTCATCCCATGGTCACTGCGCACGAACACATCCCCGCCATGCATCAGGGCAATCGCCTTGACGATGGCCAGCCCCAACCCGTGGTTGTTGCCGCTGTTGGCGCGTGAGGCATCGACCCGGTAGAAGCGCTCGAACAGGCGCGGCAGGTGCTCGCTGGAAATGGGTACGCCCGGGTTCGCCACGCCGATGCTGACCTGGTGCTCGCCGGCTTCGATCCGTACCTCGATGATTTGTCCGGGGCTGGTGTGCTGCACGGCGTTGTTGAGCAGGTTGATCAAGGCCCGGCGCAGGTGGGCGATCTCGATTCGCACCAGGGCATCGCCGCTGACCTGAACCCGTACCTGGGCATCCTCGAGAATGAAATCCAGGTATTCCAGAGTTGTGGCCACTTCCTCCGCCAGCGAGGTGGACGTCAGTTTGGTGGCCTTGCTGCCCTGGTCGGCGCTGGCCAGGAACAGCATGTCGTTGATGATCGAGCGCAGTCGCTCGAGCTCTTCAAGGTTCGATTGCAGCACCTCGAAATAATGCTCTGCCGAGCGCCCGCGCGTCAGGGCGACTTGGGTCTGGCCGATCAGGTTGGTCAGCGGCGAGCGCAGTTCATGGGCGACATCGGCGTTGAACGATTCCAGTCGCGAGTAGGCCTGTTCGACCCGCTCCAGCGTCGAGTTGAACGAGTCGACGAACTGATTCAGTTCCGGAGGCAGCGATGACAGGCGCAAGCGCCCTGAACGCAACGGCGGGGCCAGGCGTTGGGCTTCCTGGGACAGTTTGATCAACGGCTTGAGCCCGATCCGCGCCACCCAGTAACCTAGCGCCGAGGCCATCAGCACGCCGATGACCGCCAGGCTGACCAGGGCGATCAGCAACTGGTGCTGGGTATGGAAAAACGTCTCGGTATCGATGCCGATCATGAAGCGCAGGGGAGGGCGCTGGTCCTTGGCCGGGAATTGGCTGACCAGCACTTTCAACGGGTAGGGGCGATCCGCCAGTTGCATGTCGCGCATGCCCAGCGGCCCTGCGGCAAAGGCACGGATGCTCGGTGTAGGATTGCCGTATTCGTAGTTCGGATCGCCGCTGACGATCCAGAAACTGATGCGCTTGTCTTCTTCGCCGAGCAGCTTGAGCTTGTTATTGATCTTCACCCAATGCTCGGGCGTGCCATAGCGGCCGACGGTGGATTCGAGCACGCTGTAGCGCGCATCGAGTTCCGCTTCGGGCAGCAGGCCAAGGCCTTTGTCGACCTGTTGGTACAACGCCCAACCGATCAACAGGAACACCAGCAGCGCCACCAGGGTGAACATCCCGCTCAGGCGCAGAGCAATCGAATTACTGGACACCACGGCTCTCCAGCACATAACCCATGCCACGAATCGTGTGCAGCAGTTTCTCTTCGAACGGCCCGTCGAGCTTGGCCCGCAGGCGTTTGATCGCGACCTCGACGACGTTGGCGTCGCTGTCGAAATTGATGTCCCAGACCATTTCGGCGATGGCGGTTTTCGAGAGGATTTCACCCTGTCGACGGGCCAGCACGCTGAGCAGCGAGAACTCCTTGGCGGTCAGATCCAGGCGCGTACCGGCGCGGGTGGCCTTGCGGCTGATCAGATCTATCCACAGGTCGGCGATACTCACTTGCACCGGTTCGTGGCCACCGCTGCGTCGGGTCAGCGCCTGCAGGCGGGCCACCAGTTCGAGGAAGGAAAACGGTTTACCCAGGTAATCGTCGGCACCGTCGCGCAGGCCCTTGATGCGGTCTTCGACCCGTTCGCGGGCGGTGAGCATGATCACCGGGGTTTGCTTGCGCGCACGCAAGGCGCGCAACACGCCGAAGCCGTCCAGGCCCGGCAGCATGACGTCGAGGACGATCACCGCGTAGTCGCTTTCCAGCGCGAGGTGCAGGCCTTCCACGCCATCGCGGGCCAGGTCCACGGTGTATCCCTGTTCCGTCAGGCCGCGGTGCAGATAATCCGCGGTTTTTTCTTCGTCTTCGATAATCAGGACGCGCATGACCCCGCCTCAGTCTGTGGTCGCCAACGCCGGTACCGGCGAAGCTGCTGGTGGGAGAGTTTGCCTATGAAATAAACGCTCCAGCCACAAGTATATGACCGGGGTGGTGAACAGCGTCAGTGCCTGGCTCACCAGCAAGCCGCCGACCACGGCGATCCCCAGGGGCTGGCGCAGTTCCGCGCCGGTGCCGTAGCCGAGCATCAGCGGCAGGGCGCCGAGCAGGGCGGCGAGGGTGGTCATGATGATCGGCCGGAACCGCGTGATACAGGCCTTGAAGATCGCCTCTTCCGGCGACAAACCACCGTTGCGCTGCGCTTCGAGGGCGAAGTCGATCATCAGGATGCCGTTTTTCTTGACGATGCCGATCAACAGCACCAGCCCGATCAGCGCCATGATCGAAAAGTCCTGGCCGCAGATCCACAGCATGATCACCGCGCCCAGCCCGGCCGAGGGCAGTGTCGAGATGATGGTCAGTGGATGCACGAAGCTCTCGTAGAGCACGCCGAGAATGATGTAAACCGCCACCAGCGCCGCCAGAATCAACCATGGCTGGCTGGCCAGCGAACTCTGGAACGCCTGGGCCGCGCCCTGGAAATTACCGCTGATGGCGGTAGGCATGCCGATGTCTACCTTGGCCTGATTGAGCATGATCACCGCATCGCCCAACGCCACACCGGGTGCCAGGTTGAACGACAGGTTGGCAGCCGGGAACATGCCGTCATGGGCGATGGACAGCGGCCCCACCGTTGGCGCGTCGAATTTCGCCAGGGCCGACAGCGGCACCATTTCTCCACTCAGGGGCGAGCGCAGGTAGAAGTAGTTGAGGCTCTCGGCCTTGCCCCGTTGCCGGGTGTCCAGTTCCAGGATCACGTTGTACTGGTTGATCTGGGTCTGGAACTCGTTGATCTGGCGCTGGCCGAAGGCGTCGTACAGCGCTTCATCCACATCGCTGGCCGTCAGGCCAAAGCGTGCCGCGGCACTGCGGTCGATGGTGATATGGGTGATGCTGCCGCCCAGTTGCAGGTCGTTGGAAATGTCGCGGAAGGCCGGGTTGCCGCGCAGTTTTTCAGTCAGGCGCTGGGTCCAGGTGCTCAGGACAGCACCGTCGTTGCTCTTGAGCACGTACTGGTACTGGGCCCGGCTCGGGCCGGAGCTGAGGTTGATGTCTTGCCCGGCGCGCAGGTACAGGACGATGCCCGGTACTTTCATCAATTGCGGGCGAATCCGGTCGATGAACTCGCTGGCTGACACATCGCGGTCGCCGCGTTTTTTCAGGGCGATCCAGAAACGGCCGTTGGCGATGGTCTGGTTGCTGCCCGAGACGCCCACCGAGTGAGAGAACGCTTGAACCGCAGGATCAGCGGCGACGATTTCGGCCATCGCCAGGTGTTTTTTCACCATGTCGCCGTAGGAAATATCCGCAGCTGCTTCGGTGGTACCGAGAACGAAGCCTGTGTCCTGGATCGGGAAGAAGCCTTTAGGAATAAAGATGTATCCGGCGACCGCCAACACCAGCGACAAACCGAACACGCCAATCATCAATTTCTGGTGGGCGAGGGCACGGCGCAGGCCTTTTTCGTACCACGCCAGCAGGCGCTCGCCGAAGCCCGGTTTGTCGTGGGCGTGGTGCACGGGCGCGCGCATGAACAGCGCTGCCAAGGTGGGCGCCAACGTCAGGGACACCACCACCGAAATCATGATGGTCGAGGTGGCGGTCAGGGCGAACTCCTTGAACAGGCGTCCGACCACACCCCCCATGAACAGTAACGGAATGAACGCCGCCACCAGCGAGAAGCTGATCGACACCACGGTAAATCCGATCTCGCCGGCGCCCTTGATCGCCGCCTCGCGCATGCCGTCACCGGCCTCCAGATGGCGGTGGATGTTCTCCACCACCACGATCGCATCGTCGACCACAAAGCCCACGGCCACCACGATCGCCACCAGCGTCAGGTTGTTCAGGCTGAAACCCATGACGTACATCAGCGCAAAGCTGGCAATCAGCGACACACCGAGCACTGCCGACACGATCAGGGTGGCAGACAGTTGGCGCAGGAACAGCGCCATCACCGCCACCACCAGCAGCACGGCGATCATCAAGGTGATTTCCACCTCATGCAGCGAAGCGCGGATGGTCTGGGTGCGGTCGATCAGCACCTTGACCTGCACCGAGGCCGGCAACATCGCCTGCAACGCCGGCAGTGCGGCCTGAATACGATCCACGGTCTCGACGATGTTGGCGCCCGGCTGGCGGAAGATCACCAGGTTGACGCCCGGTTGCGAGCCCGCCCACGCCTGGACGTAGGCATCTTCCGAACCGTTGACGACTTTCGCCACATCCTTGAGGTGAACCGGTGCTCCGTCCTTGTAGGAAACGATCAACTGGCTGTATTCGTCGGGGTGGAACAGTTGATCATTGGTCGAAAGCGTCGAGATGCTCGATTCGCCGTACAGCGCGCCTTTGGCCAGGTTGAGGCTGGTCTGCTGGATCGCCAGGCGAATGTCTGCCAGGGTCAGGCCGATGGCGGCGAGTTTGTCGGCGGACACCTGGACCCGGATCGCCGGGCGCTGCTGCCCGGTGATGGACACCTGGCCGACACCGTCGACCTGACTGAGTTGGCGGGACAACAGGGTTTCCGTCAGGTCGCTGAGTTCAGGGCCAGGCATCAGCGACGAGTTGACGCTGAGGATCAGCACCGGGCTGTCGGCCGGGTTGACCTTGCGCCAGGTCGGCAGGTTCGGCATATCCTTGGGCAGTTTGCCTGCCGCGGTGTTGATGGCGGCCTGAACTTCCTGGGCCGCGGTATCGATGCTTTTGTCGAGGGTGAATTGCAGGGTCAGGTTGGTCGAGCCCAGGGCGCTGCTCGAGGTCATTTGCGTCACGCCGGGAATGGCGCTGAACTGCACTTCAAGGGGCGTGGCCACCGATGACGCCATGGTTTCCGGGCTGGCACCAGGCAACTGGGCGGCCACCTGGATTGTCGGAAATTCCGCCTCCGGCAGCGGCGCGATAGGCAGGCGCGGAAACGCGATGACCCCCAGCAGCACCAGGGCAAATGTCAGCAGGATCGTGGCCACCGGGTGGTCGATGCACCAAGCGGATATCGAGCCGTGGCCTTTCATGGCGCCGCCTCCGATTGCACGACCTGCGGCGGTTCTGTCAGCACTTGCACCGTGGCGCCGGGCTTGAGCCGCGATTGACCGTCGCTGACCAGCACGTCACCCGGCTTCACCCCCTTGATGATGCTCTGGCCGCTGCCCTGGTAAACCATCTGCACGGGCACGGTTTCAACCTTGGTGCCGTTTACCCGGTAGACGAAGTGCTGATCGAGGCCACGCTGTACGACGGTGGGAGGTACCACCAGCGCATCCTTATCCAGCGCTGTCTGAATCTTTACCGTCACCAACAGGCCGGGCCAGAGTTTTTGTCCGGCGTTGCTGAATTCGGCCTTGGCGCGGATGGTGCCGGTGTTGGCGTTGATCTGGTTGTCGATCAGGGTCAGGCGGACTTCGCCCAGCAGGTTGCCGGTTTCGCCGTCGGTGTCGGCACCGATGTAGGCCTTGACCCTGGCCCGTTCCGGGTCGCTGATCAGGCCTTGCAGGGTCGGCAGCATTTGCTGCGGCAGGGAGAACTCCACGGCGATCGGGTCGATCTGGGTCACGGTGAACAGTCCCAGGGTGTCCGTCATGCGCAGGAAGTTGCCTTCGTCCACTGTGCGAATACCGACACGGCCACTGACCGGGGAGCGAATCTGGGTGTAGGACAACTGCACCTGGGCCGCGTCAATCGACGCCTGGTTGCCCTGGGCGGTGGCCTTGAGCTGGTTGACCAGCGCTTGTTGCTGGTCGTAGGTCTGTTTGGACACACCGTCGTCAACGCTCAACAGCTTATAGCGCTTGAGGTTGACCTGGGCCACTTGCAGTTGCGCCTGGCTTTCGCCCAGTTGCGCCCTGGCCTGGTCCAGGCTGGCGCGGATCGATCGGTCGTCGATGGTGGCCAGCAGGTCGCCTTTGCTCACCAGTTGGCCTTCCTTGACCAGGATCCTGGTGAGGATGCCGTCGATCTGCGGTCGGACCACCACGCTGTGCAGCGACAGCACCGAGCCGATGCCGGTGACGTAGCGGGGCACGTCTTTTTCCACCACGTTGATCACGCGCACCGGAATGGCGGTCGGTGCGGCGACTTTAACCGTGGACGGTTTCATCAGGTACCACGCGCCCAGCGCCACCAGCACGATCAGAAAGGCTGCTAGAAGAACGGATTTTTTCTGGGTTCGCATGCGAGAGGGGCGCCGGGTCGGGAAATGGAAGTGTTCGCAGCTTTGTCTTTCTACGTTATAGCCCCGTGACCCGGTCAGGAAAGTGACTGTTAACTGACAGCGGTGTCAGTTTGCACGTACGGAGTCCCACTCGGTCACGTAAGCCGTTTTGCTTTTCTTGTTGTAGAGGCACAGTTCGGTACCTTGCTGGCCTTTCATGTGCTTTTGCGGGTACTGGCCTTGCAGCAGCAGGGCGGTGTAGCCGACCCGATCATCGAATTGTGCGGCGTTGCCGACGGGTTTGGCGTTCGCCAGACCGCTGGCCTTGGTGCAACTGGCGAGCACGGCCTTGTCGAAAGCGGCCCAGGCCTCGGGGCTGGAGGCGTGGGCCTGGGTGGCGAGGGCAGTGAGGCAGGCGAAGGTCAGGGTGACAGCTTTCATGGTTCAGGGATCCTTGGGCGGGGTTGGCCAAGGTGTGAGTATGCCTGAAGGCTTGGGGGGCGAACGCGCGGCTCGGCGAGGGACGGGTCAGACCGGAACCGGTTCCCGGCGCACCACATACATCCCGGCGCTTTCATACAACCGCTGTGCGCGAAGGTTGCCTTCCAGCACTTTCAGGTCGACGTAGCCTTCGCGCCGCCGTTGAAATTCGGTGAAGGCATTGAGCAGCAAGGCTCGCCCCAAGCCGCGGCCTTGAGCCCGTGGATGCACCACCAGACTCTTGATGTAGGCGCTGGTCCAGCACTGACAGACGCCCACGATACCCTGGGCATCCAGAGCGATGAAACACAGTGTCGGATCATATTCAGGATCGGTTTCAAATCGCTGTTGCCATACGTCCAGGCCCGGGACGCGGCCGCCGCCTTGCGCGTGACCCAGTTCCATCAAGCGATGAACTTCTTCTGCCTGTTCGGGACGATACCCGGTCAGGACGATTCCCGGGGGCCAGGTGATGGCGGGCACGGCTTCAGCGAGACAGCGGCGCATGAGAAAGCAGAATTGCTCGTCCAAGACTCAATGACCTTGTTCGGCCACAGCCTTGGCCGCGTCGATCAGGCACTTGGTCAGCTCCGGCGAAGAGAACTTGGTCAGCACCGCATTCGCGCCCGCAAGCCGCGCCTTTTCGCTGTTCATCGCACTGTCCAGGGACGTATGCAGCAGCACGTAGAGGTGCGCGAAATCCGGGGTTTCACGCAGGGTGCGGGTGAAGGCGTAGCCGTCCATTTCGGACATTTCGATATCGGAGACGATCAGGTTGATCTGCTCGGCGGTGCCTTGCAGGTCCAGCAGGCAGTCGATGGCTTCCTTGGCACTGCGCGCCGTGTGGCATTGCAGGCCCAGGTTGCGCAAGGTGTGCACCGATTGCTGCAGCGCGACCTGACTGTCATCGACCACCAGGATGCGCGCGCTGCCCAGGGTCTCGGCATCTTCCATGCTGAGCTCGGTCGGCGCCATGTCGATGGGCACCGGGGCGATGCCATGGATGACCTTTTCGATGTCCAGCACCTGCACCAGAGTGCCGTCCACCGAGGTGACGCCGGTGATGTACGAGCGCGAACCGCCAGAGCCGAAGGGCGGCGGACGGATGTCGGTGGTCAGGCAGTGCACGATCTTGCTCACCGCCTGTACATGCAAACCTTGTTTGGAGCGGCTGACGTCCGTGACGATCAGGCACCCACCGTCAGGATCTGCCAGCGGGCGCTCACCGATGGCACGGCTGAGATCGATCACCGACAACGAGGTGCCGCGCAGGGTGGCGATGCCTTTGACGTGGGGATGCGCTTCGGGGAGTTTGGTCAGTGGCGGGCAAGGGATGATTTCACTGACTTTGAGCAGGTTGATCGCCATCAGCTTGCCACTGCGCAAGGTAAACAGCAGAAGCGAAAGTGAATCTGCGCGGGCTTTGGTGGAGGACATAAAAACCTTCTGTGGAAAAAGGTGGTGAGGCGATCAGTGGATCAGCCACAGCTTTCGATGTCAGGTTATCGACTTGTCGGGGGCAGGCTTTAGGAAAAATCCCCAGGGCTGTGCAGACCCTTGCAAACTGAAACAAAAAAGCCCCGTCTCTTTAAAAGAGCGCGGGGCTTTGTTTTGCATCAAGACTGGCGCAGTAGAACTTACTCGTCGTCGCCCATCTGCGATTGCAGGTAGTTCTCGATACCGATCTTGTCGATAAGACCCAGTTGGGTTTCCAGCCAGTCGATATGTTCTTCTTCGGACTCGAGGATATCTTCAAGCAGGTCACGGCTACCGAAGTCGCCGACTGTTTCGCAATGCGCGATCGCCGCTTTCAGGTCGGCATGGCCGGTCTTCTCGATACGCAGGTCACACTGGATCATTTCCTCGGTGTGCTCGCCGATCTGCAGCTTGCCCAGGTCCTGGACGTTCGGCAGGCCTTCAAGGAACAGGATGCGCTTGATCAGCTTGTCCGCGTGCTTCATCTCGTCGATGGATTCGTGGTACTCGTGCTTGCCGAGCTTGTTCAGGCCCCAATCTTCGTACATGCGTGCATGCAGGAAGTATTGATTGATCGCGACCAGCTCATTGGCAAGGATCTTGTTGAGATGCTGGATGACTGTAACGTCGCCTTTCATGATGGGGTCCTGCCCTGTATTAGCTGTCTATAAGGCAGAGTTTGAGCCGCACAACTAAGAGTGTCAAACCTAAGTTATTGAATAATAAATGAAAATTAATCGGAATAAGAATGTTTGTGTTCCGCGTCTAGAGCCTAAGCAATTGATTTTCAGGCATAAAAAAACCGGACATGAGTCCGGTTCTTTGAAATCGGTTATTTATGCGGCGGTAAATTCAACAGGAAAAGGGATCGCCGCCTGGGCCGTTTGCAATTTGGTCAGGGTCTCGCGGACCACTTCCTTGGCCAGGCAGGCACATTTGCCGCATTGACTGGCAACGCCGGTGGCCTGGCGCACTTCCTTGTAGCTGCAGCATCCTTCATAGATCGCATCGCGGATTTGGCCGTCGGTGACGCCAGTGCAGAGGCAAACATACATAAGTGAAAACCGTCGCTGTTTATGTCTCGAATGCGATGGATCTTAATGTTAACGAGAATGATTGTCAAAGTGCTTTGAGAAGGGTTTTTGACAGGCCTGACGAACGGTTGACCAGCGACGCGCCGTCAACCGAAATACCCTTCGTCCTTTTTTACGCCCAGGGGAGAAACCGTTACGGACAGGTCAAAAACGCAGTGTATGATGGCCGGTCTTTTCGAAACGGGTTCGTGTCACAGGGCTGTCGCCTGAGGGTGGCAGGCTGACGCAAACCTTGTTCTTAACGCTTCTACACCAGGAGATATCCAATGAGCGTACTCGTAGGCAAACAAGCCCCTGACTTCACCGTACCGGCCGTACTCGGCAATGGCGAAATCGTGGACAGCTTCACCCTGTCGTCGGCCATCAAAGGCAAATACGGCCTGGTGTTCTTCTACCCACTGGACTTCACCTTCGTTTGCCCGTCGGAGCTGATCGCTCTGGACAACCGCATGTCCGAATTCAAGGCACGCAACGTTGAAGTGGTCGCTGTGTCGATCGACTCGCACTTCACCCACAACGCATGGCGCAACACCCCGGTAAACGATGGTGGTATCGGCGCAGTGCGTTACACCATGGCTGCCGACATCAAGCAGGAAATCATGAAGGCCTACGACGTTCAGTCCGCTGACGGCGTTGCTTTCCGTGGCGCGTTCCTGATCGACGACAAAGGCGTTGTCCGTTCGCAGATCATCAACGACCTGCCGCTGGGCCGTAACATGGAAGAGCTGCTGCGTCTGGTCGACGCCCTGCAATTCCACGAAGAGCACGGCGAAGTTTGCCCTGCCAACTGGAAAAAAGGCGACAAAGGCATGAACGCTTCGCCAGAAGGCGTTGCGGCTTACCTGACCGAGCACGCTGCTGCGTTGTAAGGCACCAGGTACAAAAAAACCGGCCTCAGGGCCGGTTTTTTTATGCGCGAAAAATGTCTGGAACCCTGTAGGAGCCGGCTTGCTGGCGATGCGATGGTAGCCGTTATGCCGCCATCGCTGCGACCCGACAAGCCAGCTCCTACAAACGAATCAATCGCCGAAGTCTTCCCAGCCGCCCATTTGTTTCCAGCGATTGACGATGCCGCAGAACAGCTCGGCAGTCTTCTCGGTGTCGTAGCGGGCCGAGTGCGCCTCGCGCCCGTCGAAGTCGATATCGGCAACCTGGCAGGCCTTGGCCAGCACGGTTTGACCATAGGCCAGGCCGGCGAGCGTCGCGGTATCGAAACTGGAGAATGGATGGAACGGATTGCGTTTCATGTCCAGGCGTGCGACCGCGGCATTGAGGAAGCCCAGGTCGAAACTGCTGTTGTGCCCAACCAGGATCGCGCGTTTGCAACCGTTGGCCTTCAGCGCCTTGCGCACGCCGCGGAAGATATCGTTCAGCGCCGACTCTTCGCTCACGGCCATGCGCAGCGGGTGATCGAGCTTGATCCCGGTGAACTCCAGGGCGGCCGCTTCGATGTTCGCACCTTCAAACGGCTCGACCCGGAAGAAGTAGGTGTGATCCGGGTACACAAAACCCTTTTCATCCATGGCGATGGTGGTCGCGGCGATTTCCAGCAAGGCGTCGGTGGCCGAGTTGAAACCACCGGTTTCTACGTCGACGACAACCGGCAGGTAGCCACGGAACCTGGCGGCCATTGGGTGACGGGAACCGCCGCCACCGCCTTGACCTTCCTGTTCGTCGTCGAAATGGTCTTCACTCACGCGTGTTCCTCCAGCAGGCGCCAGCGCAGTTTTTCACCGGCGCGCAGCGGGATAACGGTCAGCTCGCCAAACGGCAAGCTGGTCGGGGCGGTCCATTCTTCGCGGACCAGGGTGATGCGATCGGTGTTTGCCGGCAGGCCATAGAAACGCGGGCCGTTGAGGCTGGCGAAGGCTTCGAGCTTGTCCAGCGCGTTGCGCTGTTCGAAGGCTTCGGCGTACATCTCGATCGCGGCATAAGCGGTGTAGCAACCGGCGCAGCCACAGGCGGCTTCCTTGGCGTGCTGGGCGTGGGGCGCCGAGTCGGTGCCGAGGAAGAACTTTTCGCTGCCGCTGGTGGCGGCGTCGAGCAGGGCTTCCTGGTGGGTATTTCGCTTGAGGATCGGCAGGCAGTAGAAGTGCGGCCGAATCCCGCCCACCAGCATGTGGTTGCGGTTGTACAGCAAGTGATGCGCGGTGATGGTCGCGCCAACGTTGGCCGAAGCCGAGTTGACGAACTGCACGGCGTCAGCGGTGGTGATGTGTTCGAACACCACCTTGAGGGTCGGGAAACGCTCGACCACACGGCGCATGTGCTCATCGATAAAGATTTTTTCGCGGTCGAACACGTCGACATCGCCGCGGGTGACTTCACCGTGGATCAACAAAGGCATCCCGACTTCGGCCATGGCCTCCAGGGCCGGGAAGATCTTGTCGATGCTGGTGACGCCCGAGTCCGAGTTGGTGGTCGCGCCGGCCGGATACAGCTTGGCGGCGTGAACGAAACCGCTGGCCTTGGCCTCGCGAATTTCTTCAGGCTGGGTGCGGTCGGTGAGGTATAGCACCATCAGCGGTTCAAACGGGCTGCCGGCCGGGCGAGCAGCGAGAATCCGCTGGCGATAGCCGTCGGCTTCAGCCGCATTGCGCACTGGTGGTACCAGGTTGGGCATGATGATGGCGCGGCCAAAGGTGCGCGCGACATCCGCGACGGTATTGGTCAACACGGCACCATCGCGAAGATGAATATGCCAGTCGTCGGGACGCAGCAGGGTCAGGCGGTCGGACATGAGGGGATTCCAGGCGGGTCAAACTGAAGGGAATGCTACCGGAAAAGACTCTTGCAGGCACTCGCTATCAAGTTTTACGGGAAGCTTCCGATATCCAACAGGTATGCCGTGAACATCTGTGTGTCGGTCTTTTTGTCGTAGAAGCCAGTGGAGCCTCCCGTGCGCCAGCGTTATTTAGCCTTGCTCAGCGTGTTTGCCAGCCTTCCCGCGATGGCACTCACTTTCCAGACTCGCCTGGAGAGCATCGAGTGGACGGTCGAAGGCGACAAATTCGAATGCCGGCTGACTCAGCCGATCACCGATTTCGGCTCGGGTGAATTCGTGCGGCGCGCCGGGGAACAGGCGACGTTTCGTTTGAATGCCTACAACGCAATGATGGGCGGTGGTTCTGCCACCTTGCTGGCGGCCGCTGCACCCTGGCAGCCGGGACGCGGTGATATCAACCTGGGCACGGTAAGAATCGGCAGCGGCAACATCCTCTTCAACAGCTCCCAGGCCCAGGCCGCACGCTTGATCAGCGGCCTGATCGACGGACGCAGTCCTGTGGTTCGAAATTCCTCGGGCGATGGCCGGGTGTCGGAGGTGCGCTTGTTGCCGGTCCGGTTCACCAAGGCATTTGCCGAGTATCAGGGCTGCGTGGCCAAGTTGCTGCCGCAGAACTTCGATCAGGTCAAGCAATCCCAGATTGGCTTTCCCGGTGGCGGTATCGATCTGGATGCGGCCGCCAAGGCCAGGCTGCAAGTCATGCTGGAGTACATGAAAGCCGATCCGACGGTCAATCGCATCGAGCTTGACGGCCACTCCGATAACAGCGGCAACCGCCTGACTAACCGTGACCTGTCACGGCGTCGGGCGCTGGCGGTGATGGACTTCTTCAAGGCCAATGGCGTCCAGGAATCGCAAATCACCCTGCGTTTCCATGGCGAGCGTTATCCCCTGGCCCCCAACATCAGCAACGCCAACCGCGCGAAAAACCGCCGGGTAGCGATACGCCTGGAGCGCGGAGCCCCCGCGGAGCAGGTAGCCCCGCAAGCGACGAAGCCTGCCGCTTCGGCGACTTCCTGACCCCTTGGTCATCGTCGCGCTCTCGACATAATCTGTCGCTTCGTCGTCATAAGCTGTCGCGCCACTGTAAATTATCTTGCGCGGGCGGTAGACTTGACGGCTTTCCGTAGAACCCCGTGGAGTGATGGCATGGCGGACGTAAACAAGGTCGTTCTGGCGTATTCCGGCGGCCTGGACACTTCGGTGATCCTCAAGTGGCTGCAGGATACTTATAACTGTGAAGTGGTGACCTTCACCGCTGACCTGGGTCAGGGCGAAGAGGTCGAACCTGCACGTGCCAAGGCTCAAGCCATGGGCGTGAAAGAGATCTACATCGACGACTTGCGCGAAGAGTTCGTGCGCGATTTCGTTTTCCCGATGTTCCGCGCCAACACCGTTTACGAAGGCGAGTACCTGCTGGGTACTTCCATCGCTCGCCCGTTGATCGCCAAACGCCTGATCGAAATCGCCAACGAAACCGGTGCTGACGCCATTTCCCACGGCGCCACCGGCAAGGGTAACGACCAGGTTCGTTTCGAACTGGGCGCCTACGCCTTGAAGCCAGGTGTGAAAGTGATCGCTCCGTGGCGCGAATGGGACCTGCTGTCCCGTGAAAAGCTGATGGATTACGCTGAAAAGCACGCGATCCCGATCGAGCGTCACGGAAAGAAGAAATCCCCGTACTCGATGGATGCCAACCTGCTGCACATCTCCTATGAAGGTGGCGTGCTGGAAGACACCTGGACCGAGCACGAAGAAGACATGTGGCGCTGGACCGTCTCCCCGGAGAAGGCACCCGACAAGCCGCAGTACCTGGAACTGACCTACCGCAATGGCGACATCGTCGCGCTGGACGGCGTCGAAATGACCCCGGCCACCGTGCTGGCGACTCTGAACCGTATCGGTGGCGAACACGGTATCGGCCGTCTGGACATCGTCGAGAACCGTTACGTGGGCATGAAGTCCCGTGGCTGCTACGAAACTCCTGGCGGTACCATCATGCTGCGCGCCCACCGTGCGATCGAATCGATCACCCTGGACCGCGAAGTGGCTCACCTTAAAGACGAGTTGATGCCCAAGTACGCCAGCCTGATCTACACCGGTTACTGGTGGAGCCCTGAGCGTCTGATGCTGCAACAGATGATCGATGCGTCCCAGGCTCACGTGAATGGCGTTGTGCGCCTGAAGCTGTACAAGGGCAACGTGATCGTCACCGGTCGCAAGTCAGACGAGTCGTTGTTCGACGCCAACATTGCGACTTTCGAAGAAGATGGCGGCGCCTACAACCAGGCCGACGCAGCGGGCTTCATCAAGCTCAACGCCTTGCGCATGCGCATCGCGGCGAACAAAGGTCGCAAGCTTTTCTGAGACCTTTGACGCAATGGAATGTGTGGCCCGGTCGTCGACAGGGCCGCACATTTAAAAGGGGGGAGTTGCTACCTGCCCGTATCAGTGTTCTTTCCCGCCTTGCTATGACTCCTCTCATCATTCCCTTCTGATCGATCGTCAAACGCTTCGGGTTGCCGTGCGTCGATGGGCAAATGTTGGTCAATGATCGTCAAACCCTGTGAATTTAAGTTGTAGGCAGCACAGAATGTTGTGCGGCAATGTTTCTTCACGTGTTTTGAAGGAGCGGCTGCGCTTTCCCTCAGTTTTGAATCCGACTCGGTACAGGTGAGGAACACCACTGCACGTGCAGCCTTTCCCGGTTCGATCTGGATGCTCTCCAACAAATGGCTGAACTCGGCCTGGCCTGTCATCCTGCGTGCATCAATCACATACAGGTCCTTCAACCGTTCGGGTAGACGTACGTGGTGATGCGCCGAAAGGGCGTTGGCAGAAACTGTTGCTGAAGGTGGGTCTTGTGCTTTCGATGGGCGGCGAGTGGATTGGTCGCCAGTACCCGATGCCCTGGTCGGGGACTTTCGAGTCTTCTTGTTCTCGGATTGCTCGAGACCGTCCATGACTTTTATGAAGTGTTTTCCCTTCTCAAAGTCGGAGGGGGCGTAAAGCGATCGATAGTTGAAGTTGAGAGTGACAAAGAATAGCAACAGCAGATAAAAAGGAAAGCTGATCAGGAACCAGACGTAGATGTCTCTATCATCATCATCAAGAAAGGGCAGTGAAATCGCAGCTGATGTTTCAGACAGTGTTGCGAATATCGCAATCACTGTCATGGGGTTGTTTATTCTTTTTTTAATCCTGTCCATTTTAAATTCCTCGATAGCTATTGCTTGATTGGTTTGAATTTAATCCATCTAACGCATGTTGGGCATCCATGGTTTCTGTTTTTTAATTTATTTGATGTCGGGTAGACGTTTTCCTGTTTACGGTTTTCTTATAATCGATGATGGGGTGATTTTTGCTGTAAGAACGAGTGGATAAGTTGTGTGTGATATTTCTGGAGTCAGTGTGGATATTGGATTATCCCAATTACCTTTGCGCGGTTGGGTAGGGCGGCACATGTCTGATCGCTGTCTGAAAATAAAACTCCGCTCATTTTTTCGTTGCAGGTCGATACAAAAAAGTAATCGCAATTGGAAAGTCAAGACTTCAAAAAAAGTTTTCCGCCTAACGATTTGCTCGATTTTTTGTAGGAAAAATCTGTGAATTTTGTAGGGAATGTCTCTCGGTGCAAGTGGTTGGGGGAGGCGACATGCCAGGGGGGAAACGACTAGGCTATTGTGCGGGCTCTAAAAATTCGAACAGCGAAATTGGACTTGCCCATGAATAAAGTGCTGATTGTGGATGATCACCCCGTCATTCGTCTTGCGGTACGAATGCTGATGGAGCGTCATGGCTACGAAGTCATTGCAGAAACAGATAATGGTGTGGATGCATTACAACTAGCCCGTGAATACATGCCGGACATTGTCATCCTGGATATAGGAATACCTAAACTCGATGGACTGGAAGTCATTGCACGACTGACCTCGGCTGCGATGCCGATGAAAGTGCTGATATTGACGTCCCAGTCACCTGGTCATTTTTCCATGCGCTGCATGCAGTCGGGAGCCGCCGGATATGTTTGTAAACAACAGGATCTCACGGAGTTGCTCAGTGCAATAAAGGCGGTATTGTCAGGCTACAGTTACTTTCCAAATCAGGCCTTGCACACTGTGCGTGCCAGTCTTGGCAACGCCAGTGAAGCCGATATGGTGGATCGTCTTTCTGGGCGGGAAATGATGGTGCTACAGCAGTTGGCCCGGGGCAAGACTAACAAAGAGATTGCTGATGGGATGTTTCTCAGCAACAAGACCGTCAGTACCTACAAGACCCGACTACTGTTAAAGCTCAATGCGCGCTCCCTGGTCGATCTGATTGAACTGGCCCAGCGTAATGGTCTGGCATGATGAGCCTGCCTCTGACGGAGTACACCAGGCGAGCGTTGATCGCGGTTCGGCACTTGGTAAAAAGCCTCCGTTTCGGGAGGCTTTTAGGTTTTACAAGTCAAAATCGTAATCGGCCAATTGCTTTTGCAGTCGGCGCTCCTCCAGCAGATTGTCGATGGTCCGGCGCTTGCTCAGGTTGGTTTTCGCTACTTCAACCACCGGCTCGGCATCATCAGCCTCTACGGGGGTGAAGTCGTCATCTACATCCAATTGCTCTTTGCCAGTGCTCATTTAGTTACTCCAGGCGAAGAAGGCCTTTGGGGCTCCTTATATCGACAATCCTGCGACGGGTAAAAAAGATTTTTTCAATCGATATATTGATAAACCCAATAGCGGCTCAATCGTCCGAGGTCTTGTGCTTGTATTCGCACAAGTCTTCGATCCGGCAACTGCCGCAGCGAGGTTTGCGGGCCAGGCAAACATAACGTCCGTGAAGGATCAGCCAGTGATGGGAGTCGAGCAGGTACTGCTTTGGCACAAATTTCATCAATTTATGCTCGACCTCAACCACATTCTTGCCGGGCGCAATGCCGGTGCGGTTGCTGACCCGAAAAATGTGAGTGTCCACGGCCATCGTCAACTGGCGGAATGCAGTATTGAGCACCACGTTGGCGGTCTTGCGGCCAACGCCAGGCAACGCCTCGAGTTCCTCACGGGTTTGCGGCACTTCGCCTGCATGACGCTCAACCAGCAGGCGGCAGGTCTCGATCACGTTTTTTGCCTTGCTGTTGTACAGGCCGATGGTCTTGATGTATTCCGACAATCCTTCGACCCCCAAGGCATGAATCGTCGCCGGAGTATTGGCAACCGGAAACAGTTTTGCCGTGGCCTTGTTCACGCCGACATCGGTCGATTGCGCGGAAAGAATCACCGCAATCAGCAATTCAAAGGCTGAGGAATAGGCCAGTTCGGTCTTCGGTTCTGGATTGTCTTCATGCAGCCTGCGGAAAATTTCCAGACGTTTTGCGGCATTCATGGGCGAAGCGTTTCCTCGAAGGCAGTCAGTTTGAGCGTGTCGGGCGGTGCCAGGCTTGCCAGGCGGCGATCAGCAATCCCAGCAGTATGAAACCTCCGGGGGCCAGCGTGGCCAGGCGCAGGCCACCGTCAGCGGTCAGTACCCAGCCCGGCCAATCCGCGTGTGTTACAGCAGCCAGCCAGGGTAGGTGGTTGCCCAGTGTCCCGTAACCGATGAGTTCACGCAGCAGGCCCATAGCCACCATCGATGCGCCGAACAGGCCGCACAGACGCCAGCGCTCTCGCCAGGGGCTCTGGAAGAAATCGGAGCGCTCCAGTACGACACATTGCAAGGCGATCAAGCCGGTATAGATCCCGGCATGCTGGTGCCATTGCAGCGACCAGACCTGCGCGCCGAGTTCTGCGCAACTGGTCAGCGTTGCGGCAAGCAGCACGCTGGCCGACAAGTGGGTCGCCGGGAGCAGGCGCGATCGCAAGGCGTTCATGCACAGGCCGAACCCACTGATCACGACAATGAACAGCCACCACAGGCCCAGGGCATTCACCAGCGAGTTGGTGGCGCCAATCAGCGGCACGAGCATCAAGGTGTTCTGCAACCGCAATGGATTACTCATCGGAGGGGCTCCCAAGCAGTGAGGGCCGGTGCTCATCGAAATAACGCAAGGCGTCATGGGTGGCATTGATCACCGCTCTTGAGGTGATGGTCGCTCCCGCAATCTGGTCGAACTGCCCCTGGTCCTTTTTCAAGGCCCAACCATTGTCGCCCGGATCGGTTCGCGACCTGCCGGAAAAGGCTGCAAGCCAGGTATTGGGCCAGTCGGCGATTCGTGCGCCGAGCCCCGGGGTTTCCGTTTGCTTGAGGGTTTTGACCCCCAGCAGTCTGCCGTCGAGATCGATGGCGATCAGCAAATCGATGGTGCTCGCGTAGCCCAGGGTCTGGCTGCGTAAAAGCACGGCATAGGCTCGGCCGGCCTTGGTCGCGCGGTAGCCTGCCAGCAGCGTGCTGTTGCCCAGCGCGGTGTTGTCGAGCGTGAGCGGTTGGTCCAGCGGCTGGTTGTCGTAGCTGTCGGGCGGTAGCAGGTCGAGCAGGTAACGACTGTCGATCAGGCGCTGCTCAGCCGCAATCCGTGGCGCGCTGCTGTGTTGCGCGAGATAGGTCAGGCCCGCTCCGAGGGCAGTCAGTAACGCGAGGATGGCGGCGCTCGACGCTCGGCTCATGGTGCGATCCGCTCCTGCCTGGCCGCGACCAGCCGCTCCAGCGCCGGTACACAGAGGTTCATCAGCAGCACGGCAAAGGCCACGCCGTCCGGGTAACCGCCCCAGGTGCGAATCAGATAGGTCAGCAACCCGACTCCTGCACCAAACAGCAGTCGCGCCCCGGGGCTTTTGGCGCCGGATACCGGTTCAGTGACGATGAAGAATGCGCCCAGCATGCTGGCGCCGGTGAGCAGATGAAACAGCGGCGAACCATGGGAGTCTGAGCCCGAACCGTTCCAGCACAACAGGCTGATGACGAACAGGCTGGCGAGCATGCCGACAGGCGCGTGCCAGCTGAATACGCGGCGTTGCAGCAAAAACGCGCCGCCGGCGAGAAAAGCCAGGTTCACCCATTCCACACCGCGACCGCCGAAACGCCCAAAGGCCGGATTGGCCGAGAAGAGTTCGTCCATGGTCAGGCTCTTGTTGATCCGCAGGCTGTCCAGTGCCGTGGCCCGGACCCAGGCGTCCGGGCTTTGGCCGACACCGAATACTTGCTGCACACCACCCCACAGGTCCATGCCCTGGGAGGCAGGCCATTGGGTCATCTGTTGCGGAAACGTCACCATCACCAGGGCGAAACCGAGCATCGCCGGATTGAACGGATTGCTGCCGACCCCGCCATACAGGTGCTTGCCGAACACCATGGCCAGCGCGGCAGCACTGACCGTCAGCCACCAGGGACAGTAGGGCGGCAAGGCCAGGGCCAGTAGCGTGGCACTGACCAGGGCGCTGCCGTCGCTCAAGGTCGGCTTGAGCGCACGCCGGCGCAAGCGCAGTACCGCCGCTTCCGCGGCCAGCGCACTGACGCCTGCCAGTATCAGGTTGAGCAACACCCCCCAGCCGTAGAACCAGAATAACGCCAGCATCCCTGGCAACGTCGCCAGCAGAACCAGTTTCATCGCCTGTTGCAGGCGCTCGTCGACCGGTTCAAGGGGCGGCATGGGCATCCACCTGGCGTTCGGCTTCGCTCAGGGCCCGCTCAAGGGCTTCGATTTGTTCGGCGGGTGCTGCGCTGGCCTGGGCTTTCTTCAGTTCGGCGCGGCGCATGGCCAGCTGAATTTTTGCGCGTTTCAGCTCGGCGTCCTGCGCCGGAGCCGCGACGGGGGACGGGGTAGGTGGCGCACTACGTTCCAGTTGGGCCAAAGCCTGCTCGGCGGCTTCGAACTGCTGTTGCAGGACAATCAACTGCGATTGCTGTTCGAAGGTCGGCGGATGACCGAAGGCCTTGAGCGACTTGTTCAACTGCGCCCGGCTCATCGCCAGGTCGATCTTGGCTTTTTTCAGGGCCGCATCGGCATTCGCCGCCTTTTGCGCGCGGACGCGTTCCAGGGCTGCCTGTACCGGGTCGAGGATCGTTTCGCTGGGCTGGACGACCCGTTGCGCACGGGCCTCGCGCTCGGCAGTTTTTTGTTGTTCTTCACGCTGCAAGCGGGCGTTGCGCTGCTCGAAACGGCGCCGCGCATGATCGCGCTTGGCGGCGCGCGCCCGTTGCTCCTCCAGGCTGAAAGCCAGGCCACCGACAATCGGCAGCACGCTGTTCAATGGCAGCGGATGCATTTCGATGCAGTCCACCGGGCAAGGCGCCACGCAAAGGTCGCACCCGGTGCATTCGTCGATGATGACCGTGTGCATCAACTTGGCCGCGCCGACGATGGCGTCCACTGGGCAGGCCTGAATGCATTTCGTGCAACCAATGCATTCGGCCTCACGGATATAGGCAATCTGCGCCGGGGCCGAGCCGCGACTGACGTCCAGCTCCAGCACCGGTACGTGCAACAGTTCGGCCAGGGCGTGGATGGTTTCACTGCCGCCGGGCGGGCACTTGTTGATCGGCTCGCCGTTGGCAATGCCGGTGGCGTACGGCTTGCATCCGGGATGGCCACACTTGCCGCATTGGGTCTGCGGCAAGAGGGCGTCGATGCGTTGAATCAGACTCATGTTTTGATCAGTCCGCTGAATCCGAGAAAGGCCACTGCAATCAGGCCGGCACCGACCAGGTCGATCGGCAGGCCGCGAAAGGGCAGGGGCACATCGTTATCAAGTGTGCGCTGGCGCAGGTCGTTGAACAGGCTCAGTACCAGCCAGAAGCCCAGCCCGGCACCGAGGCTCAAGGCTGTGGCGTGAAAAAATCCCATGTCCTCCCGGGCGTTGAGCAATGCCACGCCGAGCACCCCGGCATTACACAGCAGCAAAGGCCAGAGGCCTTCGAAGGACAATGTCGAAAACACCCGTGCCAGCAGCTGCAACAACGGGCCGATCAGCAGCACGCTCAATGGCAGAAACACAAACAGGCGCAGCGCCGTCATCTCCAGCGGCACCAGCAACCAGTGATAGAGCGCATAGCCGAGCACCCCGGTAATCAGCATCAGGCAGGTCGTGGCGATGCCCAAGGCATGGACCTGGCGACGTTCGCTGGCCAACAGCGGCTCGACACCCAGCGGCCAGTGCAACACGAAGTTGTTGAGCAGGGCAGTGCTGATAAGCGTAAGCAGGGTTTCGGTCATGATCGTCCGTATCCGTTGCTCGATAACCCTGTAGGAGCTGCTGCAGGCTGCGATCTTTGATCTTTTTCAAAGCAAATTCAAAAGATCGCAGCCTGCGGCAGCTCCTACAAGTAATGCCCGAGTTCAGTAATAGTATGGGCCAGACATGAAAATCCCACAGTCGCGCCAGGCGCGACTGTGGGATCGGTTTACCGCAGTGCCTTACTTGATCCGCTGACCAGGCTTGGCGCCGCTGTCAGGGCTGAGCAGGTAGATTTCTTCACCGCCAGGACCGGCTGCCATCACCATGCCTTCGGAAATGCCGAACTTCATTTTCCGTGGCTTGAGGTTGGCAATCATCATGGTCAGGCGACCATCGAGCTTGGACGGGTCCGGGTAGGCGCTCTTGATGCCGGAGAAGACGTTGCGTTGCTCGTCACCGATGTCCAGGGTCAGGCGCAGCAGCTTGTCGGCACCTTCCACGTGTTCGGCCTTGACGATCAGGGCGACGCGCAGGTCAACCGCGGCAAAGGTGTCGAACTCGATTTCCGGCGACAGCGGATCCTTGGCCAGCTCGCCATTACCGGCTGGTGTGGCTTCGCCGGTGTCGGTCTGGCTGGCGGTCAGGTCTTCTTTCGAGGCGTCGGTCATGGCTTGCACTTTGACCGGGTCGATACGGGTCATCAACGGCTTGAACTCGTTCAACTGATGGTTGGCGAGCAAGGTCGCGTGATCGTTCCAGGTCAGTGGCGCAACATTGAGGAACGCCTCGGCATCGGCGGCCAGCAGCGGCAGTACCGGTTTGAGGAAGATCACCAGTTGACGGAACAGGTTGACGCCGGTGGCGCAGATGGCCTGGACTTCATCCTGCTTGCCTTCCTGCTTGTTCAGCGACCACGGTGCCTTGTCGGCGATCCAGGCGTTGGCGCGGTCGGCCAGGCCCATGATCTCGCGCATGGCGCGGGCGAAGTCGCGGGCTTCATAGGCGTCGGCGATGCTTGGCGCGGCGGCCAGGAAGGCTTCGGTCAGCTCCGGCGCGGCGTTGGTCTCGACCATCACGCCGGCATTGCCCTTGTTGATGAACCCGGCGCAACGGCTAGCGATGTTGACGACTTTGCCGACCAGGTCGGAGTTGACCTTCTGCACGAAATCTTCGAGGTTCAGGTCGAGGTCGTCGACGCCACGGCTCAGCTTGGCCGCGTAGTAATAGCGCAGGTATTCCGGCGACAGGTGGTCGAGGTAGGTCCGGGCCTTGATGAAGGTGCCACGGGACTTGGACATTTTCTGGCCGTTGACGGTCAGGTAGCCGTGCACGTTGATGCCGGTCGGCTTGCGGTAACCCGCGCCTTCGAGCATCGCTGGCCAGAACAGGGCGTGGAAGTTGACGATGTCCTTGCCGATGAAGTGGTACAACTCGGCGGTCGAGTCCTTGCCCCAGAACGCGTCGAAGTCCAGCTCCGGCGTACGGTCGCAAAGGTTCTTGAAGCTGGCCATGTAGCCGATTGGTGCATCCAGCCAGACGTAGAAGTACTTGCCCGGCTCGTCGGGGATCTCGAAGCCGAAGTACGGCGCATCGCGGGAGATGTCCCACTGTTGCAGGCCGGCATCCAGCCATTCGGCGATCTTGTTCGCCACGGCGTCCTGCAGGGTGCCGCTGCGGGTCCAGGCCTGCAGCATTTCCTGGAAGTCCGGCAGCTTGAAGAAGAAGTGCTGGGAATCCTTGAGCACCGGGGTGGCGCCGGAGATTGCCGACTTCGGATCCTTCAGGTCGGTCGGTGCGTAGGTCGCGCCGCATTTTTCGCAGTTGTCGCCGTACTGGTCTTCAGTGCCGCATTTCGGGCAGGTGCCCTTGATGAAGCGGTCGGCCAGGAACATTTTCTTTTCCGGGTCGAAATACTGCGTGATCGAGCGTTGGGCGATGTGCCCGGCGTCGCGCAGCTTGAGGTAGATCTGGCTCGACAGCTCACGGTTTTCTTCGGCGTGAGTGGAGTGGAAGTTGTCGAAGTCCACCAGGAACTCGGCAAAGTCGGCGCTGTGTTCAGCCTGGACGTTGGCGATCAGTTGTTCCGGGGTGATGCCTTCCTTTTCCGCGCGCAGCATGATCGCCGAACCGTGGGCGTCGTCGGCGCAGACATAAATGCATTGGTTGCCGCGGTGCTTCTGGAAGCGCACCCACATATCGGTCTGGATGTACTCCAGCATATGGCCGAGGTGAATCGAACCATTGGCATAGGGCAGGGCGCTGGTGACGAGGATCTTGCGTGGCTCGGACATGGGGCTCGGCTACTTGATGAAACGGAGGTCGGCCACTATAAAGCGCCGGCAAAGATATTTCACCCCTGCAAATCGTTGCCGGGCATGCCGTCCGGAAGACAGAAGGGGTAGGATACCCGCCATCTATTCCCAGTCCTGTTTTCGGAGTTGCCCATGAGCGCCGTCAATCGCGCAGCGGTGGAAGCCGTCCTTCGCCAATACACCGACCCCTACCTGAACCAGGATCCGGTCAGCGCCGGGTGCGTGCGCAATATCGAGATCCAGGGCGACCGCGTCAGCGTGCAGCTGGAACTGGGCTATGCCGCCGGTTTGTTCAAGAGTGGTTGGGCGCAGATGCTGCAAATGGCCATTGAGGGCCTTGACGGTGTCAGTACTGCCCGCATCGACATCACCAGTGTGATCGCCGCGCACAAGGCCCAGGCACAGATCCCGGGTCTGGCCAACGTCAAGAACGTCGTGGCCGTGGCGTCCGGCAAAGGCGGCGTGGGCAAGTCCACCACCGCCGCCAACCTGGCCTTGGCCCTGGCCCGCGAAGGGGCCAAGGTCGGCATTCTCGATGCGGACATCTACGGTCCGAGCCAGGGCATCATGTTCGGCATCGCCGAGGGTACCCGGCCGCAGATCAAGGATCAGAAATGGTTCGTGCCGATCCAGTCCCACGGCGTCGAAGTGATGTCCATGGCGTTCCTCACCGACGACAACACGCCGATGGTCTGGCGCGGGCCGATGGTCTCTGGCGCCTTGCTGCAACTGGTGACGCAGACCGCGTGGGGCGACCTGGATTACCTGGTCATCGACATGCCGCCAGGCACCGGCGATATCCAGCTGACGCTGGCGCAGAAAGTCCCGGTGGCCGGTGCGGTGATCGTGACCACCCCCCAGGACCTGGCACTGCTGGACGCACGCAAGGGCGTGGAGATGTTCCGCAAGGTCAACATCCCGGTGCTGGGCGTGGTGGAAAACATGGCCGTGCACATCTGCTCGAACTGCGGGCATGCCGAACATCTGTTCGGCGAGGGCGGCGGGGTGAAGCTGGCCAATCAGTATGGCGTCGAGCTACTGGCTTCGTTGCCGCTGGCAATGGCCATCCGCGAGCAGGCCGATGGCGGCAAGCCAACGGTGATCGCCGAGCCTGACAGCCCGATCGCCCTGGTTTACCAGGAGCTGGCGCGCCATGTCGGCGCACGGATCGTGTTGCAGGAGGCGTTGACGCCGGCGATGCCGAACATCAGCATCAGCGACGATTGATGGCCTGACACACAATCAACTGTGGGAGCTAGCCTGCTAGCGATAGCGAATTCACATTCAACAAATATGTTGGCTGAACCACCGCAATCGCCAGCAGGCTGGCTCCCACATTGGTCGATGGGGGCTTTAAATCCGCAACCCGCCATCCAGCTCCAGAATCCGACCGGTGTAATAGTCGTTCTCGAAGATGTAAGCCGCCGATTGGGCGATTTCTTCCGGCTTGCCCATGCGCTTGAGCGGAATCCCCGACGTCATCTTCTCCAGCGCTTCAGGTTTCATGCTCAGGGTCATTTCGGTTTCGATGAAGCCCGGTGCAATGCCGGCCACGCGAATGCCGTAGCGCGCCAGTTCCTTGGCCCAGGTCACCGTCGCCGCAGCGACACCGGCCTTGGCGGCGGAGTAGTTGGTCTGGCCGACGTTGCCGGCGCGGGAAATCGACGAGATATTGATAATCGCGCCGCTGTTGTCCAGCTCGACCATTTTCGCCGCGACTTCACGTGTGCACAGGAATACGCCAGTCAGGTTGACGTCGATGACCGCCTGCCACTGGGCCAGGCTCATCTTGGTCATTTCGCCATCCTTGACCTTGAGCAGCAGGCCGTCACGCAAAATACCGGCGTTGTTGATCAGGCCATGGATCGCGCCGAAGTCGTCAGCGACCTGAGCGACCATGTGGCTTACTTGCTCTTCATTGGCCACATTGCACAGGTAGGCGCGGGCTTCGACACCCTTGGCCTTGCAGGCGGCAACGGCGTCGTCGAGTTTTTCCTGGTTCAGGTCCACCAGCGCCAGCTTCGCGCCCCTGGCGGCGAAATACTCGGCCATGGAGCGGCCTAAACCCTGGCAACCGCCAGTGATAATGATTACTTTGTCAGTGAGTTGCATTCGTAATGCCCCGGTAGGTTTGGGTGTTTTTTCATAAGGCATCTTCTCCATCACGCCTACCTTGGCACATGAGAACTGCCCCCAATGGTCAACTGGTACCTGTGCCAGTAGCTGATCCGTTTTTACGACGGATTCTTAATAAGGAGTCATAAATTGAGCGTTGAAGCGGCTAAGAATGCACGAGAATTGCTCCTCAAGGAATACCGTGGGGTGCTCTCGACACACTCCAAATCGATGCCCGGTTTCCCGTTCGGCTCCGTGGTTCCGTACTGCCTGGACGAGCTCGGCCGGCCGCTGATCCTTATCAGCCGCATCGCCCAGCACACCCACAACCTGCAAAAGGATCCAAAATGCTCGCTGTTCGTGGGCGAGCGAGGCGCTGAAGATGTCCAGGCCGTTGGTCGCCTGACGTACCTGGCCGAGGCGCAACAGATCGAAGACGAGGCAGCCATCGAAGCCGCTGCCGAACGTTACTACCGCTATTTCCCGGATTCGCAGAGTTATCACAAGGCCCACGATTTCGATTTCTGGGTGCTCACGCCGGTGCGTCATCGCTACATCGGCGGCTTCGGCGCGATTCACTGGGTCAACGAGCTGACCCTGGCCAACCCCTTTGCCGGCAAGGCCGAGCTGAGCATGATCGAGCACATGAACGCCGATCACGCCAAGGCCATCGCGCATTACGTCGAACTGGCCGGCCTGCCGAATACCTCGCCAGCCAGGCTGGTGGGCATCGACAGCGAAGGTATGCACCTGCTGATCGGTCAAGGGCTGCATTGGTTGCCGTTCCAAGCGCCTTGTAATACGCCGACACAAGTTCGCGAAGCCTTGGTTTTCCTGGCTCACGCCGAACATTGGCCGAAAAATGCAGTGGCCGACGCTTGAATTCACGAAACGGCGACGTCATCTAAGGATTACTGGCAAGGCATTCTTGCGTTGAGGAACCATTTGATGCGCCCTTTTTTGTTGCTCTTTCTGCTGTTCCCGGTGTTGGAGCTGTTCATATTCGTCAAGGTGGCAGGGGCAATCGGGTTTTTCCCGGCCCTGCTGCTGATCATTCTCGGCTCGATGTTCGGTGTGTTCGTGTTGCGCGTCGCCGGGCTGGCCACGGCGCTGCGTGCCCGTGAAAGCCTGAACCGCGGCGAGCTGCCGGCCCAGACCATGCTCGAGGGCCTGATGCTGGCTTTGGCCGGGGGCCTGTTGATCCTTCCGGGATTCATCAGCGACGTGATCGGCCTGGTCATGTTGCTGCCGGTCAGCCGTCGCCTGCTGGCCAATAAAATGCGCCAGCGTGCCGAGGAACAAGCGATCCGCCAGCGTGCGTTCGCCGATGATCTTGCGCCCCGTGGCGGTCCCGCACCCCGCGAGCCGCTCGGTCGCGAGCCCAATGTGATCGAAGGCGAGTTCGAACACCGCGATACCAAGTGATACGTCACCTGCACACGGCACCTTCGGGTGCCGTGTTCGTTTTCGGGAGATCGGCGTAAAAAATTTTTCGATCCCCGCCCTTGTAATCAGCTTGTACGCCCTTATGTAACGGTCACCGCAAGGTTTCTGGCGAACACGCCAGACAGACTTCCGCGGTTCGCTCGGCGAACCGCACCCGGCACCGCCGGACTTTGTTAAACCCGCCGGGACTACACCGGCCGATGAAAACCACAATTAGGAGAGATCGACAATGAAGCTTCGTCCTCTGCATGACCGCGTCGTCATCCGTCGCAGCGAAGAAGAAAAGAAAACCGCTGGCGGTATCGTCCTGCCAGGTTCGGCTGCTGAAAAAGCCAACAGCGGCGAAATCCTCGCTGTCGGCACCGGCCGCGTACTGGAAAACGGTGAAGTGCGTGCACTGTCCGTGAAAGTGGGCGACAAGGTTGTGTTCGGTCCTTACTCCGGCAGCAACACAGTGAAAGTCGACGGCGAAGACCTGCTGGTAATGAGCGAGAACGAAATCCTCGCTGTTGTCGAAGGCTGATTACCCGCTCATTTTCCCGTTACTACAAAGTATTTAAGGAATATCGATCATGGCTGCTAAAGAAGTTCTGTTTGGCGATTCCGCCCGCAAGAAAATGCTCAAAGGCGTCAACGTCCTGGCTGACGCGGTAAAAGCGACCCTGGGCCCGAAAGGCCGTAACGTGATCATCGAGAAGAGCTTCGGCGCTCCGACCATCACCAAGGACGGCGTTTCCGTAGCCAAAGAAATCGAACTGGAAGACCGTTTCGAAAACATGGGCGCGCAGCTGGTCAAAGACGTTGCCTCCCGTGCCAACGATGACGCAGGCGACGGCACCACCACCGCTACCGTTCTGGCTCAATCGATCGTCAACGAAGGCCTGAAAGCCGTCGCTGCCGGCATGAACCCGATGGACCTGAAGCGCGGTATCGACAAAGCGACCATCGCGATCGTCAAAGAGCTGAAGGCCCTGTCCAAGCCATGCGCTGACACCAAGGCTATCGCTCAGGTAGGTACCATCTCCGCCAACTCCGACAACTCCATCGGCGACATCATTGCCGAAGCCATGGAAAAAGTCGGTAAAGAAGGCGTGATCACCGTTGAAGAAGGCTCGGGCCTGGAAAACGAACTGTCGGTTGTTGAAGGCATGCAGTTCGACCGTGGCTACCTGTCCCCGTACTTCGTCAACAAGCCAGAGACCATGGTCGCTGAGCTGGACGGCCCGCTGATCCTGCTGGTCGACAAGAAGATCTCGAACATCCGCGAAATGCTGCCAGTGCTGGAAGCCGTTGCCAAAGCCGGCCGTCCACTGCTGATCGTGGCCGAAGACGTTGAAGGCGAAGCCCTGGCGACTCTGGTTGTGAACAACATGCGTGGCATCGTCAAAGTCGCAGCCGTCAAGGCTCCAGGCTTCGGCGACCGTCGCAAGGCCATGCTGCAGGACATCGCCGTTCTGACCGGCGGTACCGTGATCTCCGAAGAGATCGGCCTGAGCCTGGAAAGCACTACCCTTGAGCACCTGGGTAACGCCAAGCGCGTGACCCTGTCCAAGGAAAACACCATCATCGTTGACGGTGCTGGCGTTCAAGGCGACATCGAAGCACGCATCAACCAGATCCGTGCCCAGGTTGCCGAGACTTCCTCGGACTACGACCGTGAAAAACTGCAAGAGCGTCTGGCCAAGCTGTCCGGCGGCGTTGCGGTGATCAAGGTTGGCGCTGGTTCCGAAGTTGAAATGAAAGAGAAGAAAGCCCGCGTTGAAGACGCCCTGCACGCTACCCGTGCAGCCGTTGAAGAAGGCGTGGTACCTGGCGGTGGCGTTGCGCTGATCCGCGCTCTGCAAACCCTGAACGATCTGAAAGGCGACAACGCTGATCAGGACGTAGGTATCGCTGTTCTGCGCCGTGCCATTGAAGCACCGCTGCGTCAGATCGCTGCCAACAGCGGTGACGAGCCAAGCGTTGTGGTCAACGAAGTCAAGAACGGCAAAGGTAACTTCGGTTACAACGCTGCGACTGGCGAATACGGCGACATGATCGAAATGGGTATCCTGGATCCTACCAAGGTCACCCGTTCCGCGCTGCAAGCTGCATCGTCGATCGGCGGTCTGATCCTGACCACCGAAGCTGCGGTAGCTGATGCACCGAAGAAAGACAGCGGCGCTGGCGGCGGCATGCCAGACATGGGCGGTATGGGCGGCATGGGCGGCATGATGTAAGCCAGCCTTACCCCTGTACTAAAAAACCCCGCCTGCGAAAGCAGGCGGGGTTTTTTATTATTGCCCGGATCAAAAGATCGCAGCCTGCGGCAGCTCCTACATGGAACTGCGTTCCCCCTGTAGGAGCTGCCGCAGGCTGCGATCTTTTGATCTTCGTTCAGGCTCAGGCCGTTTGAACATTGACCACGGGCTCAACCCTCGAAGCAGGCTTATACAGAATCCAGTAATAAGATCCCAGGCAAATCAGCCAGCAAAACACCGCCGTCCACACGTTGTGCGAGAAAAAGTGTGCCCCCTGCAGCATCCGGCCGATGGAAAACACCGAACCCAGGGCAAAGGCGAAAACCAGTGCCGCACGTGCCATGCGTGGACGGCGATCACGCAACACGAAAAACAGCGCAAACAGGGTGAAACCGGTCGCGGCGTGACCGCCAGGCCAGCAACGACCCGGTTTCTCCGTGGCCGGACGCGGGCTCAACAATTCGCTGTAGGTCTCGTGGCCGCCGAACTGCTCGAGGCTCCACGGGCATTGCACCGCCGTTACCGCTTTCATCGGGGTGACGAAGGACGTCGCCAGCCCCAGGGACAGCACCAGGCAGCCCAATTCCCGCTTGAACGGTTTGAGCCGGGTCATGAAGAATGAACCGGCAAAGCCGAAGATTGCCAGCACCGAAAAGGCGATGACCAGTTGCTTGGCCCGGTCGTGCAGGACGGTTTCCAGGAAATAACTGTGCCGCCCGATGAAATCCCCGGCGACCGGGTCGTAGAACAGCCTGGCCAGGTCCATGTCCAACGTCGTCAGTTCGAGCAATACCAGAATGATGGCTGCAATGGCGGGAACACCCAGGCACACCCAGAAGTTGAGCGGTCGGGAAGCGGGGCGTGCAGAGATCGAAACCATGGCAAATCCTTGGTCAGTGGAATGTTCTTGAGTACGCAGCCGCGCGGAGTCTGCGCTCTATCCTGTCGTCAACCTGTGAACCGATAGTGAAAAAAACGTTGAGGCTCGAGCCGGTCATTTCGCCAGGCAAACGCCTGCACACAACCCTGGCCCTGAGGCTTACTTGGCCTTAAGCTGCGCGGGCCAAGACGGCCGTCACTGTGTACGGAGAAGATGCCCATGCGAATTTTATTGGTTGAAGACAACCGCGATATCCTGGCTAATCTGGCCGACTACCTGGGACTCAAGGGCTATACCGTGGATTGCGCACAGGACGGCTTGTCGGGCCTGCATCTGGCAGCCACCGAGCATTACGACTTGATCGTGCTCGACATCATGTTGCCTGGCATCGACGGTTACACGCTGTGCAAACGCCTGCGCGAAGATGCCCGCCGCGACACTCCAGTGATCATGCTCACCGCTCGCGATCAACTGGACGACCGGCTACAGGGCTTCAAGTCCGGTGCCGACGATTACCTGATCAAACCTTTCGCCTTGTCCGAACTGGCGGCGCGGGTCGAAGCGGTCATGCGTCGCACCCAGGGGGGCGGTCGCCGGACCTTGCAGGTCGGCGACCTGAGTTATGACCTCGACACCCTGGAAGTCACCCGTGAAGGCCGCTTGCTCAAGCTCAATCCGGTGGGCCTGAAGTTGCTGGCGGTACTGATGCAGAAAAGCCCGCATGTACTGCGCCGGGAAATTCTCGAAGAGGCCCTGTGGGGCGATGACTGTCCGGACAGCGACAGCCTGCGCAGCCACGTCCATCAATTGCGCCAGGTGATCGACAAGCCGTTCGCCAAACCGCTGCTGCAAACCGTGCACGGTGTGGGTTACCGCCTGGCCGAGGGGCGTGATGGAGTTTAAACAGAGCCTTTCGCAACGGATCATCATTGCCTTTGCGCTGATGAGCGCACTGGTGGCGGGCGCCTTTGCCATGGGTATCGTCTTCACCGTGCACCTGGTGGAAGAAAAACTGATCTCGGCGGGCCTGGGCGGCGATTTGCAGCGCCTGTTGCTGATGGACAACGTCTCGGACTGGAGCCACCGCCCGGAACCGGACCAACTGTTCTATTTCAGCGGCGGGCCGGGCGATTTCGAGTTGCCCAAGGATTTGCGCCACCTGGACTCGGGGTTTCACGAAGTCTTCCGCGAGCAGCTGTCGTACCACGCGATGGTCGAGATCGTCGATGGCCGGCGCTATGTCCTGTTGCAAGACCAGAGTGACTTCGAAGAGCGCGAGCGGGTGCTGTTTGCCGTGGTATTGGTGGGGTTCGTGCTGAGTCTGGCGCTGGCGGTGTTCCTCGGCTGGGTACTGGCACGCAAGGTGATGGCGCCGGTGGTCAGGCTGGCGCGCCAGGTACGTCATCGCGATCAGTTGCTGGGCCTGGCGCCGCCGCTGGCGCCTGATTATGCGGCGGATGAGGTGGGTGAACTGGCCGTGGCCTTCGACGCGACCCTCGGCCGTTTGCGCCAGGCGCTGACCCGCGAGCGCATGTTCACCAGCGACGTCAGCCATGAACTGCGCACACCCTTGATGGTGCTGGCCAGTTCCTGCGAGTTGCTGTTGGAAAACCCCGGCATCGATCAGCGCGGCCGTGCCCAGGTCGAGCGAATTGCCCGCGCCAGTGAAGAAATGCGCGAGCTGGTACAAACCTTCCTGATGCTGGCTCGCACTCAGCGCGAAGATGCCGGCATGTCTGCGCAGCAGACGTTGGGCGAAGTGGCCGACGGGTTGATCAGCCTGTGGCGCGAGCCGATCGAGACCAAAGGTCTCAAGCTGATCGTCGACTGGGGAAGCCCACACACGACGCGTTACAACGCGACGCTCCTGCAGGCGGTGATGGGCAACCTGTTGCGTAACGCGCTGCATTACACCGACCGTGGGTTTATCCGCCTGAGCCTGATGCCCAGGGGGTTCATGGTCGAGGACAGTGGCGTGGGCATTCCCGAGGAAAAACGCGAAGCGATGTTCGAACCTTTCGTGCGGGGTAACGAGAAACGCGGAGAGGGCTTGGGTCTTGGGCTATCGTTAGTACAAAGGATCTGTGAAAACCAGGGCTGGAGCGTCAGCCTGACGACCATGGAACCCAATGGCTGTCGTTTTCAGGTCCAGTTCAATACATCGAATGTGAATTGATCGGTATCGCTGAATTGTAAAACCTTGAAATGGTTCTGGGTTGTACATGACAAATTTTTCACAATTGCATGACCTGAAACTGACACATCGCTACCTAAGGTGGTCGGCATCAGAAGCTCAGGAGACATTGAAGATGGTGGATGGCCCGATCAAACTGGATTTTTCCAACAAGTACGACGATCAACACGCTCAACGTTACCTGCAAAAGCATAAGGATGGCGTGGGTCGCCGCTTGTCCCACTGGCGCGACGTGCAAATGGCGCGCAAGGCGCTGGCGTTGGTTGGCGAGCCGGGCCTGGTCCTCGATCTGCCCTGCGGTGCCGGGCGTTTCTGGCCGATGCTGGCGGAAAAACCCAACCGCGTGATCATCGGTGCCGACAACTCCGATTCCATGATCAAGATCGCTACACAGTCGCAGCCGGCTGAAGTGGTGAAACGGGTACAACCCTTGCAGACGTCTGCATTCGACATCGCCTTGCCGGATAACGCCGTCGACAGTATTTTCTGCATGCGGTTGCTCCACCACATCGGTGAAGCCGAGCATCGACTGGCGATCTTGCGCGAATTCGAGCGCGTCAGCCGTGACAGCGTCATCCTCTCGCTATGGGTCGACGGCAATTTCAAAGCCTGGAAACGCAAGCGTGCGGAGAGAACCCGTGGGCAGGAAGGTTACCAAAATCGATTTGTGTTACCGGCAGCTGTCGTAGAAAAAGAATTTGAGCAGGCAGGTTTCCGTATTCAGGAACGTATCGACTTTTTGCCGCTCTATGCCATGTGGCGAGTTTACGTATTGCGCAAGAGGTAACAGATGGCAGAGCAGTGTGCAGCAGGATCGGGCCTGGCCTCCCAGGACCGATTCGATTTCTTCTGGAATCAGCGCGGAGAATGGGTGGAAGAGCCCAACGTCCGGCGCGGTGGTGAGAGTGGCGTGCAGCGCCTGATGGGCAGTGATGGGCAGTTGCTCTACGTAAAACGCCAGACCGGCCATATCCATCGGGGGCTCTTGCACCCTTTCGGACGGCCGACGGTGTTGCGTGAGCGTGATGCACTCACCGGCCTTCGCCTACTCAATGTTCGAGTTCCGGAAATCGTTTTCTGTGAAGCACAACGCGATCCCGTGCACAAATGGCGCGCATTGCTGGTGACCAAGTCCCTGGACGGCTTCGAGGAAATCGAGAAGTGGTACGAAGGTGGTGGACGCGAGCGCCATGGCGAGGCTGTGCACGATCGCGTGCTCAAGGACCTGGCCGATAATCTGGCGCGCATGCACAAGGGGCGTTGGCAACACAGCTGCATCTATATCAAGCACGTATTTGTTCGCGTCACCGGTGAGGGCGAGGCGGCCAAAGTCGAGGTTGCCTTGATCGATCTGGAGAAGTGCCGGCAGCGCTTGAGCGCCCGCCAGGCGGCTGCCCATGACATGAAGCAGCTGCGCCGCCACTCGTCATTCAGCACGACGGACTGGAAGAAACTCGTCTATTTTTATGAGACGGCGTTTGGCAGCGCTATCAAAGGTTTATAGAAATGAAACTTGAAGTTGCGCGAGGTTTGTTTCTGGTAGGAGCCTTGGCAGTTGCTTCACTCGCGGTGGCGGCATGGGAGCAGCCCCGCACGCAAGTCCTCAGTTCAGTACACAGTGATGCGCACTGTCCGTTGCCACGAGTTGCCAAGGCATCCGTGGCCACTCAACCCGATCATGATCTGTTGCTGTTCATGTTCGGACTTTCTCAAGGACTGAGGCCGCAAAGTTGAACAGATTGAAGCCCAAATAAAAGGCCTCGCTAAATGCGAGGCCTTTTGTTTAACGGCAACATCAAAAGATCGCAGCCTTCGGCAGCTCCTACAGGGGATCGGCGTACACCCTGTAGGAGCTGCCGAAGGCTGCGATCTTTTGATTTTAAGGTTTATCGGGTCTGGCCAGCAGCGTGTACACGCACGGCAACACAAACAGGGTAAACAACGTACCGATCGACATCCCCGTGGCGATGACCGTACCGATGTCGAACCGGCTCACCGCGCCCGCCCCCGTGGCGATGATCAAGGGCACCATGCCAAACACCATCGCCGCCGTGGTCATCAATACCGGACGCAGACGAATGGACGCGGCTTCCTCCACCGCTTCGCGGGGCGTCAGGCCCTTGTCCTTGCGCAACTGGTTGGCGAACTCGACGATCAGGATCCCGTGCTTGCTGATCAGGCCGATCAACGTCACCAACCCGACCTGGGTATAGATGTTCATGCTCGACCAGCCGAGGAACAGCGGCAGCAATGCGCCGCAGATCGACAGCGGTACGGTCACCAGGATCACCAGCGGGTCGCGGAAGCTTTCGAACTGAGCTGCGAGCACCAGGAAAATGATCGCCAATGCCAGGGCGAAGGTGACCCATAGCGCACTGCCTTCCTGGACGTATTGCCGCGATGCGCCGGCATAGTCGAAGGCAAAGCCTGCCGGCGCTTCTTCCCGGGCGATCTGGCGCACGGCGTCGATGGCTTCACCCATGCTCACCAGCGGTACCCCGGACAGGATCGCCGAGTTGAGTTGCTGGAACTGGTTCAGTTGCCGCGGCCGCGCCCGGTCGGTCACGCTGATCAGGGTCGAGAGGGCGAGCAGTTCGCCCTGGGTGTTCTTCACGTAGTAATTGTTCAGCCAGTCAGGGTTATCGCGGAAGGGCCGTTCGACCTGGGCAATGACTTTGTAGCTGCGCCCATCAACGGTGAATCGGTTGATTTCCGCCTCACCCAGCAAGGTCGCGAGTGTCCCGCCCAGGTCCTGCATCGACACACCCATCTGGGCCGCTTTGGCACGATCGATGTCCACCACCACTTCCGGCTTGTCGAAGGCCAGGTCGACGTCGACGAAAGCGAATTTGCCGGACTCCATCGCGCGTTTTTTCACTCGGTCGACCACCTGCAGCAGCAACTCGTAATCGTTGGCGGTGTTGATGACGAACTGGAACGGCAGACCCTCGCCGGTGCCCGGCAGGGAGGGCAGGTTGAAGCCGAAAACCTGCAACCCGGAAATGCTTTCCAGCTTGGCCTGGACCTCGGGCAGGATCTCCATCTGCGTGCGGCTGCGGTCGTTCCAGGGCTTGAGCAGGAAACCGCCGATGCCCGATTGCACACCGTTGAAGCCGTTGATCTGGAACGATGAGTAGTACTCGGGAAACGCCTTGAAGATCTCGATGAACTCGTCGGTGTAGGTGTTCAAGTAGTCGAGGTTGGTCGGTTGGGGAGCGTTGGCCAGCATGAAAATGATGCCCTGGTCCTCATCCGGTGCCAGTTCCGACTTGGTGAACTTGAGCAGCACCGGAATCAGGCACAGCACGATCACCGCGAACACCAGCACCACTGGCCGGGTGTTGAGGGTGCCGTGGAGCATTTTCTGGTAACGGCGCTTGAGGCGTTCGAAAATCATGTCCAGGCGGTGGGCCAGGCCCGTGGGGTTTTCATCGTGGCGCAGCAGCAGGGCGCACATCATCGGTGACAGGGTCAGGGCGACGATGCCGGAGATCACCACCGCACCGGCCAGGGTCAGGGCGAACTCCTTGAACAAGGCCCCCGTCAGGCCCGTGAGGAAGCCGATCGGCGCATACACCGCCGCCAGGGTGATGGTCATCGAGACTACCGGCATGGCGATCTCCCGGGCGCCCTCGATGGCGGCGTCCAGCGGTGTCTTGCCTTCCTCGATGTGACGGTGGATGTTTTCCACCACCACGATGGCGTCGTCCACCACCAGGCCGATGGCCAGCACCATCGCCAGCAGGGTCAGCAGGTTCAGGGAGTAACCCATCATCTGCATGAAGAACATCACGCCGATCATCGACAGCGGAATGGTGACCACCGGGATCACCACCGAGCGCAACGCACCGAGGAACAGGAACACCACCACGATCACGATCAGCACTGCTTCGAACAGGGTCTTCACCACCTCGTCGATCGACGCCTGGATGAACAGCGTGGCGTCGTAGGCAATTTCCCCCTTGAGGTTGGGTGGCAGCTGGGCCTCCAGTTCCGGCATCAGCTTGCGCACTTCCTTGATCACGTCCAGCGGGTTGGCCGCGGGCGTGGCCTTGATGCCGATGTACACCGAGGGCGTACCGCCGAAGGAGCTGATGGTGTCGTAGTTCTCCGCGCCCATCTCGACCCGCGCGACATCGCTTAGCAGCACACGACTGTCACCGTCGACCTTGAGCGGGATCGCGGCGAAGGCTTCGGCGGATTTGAGTTCGGTGTTGGCGTTGATGCTGGTGACCACGTACTCGCCTTTCACTTCGCCGGCGGCGGAAAGGAAGTTGTACTGGCGTACCGCGTTGGTCACGTCGCTGGCGCTCAGGCCAAAACCGGCCAGCTTCACCGGGTCCAGCCACAGGCGCATGGCGAATACCTGGTTGCCGAGGATCTCGGCTTCGGCCATGCCCGGCAGCGTCGCCAGTTTCGGCTGGATGACTCGCGACAGGTAGTCAGTAATCTGCGGGTTGCTCAGTTCCTTGCTGAAGAAACTGATGTACATCAGTGCCGAGGCATCGGCGGCTTCCTTGCTCAGCACCGGGTCTTCGGCATCCTGGGGCAGCTGGTTCTTGACCTCGTTGGCCTTGGCCAGCAGTTCGGTGAACAAGCGGTCGCTGTTGGCGCCGATGCGCGCATAAATCGAGATCACCGAGAAGTTCTGGCGACTGACCGAGGTCATGTAGTCGATACCCTCGGCGCTGGCCAGGCTCTGTTGCAAGGGTTGGGTGATGTACCCCTGGATGGTTTCGGCGTTGGCCCCGGGGTAAGCGGTGGTGACCGTGATCAGGGCATTTTCCATTTGCGGGTATTGGCGCAGCGGCAACTTGCTCCAGGCCTGGAAGCCCAGCAGCACAATCAGCAGGCTGACCACGGTGGCGAGCACCGGGCGACGGATGAACGGGTCGGTAAAAGCCATTGGGGGTTCCTTGATCAGTCCGCGCGAGGCTGACTGTTCTTCTCGGCCAGGGTCTTGTCGTCGCTGATGGCGATGTGCGCACCGTTGTCCAGTTTGATCTGGCCGGCCGTGACCACTTTTTCGCCGTTCTTCACACCTTTGGTGATCACCACCTGGCCGTCGCGGCGTTCACCGGTTTCGATGAAGCGCCGTTCAGCGATCAGGACCGGCTGGTCCTTGTCGTCCTTTTCGAGGCTGCCGTCTTCGGCCTTTTTCTCTGCGACCACATAAAGGGAGTTGCCATAGAGCGTGTAGGTGATCGCGCTTTCCGGCACGACGATGCTCGGTTGCGGGTCGGGCAACATCACCTGCAGGCTGGCGAACATACCGGGCAGCAGCTTGCCATCGGGGTTGGCCAGGGTCGCGCGGACCTGCATGTTGCGCGTGCTGTTTTCCAGTTTCGGGTTGATCGCACTGATGGTGCCGGGGAAGGTCAGGGAAGGGTAGGCCGCGACGATGATTTCCACCGGCTGGCCGATGGCGACCTTCGGCACCGACTGCTCGGGCACGAAAAAGTCGACGTAGAGACTGCTGAGGTCTTGCAGGGTGGCAATCATGGTGCCACTGGCCAGATAGTCGCCAACGTCCACCTGGCGAATGCCGATGGTCCCGCTGAAGGGGGCGACGATGCTTTTTTTGCCGAGCGCCGCCTTGAGTTGATTGACCGTGGCCTTGCTCTTTTTCTGTACCGCCGACAGGCGATCGAACTCGCCTTTGGAAATGGCCTGGCTGCCCACCAGCTGGCTGCCGCGACCGTAATCGAGTTGGGCCAACCCGAGGTCGGCCTGGGCGGTTTCGAGCAAGGCGCTTTCCACGGCGCTGTCCAGGCGCAGCAGCGGTTGACCGGCCTTGACCTTCTGCCCGGACTCGAACTGCAGATCGACGACCGTGCCGTCGGTCTCCAGGCTCAGGTCCACGCCTTGCAGCGCCTTGAGCGTGCCGACCGTGGGCAGGCGGGCCTGCCATGGCCGTTCGGTTGCCGTGGCCACGGCGACGCTGATCGGCGGTTTGGGCGCGGAGAAGCCTTGGATCATCGTGTAGATGGAGAAGGCTTTGTAACCGGCCAGGACCAGCACGACCAACAGAACAACACCCAACATGATCAGCATGCGGCGACGCAGCATATTTCCAGTTCCTTGGAGAAAATCAGGTGAGACAGTGGGGAACCTTACCCCGACTCCGCAGGTGATTCCAATGGATGTTTTTTGGGGCTTCCCCCCATCTGTAGGAGCCGGCTTGCCGGCGAAGGGGTCGCTGGATTTGCAGCGATCTTTGGGGCGCCTTCGCCGGCAAGCCGGCTCCTACAGGATCTCCATCAAGCCATCAAGTGAAGATGGTTGTCCCAGAGCCCCGCAGGCAGCTCCAGCGGTTTTGCCAGCAGGTTTTCCTGGCGGCAATCGTAGTAACGGCAACGGCCCTGGCCCGAGGTCACGACAAACCCGTCGGCCACCGCACCCACCCCGGCGCAATCGGGCAGTGGCGCATCCAGGCGCACTTCGCCGCTGTCCAGGTCCCAGATGAAAAAGCGATTGCCCCGGGCGCGGTCAAGGCGACCAGGCGCAGGTCGCTGTGCACCGCGACGCTGGCGGTGTAGTGCCCCATGGCCTGCAATTGATGCTCGGGCACCGGGAACGCCACGAATGGCTGGCCGGGACGCTTGATCGCCAGCAGCTCCGAGTGCTCGTGAGCCGCCCCCATGAATTGCTGGCCAGCAACGATGGTGCCGTCGCTGGCGATGCCCAGGTGACGCACGCTGTTCATCTGCTGACCGAGGGTCTCCTTGCTCAGCAGGGTGCCGTCGCGCTGCATCAGCACCAGGCTGGGCTCCATGGCATTGAGGTTCATCTCGACCCGGCTTTCGGCTTCGGTGCGGATGCCGCCGTTGGCCACCACCAGGGTCTCGCCATCGGGCATCCACGACACTTGATGCGGGCCGATGCCGTGGGTGGAGATCTCGCCGCTGTGGACCAGGCGTTCGCCTTCGAACTTGTAGACACCAAGCAGGCCGCGACCCGGATCAGTGGTGTCGTTTTCTGTGGCGTACAGCCAGTCACCACTGTGGTGAATCACCGCATGTCCGTAGAAGTGCCGGTTCGGCTGCGACGTCACGGTTTGCAGCAGCATGCCGTCTCGCAGGTCGATCAGGTAGCTCTCGGTGCCCGGACGCCGGGCGACGAACAGCGCGATCGGCAGCGTCGGGTGGTTGATGATGTCGTGGCAGCGCTGGCCGACCTGGGTGGCAAACACCCGGGTGCCGTCCAGCCGGTAACCGACGGCGTAGTGCTTGCCGTCGGTATCGTCCCGCGCCGAGAGCAGCAGCGGGCTTTCATCCTTGTGCCTGGACAGCGTCCAGCCGCCCAGTGTCACCGCACCCAGCAGCAAACTCCCTAACTTCAGAGCCTGGCGTCGCAGCATGGAACTTGCCCTCATCAGTCACCGTCGTTGGCGTTGAAGCCCAGTTGGATGCCCAGCGCCTTGGCCAGCTCGCCTTCGTGCAGGCGGTGGACGACGTTCAGGCTGTCGTAGAGATCATTGAGTTGCTGGCGACCGGCGTCGTCGTCGAGCATTTCGGTCAGCGAGCGCTGGCTGCTGGCGAACAGTTTCAACGAGGCGGCGTAGGCCGCGTCGATCTTGTCGGCCAATGGCTTTTGATCGCTCGGCAACAGGCCGCGCAGGCCTTTGTTGTCGACACCTTCCCACACCGTTTTGGCGGCGGCGAGGCTGGCCTCCAGGGCGCTCAGGGACGACTGGCTACGCCATGCATCGGCCTGGAACGGCTGCGGCACGCCTTTGCTCTGGCGGCCCATCGGCGTGCCGAGCTTTTTCTTCAAGGTATCGAGGGCGGTCACCTGCACACGCAGCAGATCGGCGATCGCTTCGTGGGAGTCGGCATAACGCTGGTTCGGGAACTTGCTCATCTGCGCGAGCATGCCGTCGGTGTTGTTCCAGCTCTTGAGGATCTCTTCGGCCAGCTGTTTCTGGCGCTCGCCAATGGCGATCAGCAGCGGACAGTACTTGGCCTTCTGCTCGGCGTTGGCCACATCAGGCTTGCTGTCGAACAGGATGTATTCGTAGGCCGACAGGCCTTGCACCACCACACTGGACTTGGCCAGCGCCGCGGCATCGATCTGTGGTTGCGCGGTGACCAGTTGTTCGACCTGACGACCGACCAGGTTCTTCTTGTCCGGCCAGAACTGCACTTGCCAGGCACGGTTGCCTTCGGCCAGTGGACCAATCAGCAGCGGTTGCAGCTCGGCCCAGGCTTTTTGCGCGTGCAGGAAGTCGGCGCGGGCGGTTTCGAGGTTTTCCTTGCCTTCGCAGTAGGCGAGGGCGCTGACGGCCAACTGGCGGTCGGCTTCAACCCAGCGGGTGTAGGTCGGCAGGATCACCGACTTGGCGATCGCTGCCGAGGTGACGGCCTGCGGGTCCTGCGGCGAGCAGGCGCCCAGGGCGAGTGCGGCAAGGCTGGTGAACAACAATTTGGGACGGAACATGTCGGGCTCCCGCTGGAAGATGCGTATTAAAGGGAATTCAGGAACGCCAGCAACGCAGCGCGCTGCTCGGCATTGAAAGTCAAAACCTGTTGCTGCGCCGCTGTTGCCTCGCCGCCATGCCAGAGCACGGCTTCAAGCAGGTTGCGGGCGCGGCCGTCATGCAGGAACTGGGTGTGGCCACTGACCGCCTGCGTCAGGCCAATGCCCCACAACGGCGGGGTGCGCCAATCGCGGCCACTGGCCTGGAACTCGGTGCGGTTGTCGGCCAGGCCGTCGCCCATGTCGTGCAGCAGCAGATCGCTGTAGGGGCGAATCACTTGATTGGCCAGTTCAGGTTCGGCGGCGTTGGCGGCAGTGGTGTACTTGGGTGTATGACAGGACTGGCAGCCGGCCTGGTAGAACAGGCTCTTGCCGGCCAGCACCTCAGGGGTGCCGACATCGCGACGCGCCGGCACGGCGAGGTTGCGGGTGTAGAACAGCACCAGGCGCAGGATGTTGTCGCTGACTTCCGGCTCGCCATTGGGGCCGTTGCCGCTTGGTGCCTGTTTGCAGGCGGTTTGCGCGTCGGTGCAGTCGTCAAAGGGGCGAAGGCTGGTCGTGAGGCCCATGTCACCGGAAAACGCATGCACATTTTGTTGATTGAGGTTCGGTTGCCCGGCTTTCCAGCCAAATCGCCCAATCACGGTTTTCTGCTGCACGTCATCCCAGACCCGGTTCGGACGCCCGGCAATGCCGTTATTGGCCTTTGCCTGCGCTTGGGCATTGGCCAGGATCGCCTCTTCCGGGATGGCCTCCAGCAAGCCCAGGCCAATCATCGGCGGCGCCACCCGGGCCGAGAATCGCGTGTCGGGGTGCATCGGGCCGTAGTTCAGTTGGGTAATGTTCAGGCTCGGTTTGCGCAATTGGACTTCGGTGCCGTCCTTGAAGCGAATCGGCACCGGCGTGTACTCGACCCGCACCTTGCCTTCCGGGGTGACGCCAGGCACGGCCATGTCCTGGAACTGCCCGCCATAGACCGGCTCCGGTACGACGCCCTGCTGCTCGATGACCTTGGCGTAGGCCGGGGCGTCGGGAATCGACAGGCGTACCAGCATCGACACGGCATTCGACGCATCGGCGGGCGGCGGGTGACCGCGGCCGTCCTTGATATGGCAGCCCTGGCAGGCATTGGTATTGAACAGCGGGCCGAGGCCGTCGCGGGCGGTGGTGGTCGAAGGCGCGATCACCCAGGGGCTGCGAAAGAAACTGTTGCCGACGCTGAAGTCCACGCGCCGTGACGGCGGCAGGTTGGCGGAGGGCAGCGAAAAGGCGTTCTGGTCGGTCTTGCGCACGGTCGTGCTGCCGCCGGAGCGGGCTTCACCGGGTTCGGCCTGGGTGAACTTCGGGGCGTCATCGCAGGCACTCAGGCACAGGGCCAGCAACAGTGCGGACAAGCGAAGAGGCAGCGAGGGCATCAGACATCCTGCAAGACGAGCAAAACAAGGGCGCAAAGTCTAACAGGGCAGGGGGTTTTGAATAAGAGGAATTATCGTTTGCCTGATTTGGGACATAGACCCAGGCCTGACGCACCCAATACATATGTAACGCACCAGGGGGTTCTCCCAGGGGCACGATGGGGGCTGTTTACCCACAGAAGAGATTCGCCATGCTGCATGAACCTTCATCCCTGGCAGCGTTACCTGCCGTCCGGGACAATTCCTTGCAAATCACCCAGAGCAGGAAGTTGTCGGCACTGAGTATCCAGACCGCAGAGCTGTTCCAGGGCCAACCTGCCTTCCATGCTTTCGTGCAACAGCACTTCGACAAGGCGTTCCCTGATCTGACGCCGTCGCTGGATCTGCTGCGCAGCTTTATCGAGTGTCTCGAAACCGACGACGCGTCCACCGGGGAGCCGGACGACACGTTCGATATCCAGTCGATGTCGTCCAGCCTGATGGACGCGGTGGTGCAACGTATCGTCAATGGGCAAGCGGCGGACTTTACCAGTCGCAAGGCCCGCTTCTATCGAGTACCCGAAGCGGGCAAGGAGGCGACGCTCCTGACCGCGCTCACGCCCGGGGCGTTCGATACATTTCTCGATGACCTGGCCGGCGGGTTGCTGGCGAACTATGGACAGTACCTGGATGAATACTGGGCTGGCGCCGTGGGCCCGACCGATTCGCGAACCCGCAAGCAATGGTTGATCGAGACTCGAACCGAGGCGCTGAAAGCCGAAGTCGCCTTGCTCAAAGGTGATGGTTTGCTCGACGCCACCGATGAGGCGCTGTTCGGCAAAGTGTTGCGTTACCCGACCGCGCAGGCTCGACAGTTTTTAAAAAGTTATCGTCCTTGTGTGTATGGGCTGGCCCTCAAGGACGATGAGGCAGCCCATATCCCGCTGCATGGTGCGTTCATCCTGACCGCACGGGACCCGCAAGACTCGGAGGTGAAGTGGGATACCAAGGACGCTGCCCCGACGATTCGTCCCGTTGCGCCGACAGCCAATGTGGGCCAGGTGTTGTTGTTTGTCCCGGCCATGGGTCTTGAAGCGTTCGACTCGTTGGCCAGCCTTGACCGCGAACTGCATCGAAGATTGAGCCATGGCGCCGAGTTCACGACGTTGCTGGCCTTGGTGGCCGACAAGGACCAGGCCCGCGGCCTGGCCTTGCATCGTGCTGCCCCTGAACGCGATCGGGTGCACTACCTGGAGCGTCTGGACTCTCCCTTCAGCCATGGCATTGAATCGCAGTGCCTGCTGATTCGCGAAAACCTCGCCTCGACCGTTGACAGGTACCAGGATACGGGGGCGCACATCGATAAGGCGGACCTGCCCTGCGGATTTGACCGGGTGACCGATTTGCGCGGGGCCTTTGATGTCGAGCAGGTCTTGTGGGCGCGGATCAAAAAGCGCTGCAGGGCCCGGTTGGCGGCCTTTCTGCAGGATGCCGACGAAACCGACAAAAATGCCTGGGCCACAGCAACGGCCAGTTATGGCGAGGAACTGGCCAACCTGTCCGAGCCCGAAGGGTTTCCGTCATTAACCCAGTTCAGCAACCGCCGTGACCTGTTGGCCTACAGCAATCGCCGACTTCGCGCGGCCCTCGAGGGCGAGTATGGCCTGACGGTCAATCCGGACGACATCATCGTCCACAGCAAGGAGCCATCAGTCCCTCCGATTGTCGTTCCCCCCGGCGCGCCCGGCTCCACCATCCGCGACCCCGGCGAGCCGCTGTACAAGCACCGCAAGCGGACGTTGACCGAGCTGGCCCTGGAAAATGTCGGTGGACTGGATTTCAACTTCACCCATTTCTCCAGGATGACCTTGAAGGTCGAGGGCAGCGACAAGCCCGAGGAAGCCTTGCAGCCCGAGGATATGCAGGCAGCGAAATCGGCCGAGACGTTTGACGACTTGAGCCTTGAGCAGGTCAAGGACCTGGTCCGCAGGCTCAACGTCGGTAAAAATTACGACGCTTTTTTGAAGGACGCATTGATCACTTCCCCGCAGGCGGCGGTTCGCAAGCAAGCTTATGCCCGGGTCATGGAACGGCAGCTGCGCCTGGACGCCATTGAAGCCAAGATCAATGGCGATTTTTACCCGGACCGGCTGGCACGTGGTTTCAACTGGGTACAGGCGGTGCTCGATGCGCCGGTCGACGACGATAAGCGTCGCGAGGTCGAGGGGCATCGGGTGGTGGTAGAACATTTGAAGCTGCGCGGTCAGCGGGTACGCGGGGTGTTGTTGTTCCGTACGTCCGCGGCCGGCGGTTCAATTGTGGCGTATACGCCCCAGGCGCCTGGCGGGCGGGTGTTTCATGAGTTTGTCGCTGAGCGCTTCACGCTTGATTTCACCCATGACAGTCAATGGCGGGAGTATCTGGTTGGGCGGGTAGAGCGGGCGTTCCAACCCCATGTCCGGTCCACGTTGAGAGGTCGGGGCGACCTTTCAATGGTTCACATGTCCAGGATTGCCAACAACCTCTTTGAGGACGCCTACGAAACCGAGGTCAATTTTGCGATCAACGATGCAGCGGCTCAAGTGACCACCACCGAGCAAACCAACGTCGAGACTGGAATCAGCGTTGCCACCACGGCGCTCGATGTGCTGATGATGGTATTGCCGGTGCGGGTGACCTTGCCGATCGGCCTGGCCAGGAGCCTGTATTCCGTCTTCAACGTGGTGGAAGCGGCGAGCCTGGGAGACCGAACCGCCGCGGCCCATCACGTCGTCCGGGCATTGGGCGAGTTTGTCGGTGCGTTGGCCGATGGGTTTGTCGGCTCGCGGCATGTCAGTGGCGGGCTGAAGGTCGCTCCAGGCGCGCGATGGTTGAACCCGGAAATGGCGCTAGGGAAAAAGCCCGAGGGGCTGTTGCCCTTGCCGGGGTGGGAGGGCAAGGGCATCCACTACAGAACATCGAAAGTCGATGGTTCAAAGCAGTATTTCCTCAATGACCGAAACCACTGGTACTCGATCATCGATGAAGGTTTCGAGGACGCCTGGCGAGTCAGGGACGCTCGCAAACCGATCCAGGGGCATTACTCACCGATTCGCCAGGATTCGGCGGGGCACTGGGAAATCGGCACTCATCACGATGCGCCCGGGTTGGGCGGCGGAGTCACCGAGAGAGCACTCAGGGATGTTCGACCGTTTCTTGACGAAACACAGGCCAGGCGCGTGTTCGACTCGTTCCTTTTTCCGCGAGGACGTCAAAGCGAGTTCGAATTGAGTCTGGTTGATCACCTGCGCAGAGGGATGGACCTGAGTGTTTTCGACCCGTACCTGACGATCTCTCCCCATCGTTTGCAATTACGCCTCAGAGGCCTGGATTTCTCGCGCTCATGGAGCGGCGGCGAGGTTACCGACACCACTCGACCGGCACCCGTTGAGCCGACGCCAGGGCCGAGTCGACCGGCGCCCGCCCCGTCGCGCCCGGCCCGTCCAGCCAATGAGAAATTTGCCGATTGGGGGCAAGTCATTGATGCGACCCAGCTTCAGTTGCAAAACGCGCAAATGGGGATCTATCGACGAACGGCGGGCGACCCGGCGTTGGTCGGGCGCGACTACGTCAAGATCGACGAGCGCTATTATCCGATCCTGCCTGCCGGGGGAACCGTGAGAGAGGGGCTGGTTTTCATGTACGACCCGGCCATCGAGATCAATAATTTTGTGCAATTCGAGCAGTTGCTGCGGTCTGATCTGTTCAGCCAGCCAAGAGTGGCCACCTTCAGTACGACACTGTCCCGGTGGGTACATCCGATCGAGTTGCCTTTCGAGAAAAGTATCGCTGCGTACGTGGAGGATGGGTTTGCGACGTTGACCGTGGATTCGCGGTTGCAGGTGGCCAACCGCCTGTTCAATCAGGCCAATCCAGCGGGGCCAACCGGCTGGGGGATCACTTCGATGCGGCGCACCCTGCAGAACTGGCGTTTCGGGCCCTCGGCAACCCGAGCGTCATTGGGTGATCCGTTGTCGATGCTGCCGAGAGCGCCGAGGGCACTGGATGGGTCCTGGACGCTCAACAGCCCTCCAGGTTATTACAGTCGGCTGCATTTCAGCACTGAAGGGGTTGATGTGCTGTTGCATGACGCGCTCAGTAGCGGATCTGGAAGTACGCTACGGACATTGATGACCGAGCGATTGACCGGCAGTCGCTACCAGGTGGTCCCCGGCGGTGCCGGGTCCGAGCTGATTTTCCGGCGTCCGGGGCGTGAGACGCTGTATTGGTTGACCTTACGCAGCGTCGTGGGGGACGTGGTCGAGGGCGGCAGCTATGTCGGTCCAAGGACTCACCAGATGGACCCTGCAACCCGTGCGTTGTTCGTTCAAGCTCAAGCTGACAACAACCTGGTGACATTGATCGGCGGTATCCAGCGGCCGGTGGAGGGTGGCGCGGTGAATATTTTCGTTTTCCGCATCTGAGGCAAGCGAAGCGACAAAAAAAATGCCCCGAACGTGTCGGGGCATTTTTATGCACAGGCTGGCCTGCGTTGATCAGAACTCGTGATCAGCGTTGTCCGGGTTCAGGTCGCTGATCCCCAGTTTGCCGGCGGCGGCTTCGATCGAACCGGTCTGCTTGACCAGGGAGGCGATGGCGTCACGGACGATCTGGTTGCCGGCGGTGTTGCCGGCAGCGATCAGCTGGTCGTAGTGCTCACCCTTGTTGGCGTGGTCGACGATGACCTGCATCTTGGCTTCGGTGGCGGCCAGGTCGGCCTTGAGCGCGGTGTCGGCAGCCGGGTCGGCCTTGGCCACCAGGGACGACAGGCTGGCGCCGGTCATTTTGGTGCCATCGACGCGGGTGTATTCGCCCAGGTACACGTTACGGATGCCTTTGGCATCGTAGAACTGCGAGTTGTGGGTGTTGTCGCTGAAGCAGTCGTGTTCGTCTTCCGGGGAGTTGGCTTCCAGGGAAACCTTCATGCGCTCGCCCGCCAGTTCGCCCAGGGACAGGCTGCCCATGCCGAACAACATTTTGCGCAGGCCGCTTTCAGCCGGTTCCGCTTCCAGGGTGGCGCGGTAGTTGTCGGCCACGTTCGGCTTCCAGTTACCGACCATTTCTTCCAGGTCGCTGACCAGCAATTGCGTCACGGACTTCAGGTAGGCGCGGCGACGATCGTTGTGACCGCCGGTGGCGCCTTTGCCTTCCAGGTAGTCCGAAGCTGGTCGGTTGCCGGCGCCAGGGCCGGTGCCGTTCAGGTCCTGGCCCCAGAGCAGGAATTCGATGGCGTGGTAGCCAGTGGCGACGTTGGCCTCGGAACCGCCCAGTTCGTTCAGGCTGGCGAGTTTTTCCGGGGTGATGTCCTTCACGTCGACCTTGTCTTCGCCGACCTGGATTTCAGTGTTGGCAATGATGTTGGCCGTGGCGCCAGGGTTACCCAGTGCGTGCTCGTAGGATTTGTCGACGTAGTCGATCAGGCCTTCGTCCAGTGGCCAGGCGTTTACCTGACCTTCCCAGTCGTCGATGATGGTGTTGCCGAAGCGGAACACTTCGCTCTGCAGGTAAGGCACGCGGGCGGCGATCCAGGCAGCCTTGGCGGCTTTCAGAGTGTCGGCGTTCGGCTTGGCCAGGAAAGCGTCAACGGCGGTTTGCAGGGTTTTCGCAGTGGATTCGGCATCGCTGTAAACGGCGAACACGATGTCGGCGTAATGTGCGACAACGGCCTTGGCAGCGGCTTCGTCGACCTTGCTGGCAGCGGCAGGTGCAGCGGCTGGAGCGGCCGGGGCAGCAGCGGTGCTGGCCGCTGGCGCAGGAGCGGCCGCTTTTTCTTTGTCTTTACCTTCACCGCAACCGGCGAGGGAAATTGCGATGGCCAACAGACTGGCGGTAGCCAGAGGCATACGAATCATGGCGAACATCCTGCTTCGAGAGGGGGTGGTATAACGCGTCCAGCGCGCAAAACTGCGACATAATGCAAATCTTTCGCATTATGTGTAAAGGGTTGTGGTTGGAAATATTTCTTATTCACCTTGTGGGAGCGAGCTTGCTCGCGATGAACGTCAGGGCGCCGCGTTTATTCAGACAGCACGCGTTATCGTTAACGTCCATCGCGAGCAAGCTCGCTCCCACATAGGGATTACAAGATGGCGGCGTTGCTACGCTGGGCCTGCCTCAGGTAAGCGCTCAACTCCCGCGCCGGCAGGGGTTTGCTGTAGAAGTAGCCCTGCCCCTCGTGGCAGCCCTCGGAGATGATGTAGGCCTCCTGCTCCAGGGTTTCCACGCCTTCGGCAATCACCTGCATGCCCAGGCTCTTGCCCAGTTGAATGATGGCGCGAACGATGGTCGCGTCGTCGTCGTCATCGAGCAGGTCCTGGACGAAGCTCTTGTCGATCTTGATCTTGTCCAGCGGCAGGCTTTTCAGGTAACTCAGTGACGAATAACCGGTACCGAAGTCGTCGATTGCGATCAGCGCGCCGGAGCGGCGCAGGCTGAGCAAATGCTGGGCGGCGGTGCTGATGTCTTCCATCAGGCCGGTCTCGGTGACCTCCAACTCCAGGCTACGCGGTGGCAGGCGATACATTTGCAGCAGGTTGTTGACCACCCGTGGCAACTCGGCGTGGTGCAACTGCACGGTGGACAGGTTGACCGCCATGCGCAGGTCGCTGAAGCCCTGGTCGTGCCACTCGCGCAACTGTTTACAGGCCTGGTCCAGTACCCACTCGCCGATGGCGATGATGGTGCCGTTCTGCTCGGCCAGCGGGATGAACAGGTCCGGAGGTACCATCCCGTGCTCGGGATGCTGCCAGCGGATCAACGCTTCGACGCCGACCACCCGGTGATCGCGATAACTGATCTGCGGTTGGTAGACCAGGTAGAACTGGTCGCGGGTCAGTGCATCGCGCAGGTCTTTTTCCAGTTCGCGACGCCGACGCATTTCGGTGTCGACGCTGGCGATATAGAACTGATAGCGGTTGCGCGAGCGCGTCTTGGCCAGGGTCATGGTCTGCTCGGCTTTTTGCAGCAGCTTCTCGGTGCTGTCGCCATCCTCGGGGAACAGGGTGATGCCAATGGTCGCGCGCAGGCGGATCTGCTGGTGATCCAGGTCAAACGCCGCTTCCAGGTCATCGAGAATGCTTTGCGCCAGTTCGGCGGCTTCGTAGGGTTGCTCGATATCGGCCTGGACCAGGGCGAACTGGTCGCCACCCAGGCGGGCGAGGGCGCCCAGGCGTCCGCTGTGGGCGCGCAGGCGATCGGCCAGGGCCAGCAGCAACTGGTCGCCGGTCTGGTAGCTGAACTGTTCGTTGATGCCCTTGAAGTCATCGAGCCCGACACACAGCACCGCGACCCGGCGTTGCAGCTTGCCGGCATCGACCAGGATCTTGTCCAGCTGCGTCTGCAATTGCTGGCGGTTGGGCAGGCCGGTGAGGAAATCGTACTGGGCCATGCGCAACAGGCTGTTTTCCGCTTCGTGGCGCAGGTGGGTGTTGCGCTCGATGGATTCGAGCAACTGGTTGGCGGTGTTGATCCACACCCCCAGTTCGTTTTTCTCGTGGCCCTTGAGCAGCGGAATCTTGTGCTCGCTGGGGCGGTCGGGATTGATTTCGGTCAGGTGCTCAATGATGCGCGACAAAGGTTTGGTCAACAGCCAGTGATAGACCAGGTACAGCACCAGTCCCATCGCCAGGGCACGCAATACCCCGGAAATGAAGATGATCACCGAACTGACGATAAAACCCTTGCCGTAGGTGGCGGTGTCGAGGGTGATGCTCAGGTCGCCGTAGTACTCGCTGTAAGGGCCGCGTCCCACCAACTGGGTGGTGAAGGTGCGTTCCTTGCCGAGGATCAGGTCGGTCAGCCAGCGACTGCTGGAGTGCTGCAACTCACGGGATTTCTGCGCCAGCATGGCTTCGTTGGGATGGCCGATGGACGCCTGACGCACGGCATCGTCCTGGAACAGGCCTTCGATCACCTGCATGCCCATTTCCCGGTCCAGGCTGTAGACGGCCTGGGTCGAAGGGTCGCGGAACATGTCGAGGATGCGTTCGGCATCGCCGGCGACGGCCTGGCGTGTTTTATAGGCATCGAAAACAATCTGCGCGCAGCTCAAGACCACGCCGACGATCAATGCCGACAGGAGCACGACCCGGAGCAACTTCACCGACAAGCTGTTCTTGAGTTCCAGCTTCAAAGGGTTATTCCTTGTTCCGTGCGGGTAGCGTCAAGTTGCCATGAGTATTGGCAATCCCGTGATGGCAGTCAAAGGGACAATCCACCCTGGGGGAATTTGCCTGCTGCTTGGCCGATTTGCTGTTGTCTGGGGCGATTGCCCAATGAGTACTGTGTCGGTAGTCGAGTCCTTCAACTTGAGGGGATTGGGACAAAATTTCCTTTTGTTTGATGTTAGACGGCTGTGGCGCTGAGGCAAGGGGCCGAGTGCCGGTTTCAGGGCACAAAAAAGGCGACCCTCTTGCGAGAGTCGCCCTGGCTTTAACTACGGTTGTCGCTTATTCCGACAGTTTGTACGCAATCACATAGTCACCCTGTTTGGTGCCCAGCGAACCGTGACCGCCAGCCACGACCAGCACGTATTGCTTGCCGTCCTTGCCGGTGTAGGTCATCGGCGTGGTTTGCGCGCCTGCCGGCAGGCGACCTTCCCACAATTGCTTGCCGTTTTTCACGTCATAGGCTCGCAGGTACTGGTCGAGGGTACCGCTGAGGAAACCGACACCACCGGCGGTGGTGAAGGTGCCGCCCAGGCTCGGTACGCCCATGCTCAGGGGAATCGGAACCGGCGAGCTGTCGCGCACGGTGCCGTTCTTGTGCATCCAGATCTTTTCATGGGTGGTCAGGTCGATCGCGGCCACGTAGCCCCATGCCGGCGCCTGGCACGGCAGGCCCATTGGCGACAGCAAGGCTTCGAGCACCACACCGTACGGCGCGCCCTTGTTGGGTTGCACGCCTTCGGTTTCGCTTTTGCGCGGGCCCTGGGCGGCGATTTCGGCGGCCGGGATCATCTTCGATTTGAACGCCATGTAGCTTGGGTTCACGAATGCGATCTGACGCACCGGGTCAACCGAGATTCCGCCCCAGTCGAACACGCCGAAGTTACCGGGATAGACGATCGAACCCTGCAGCGATGGCGGGGTGAACGGGCCGTCGTAGCGCATGGATTTGAAGTCGATCCGGCAGATCAGTTGGTCGAACGGCGTGACGCCCCACATGTCGCGCTCCTGCAGCGGCGGTGGCATCAGGTTGAGGTCGGATTTCGGTTGGGTCGGCGAGGTGTAGTCGCCTTCCACCGCGCCTTGCGGCACTGGCACTTCGTTGATCGGCACGATGGCCTGACCGGTGCTGCGGTCCAGCACGTAGATGCTGCCTTGCTTGGTCGACGCCAAAACGGCCTGCTTCACGCCGTCAGCGGTTTTCAGGTCCATCAGGGTTGGCTGGCCGCCGACGTCCATGTCCCACAGGTCATGGTGGGTGAACTGGAAGTGCCAGCGCACTTTACCGGTGGCGATGTCCAGGGCGGTCAGGCCGGCGGCGTGCAATTCCGATTCGGGGGTACGCGCGCCGCCGAACTGGTCCGGGGTCTGGTTGCCCATCGGCAGGTAGAGCATGCCGAGTTTTTCATCGACCGCGAACATCGACCACATGTTTGGCGAGTTGCGGGTGTAGGTCTTGCCCTCGGCAATCGGGGTGGTGTCGTCGGGGTTGCCGCTGTCCCAGTTCCACACCAGTTTGCCGGTGTGCACGTCGAACGCGCGGATCACGCCGCTCGGCTCGTCGGTGGAGACGTTGTCGGTGACGTGGCCGCCAATCACCACCAGGTCCTTGGTGACCGCGGGAGGCGAGGTGGAGTAGTAACCGCCGGCGGTGAAGCCGCCGATGTTGGCGCGCAGGTCGACCTGGCCCTTGTCGCCAAAGTCTTCGCACATCTTGCCGGTGTCGGCGTTCAGGGCGATCAGGCGGGTGTCGGCGGTCGGCAGGAAGATCTTGCGCGGGCAAGCGCTGGCCGGGGCCGGGCTGGCCGAACCGGTCGGGCTCTGCTCGGAGGCATACACCGCGTCATCGTGATAGGTCACGCCACGGCAGGTCATGTGCGCCCAACCCTTGAAGTTCGCCGCGTTCTGCGTCGACAGCTTCGGATCGAAACGCCAGATTTCCTTGCCGGTGTCCGGGTCCAGCGCGATCACCTGGCTGTGCGGCGTGCACACGTAGAGCATGCCGTTGACTTTCAGCGGGGTGTTTTCGGCGGTGGTTTCACCCGGGTCATTCGGCCCTGGCAGGTCGCCGGTGCGGTAGGTCCAGGCCGGTACCAGCTTGTTGACGTTCTGCGGGGTGATCTGCGCCAGCGGCGAGTAACGGTCGCCATGGGCGCTGCGGCCATAGGAGTTCCAGTCACCGTCAGGCATGGCCGGGGCGGTGTTGGTCATGCCCGGCACGCTGTCGCGGTCCAGCTGACCCTTGATTTCACCCGGGTTGGTGAACTGGCTGGCCAGGGCGGTTGCGCCCGCGATCACCACGGCCACGCTCAGGGCGCCGGTGCCCATGGGGGCGGCGCCATTACGCAGCAGTGGACGGCGGAACCACGGCAGCAACATGACCAGGCCCAGGGCGAATAGCATCGCCAGGCGCGGCACCAGTTGCCACCAGTCGAGACCGACTTCCCACAGTGCCCAGACGGTGCTGGCGAACAGCACCAGTGCGTACAGGCCCAGCGCGGCGCGGCGCGCGGCGATCAGCAGGATGCCGGTCAGCGCCAGGCCGATACCGGCCAGCAGGTAGTACAGCGAACCGCCGAGCATGCTCAGCTTGATCCCGCCGGCCAGCATGGCCAGGCCCATTACCAGAAGCAGTATGCCGAGCAAGGTCGGCAATAAACGGCTTCGACTCAAAGCACCTTCAGTGCTCATAGTGTGGTTCTCCGTGACGTTTCAAGTGGTCCCGCGCAGGTTCACTGTAGATGACGATCCCGCGTGGGCATGGTTCAGATATATCTATCGGGTTCACGCAATCCCCTGTAGGAGCGAGCTTGCTCGCGAAAAACCTGAGAACGATGCGGGGTGTCAGGTTCGCAGCGTTATCGTTCACGACCATCGCGAGCGAGCTCGCTCCTACAGGGGGTTGTGGTGTTGGTTAGAAGGACGACTGGATCTTGATCCCGCCAATCAGCGCGTCATCGACCTCGTTCACGCCACCGGGGTGGCGGATGTATTGCAGGTTCGGGCGCACGGTCAGCCAGTTCGTGACGTGCACGCCGTAATAGAGCTCGGCGCTGTATTCGGTGTCCTGGGGCGGCAGGAAGGCCGGGTCGTCGTAGTCGAAGACAGCCTTGGCCTGATTGCTCGCCTCGGCATTCTTGCGATACGCCGGGTTGACGTGCACGCGGGCCATGGCAAAGCCGATGTCATCCCTGGCGCGGGCATCGAACAGTCCCTTGTAGACGATGCCGGCCTGGACATAGTTGTCGATGGCGTTGGTTTTCTTGTCGTGCATCGTGCCGTTGGCGAACAGGCTCAGGCCGCGGGAATGGTCGCTGGCGATGCTGGTGACTTGCTGCTGGATGCCCAGCCACACGCCATGCTTGCTCGATGCGCTGCGGTAAGCCTCGCCACTCAGGGCGGCAGGCTGGCCGTGGCTGTCCTTGTAGACATCGGTGGCGTTGGCGTTGCTGTAGTAGTAGCCGGCACGGTATTCACCCGGCAGACCGTTGAGCTTTGGCGTCCACACCAGCTCCACCGGCAGGATGGCCCCTTGGGTACCGCTGCCGCTGAGCTTGAAGCCGTTGTCGCGATCGAGGTTCGACGGGTTTTGCTCATAGGCGCCGACCTGCGCGTACAACTCGGGTGTCAGGTGAAACTTGACCCGCATCGCCCACTGGCTGACGGGCCAGTTGTACCAGATGTCGCCCACCCAGTTGCCGACCTGGGAGCCGCAGAACGCCAGGTTCTGGAAGTCGCAGGGGAAGCTGTTGAAATCTTCGCCCTCGCCGAAACGGCCGACCTTGATGTCGAGTTTCTGGTCGAGGAATTTCTGCTGGTACCACATCTGGGTGAGACGCGTGGTCTGGCCACGACCCCAGACTTCCTGGGCCGAGGTGAAGCCGCCGACCCGTGGGTCGTTGATCCGGTCGTTGCTGATGTTGTTGCCGCTGCGCTTAGTGATGGTCAGCTGGAACTCGGCGTCGTCCCAGCCGAGGATTTTCTGCAGATCCAGGTGAGTGCCCAGGGCGAACTGATCGCTGTAGCGAGCGGTGCGATCGTGATCGTAGCCGCCATGCAGGTTGCTGCCCATTTCGCCGGTGTAGTCGATCTTGAAATCGTAGCCCTTTGCCGAGAGTTCACTGCGGGTGCCGTTCCAGTCACCGAGCATCCACGGGGAGTCGCTGTCGAAGGCGGGCGCCGCCTGGGCGCAAGTGGCGAGGCTGAAAGCGCCGAGGCCTGTGAGCAGGCATGCGACAGGCGCAAAGACAGCGCTGTCTTTCGAGAATCGTGATTCAGGCATAGAGAAGGAATTCTTGATCTTTTTCTGGGGGATGAACGTAAACGACAGAAGCAAAGCTGACGGCAGAAGCGTTTCAGCTTGGGCGGGCGTAAGGATAATGTTCTGTTACGAATAGAGAAAGCGCTTTTACCGACATGCATCCTTTCAGATTTGGTAACAGTCCTGCAGGAGCTGCCGCAGGCTGCGATCTTTTCCGTTTCACCTACATTTAACGTAAGGTGCGCGGCTTCCAATTCCCACTCTGCTCGAAGGCCTGGCATGAACGAACACAACCCCGATCCGCTGCACGGCGTGACACTGGAACAGATCCTCAACGCGCTGGTTGAACACTACGAGTGGTCGGGGCTGGCCGAGCGCATCGATATCCGTTGCTTCAAGAGCGATCCGAGCATCAAGTCGAGCCTGACGTTCCTGCGCAAGACCCCGTGGGCGCGGGAGAAAGTCGAACGTCTATACGTGAAACTGATGCGCACCAAGCGCCCGGTTTGACATGCCGCCCGCGCAGGGTATGCAGCGACGCTTGATTACACTGGCGGCCGTGCTGGGCTGGGCCGGCCTGAGTATCCAGCTGTACCTGATTTTTTTTGCGCGCTGGAATTTCGGCGCCAGTCTGCTCGGCGGCCTGGTGAGTTTCTTCAGCTATTTCACCGTACTGAGCAACACCCTGGTGGCGACCGTGCTGACCTGTGCAGCGACGTCCCGCGAATCGGCGGCGCGTCGCTGGTTCCTGCAGCCGTGGGTCAGTAGTGGCATTGCCGTGAGCATCGTTGTGGTCAGCCTGGCCTACAACCTGTTGCTGCGTCATCTATGGCATCCAGAAGGCTGGCAATGGTTGGCCGATGAGTTGCTGCATGACGTGATGCCGCTGCTGTTCCTGGTGTATTGGTGGCGTTGCGTGCCCAAGGGCAGGCTGCGGGTGGGACACATCGGGTTGTGGGTGATCTATCCGCTAGTCTACTTCGCCTATTCGCTGCTGCGTGGGCATGTGCTGGCGGTTTATCCCTACCCATTCATTGATGTCGAGAAACTGGGTTATCCACAGGTGTTCATCAATGCCGGGGGATTGCTGGTGGGGTTTTTTTTGATTGCGCTGTTGCTGATCGGCTGGGATCGGTGGCTGGGGCGTCGTGTCAAAGTCCTGGATTTGTAGTGTAGGTAACATCGCCATCGCCAGCAGGGCTGGCTCCCACAAGTGTGATGTATACAAGATCCCATGTGGGAGCCAGCCTGCTGGCGATAGGGCCGCTGGTCGGAACTGTTATTTCTAACAGTTCCCCCCAACAAGCCCGCAGCGGATAAGTCTCCCCTGAAGCCAAGTGCCGGCTTCTGCCGTACACCTGATGGCTAAACTACAAGGAGCTTTCATCATGGCCAATCCTGCGCCAACGCTGAGTATCGACGTCACCGGCTCTCCCCCCCAAGCAACGATTACACTCGCCACGTTCAAGGGACCTCTGCGCCTCGGCATCTCCAATACCGCACAGCTTTATCCGGAAGGCAGGGTCTACCCCATTCTGGGTGATCCCGAAGACCCCGAATTGAAAGGTGCCGACATCGCCGCAGGCGAGTGGGTACCCTCATCGCCAGATGCAGAACCGGAAGACGGTGAATATCAACAGAGCCAAGACCTGGAGGTCGAGCTGTCCCTGGCGCAGTTGCAATGGTTCAAGGGTCGAATAGTGGAATTGCGTTATCAGGGAACAGGAGAATCGAGTCTGACTACAGATTCAGACCCGATTTTACTCACCATCATTTGAACCAGCATGGCACCACAAGGCTCCCACTAGGGGGTGGTGTACACAGATCCCATGTGGGAGCCAGCCTGCTGGCGATGGGGCCCTGAAGCCGGTCACTCCTCGTCGCTGTCATCCAGCCGCCAGTAACCCACCGCCTTGACGAACTGCTCATCCAGCCCATGCTCATCGAGCAACACCCGACGAATCTGCCGCGACACTTTGCTCTCGGTCGCCACCCACGCGTACAGGCTGCCGGCGGGCACCTGGATCTGGCGCACGGTGCTCAGCAGATGATCCTTGCCGCCTTCGCGCAGCACCCAGATTACATTGACCTCGGCAGCACTCTCCAACACCTGCTGTTCCTTGCCGTTTTCCACTTCGACAATCACCAGCGCCTTGCGATTGGCCGCCAGGCCTTCAAGGCGTCGGGCGATGGCGGGCAGGGCGGTCTCGTCGCCGATCAGCAGGTAGCTGTCGAAGATGTCCGGCACGATCATCGAACCCCGTGGCCCGCCGATGTGCAGGAACTGCCCGGGCTGAGCCTGTTCGGCCCAGGTCGAGGCAGGGCCGTCGCCGTGCAGGACGAAATCGATATCCAGCTCCAGGGCATCCAGGTCATAGCGGCGCGGGGTGTAGTCGCGCATGGCCGGCTTTGGGCCGTCGTCCTTGCCGGCGCCGAGTACCAGGGTGTCCAGTGCCGCCTGTTGCGCCGCGTCCTGCGGGAACAGCAGTTTGACGTGGTCGTCGGTGCCGAGACTGATGAAACCGGCCAGCTCAGGGCCGCCCAAGGTAATACGGCGCATGCGCGGGGTCAGGTCAACGACGCGCAGGACTTCAAGTTTGCGACGTTTGATCTCGTGCATCACACGGTGAATGGTTGAGGTATCGACTGCGGTCATTCGGCGATCTCCTGGCCAGCCTGAACGGCAGGGCCGTCGACAATGGCTTTGGCGGTGTTGTTGAGCAGGGTGGCGACGCGCTGGATCTCTTGCGCACTCCAGCGGCCGTGGTGCAGTTGCAGGGCATGGCGCAGGTTATGCACCGCCTCGTGGATTTCCGGCGGGCGATCATGACCGCGCAGTGAGCGTTTGCTGACATCGATGCGCACCCGCACGCCTTCGAGGGCGATGGCCTGATCGCTCAGGGACAGGCGGCCGGCGTCGGTCACGCTGTAGCGTTTCTTCCCGCCTTCGGCATCGCCCTGGATCATTTCGCTTTCTTCCAGAAAGGTCAGGGTGGGGTAGATCACACCGGGGCTGGGGCTGTAGGCGCCGTCGAACATGCCTTCGATCTGGCGGATCAGGTCGTAGCCGTGGCAGGGCTGTTCGGCGATCAGGGCCAACAACAGCAATTTCAGGTCGCCGGGGGCGAATACCCGGGGGCCGCGACCGCCGCGTTCGCGGCCGGGGCGTTTTTCGAAGCCGTCGCGACCGTCGCCGTGTTCGCGGTGGGGGGAATGATGGTCTCTCATTTTTTCCTTCTCTTGTCGTGTCAAGATACAACGTAAGATATATCTTATGCCCCGTGCAAGCTTTTTTGACCAGCGGTCGGCAGGTGCGCCGCGCCCGTCGGTCCGGCGGGAGAAAGGAGTGCTGGCTATTTTAGAGTAATTAAACTAATTATCAGGCTTCCAACTATTGTCAGTAGTTAGTTACTGGCTAAGTAGTATGGATCTTACAGAAGTTGTTTTAGTTTTTGTCTGTATGCTTTTTCAGATAAAACTGTGTGTAGGATATGGCTGATGGGTAAATGTCGTAGTTGTCTGATTTACATGATTTTTCCGTATGTGCGTGAGTCACTTTTATTACATGTTGCGCAGAGTTTTCGTACTTACTTTCTTAGGAAATTGGTCAATCATTCTCCGTGTCGAAAGTTGAACCGAAACGCCATCATTCTGGTTGTTGGCACGGATCATCAAAACTTTCTACAGACCAATCCTTTGAAAACACAGGTACTCGACAATGTTCAAGAAGTTTGCAATCGCCGTCCCGATGACCCTCCTGGCCCTCAGCACTTCGATGGCGTTCGCTGCGGAAGAAGCGCGCACCTCCATCAACATCACCGCTGATATTCCGAGCAAGGTGTTTCATGCCCAGCCTGTGAACCCGGATTTCGGCAAAGACGAAAATATGCGGTACCAGTTGGGCACCGGTACCTTGACCGATGTAGCCGGCATGTTCGACATCCAGCACACCAACGGCTCGGTGAATGCTTACGTCGAAGGCGGCCCGCAGCCATTGTTCAATGGCAATCCAGCGCAAAACATTCCACTGACCTACACCTTCAACGGCGTAACACTGACCGGCACTTCTCAGGAAGTGGTGGGTGACACCGAGTCCAATGGCGGGATGCGTGCCGAGATGCGTATTACGGCGGCCAAACCGGGCGATGGTCAGACCGGCCTGTACACCGCCAATCCAGTGGTGGTCTTCGACGCCATTCCTCGCATCACCCAGTAATACGGTTATTCACCAGGGCACTGTCCCTGTTTGATGACAAATACCGGTCGACGGGTAACTTCTGTCCGTCGATCGGGTTTCAATGCATTTATCTTCAGAGAATTCCGTTCATGTTCCCGATGACGCCCATCGCGACGGCGCTTGCCCTGTGTTTTTGTGCAAGCGCCCTGGCTGCGCCCATGGATAACAGCCAGACGCCTCGAAGTTTGCTGGCGCAAGCCAAAGGTTTACCGAGTGAGTTTGAAGAGCACTTCTTTGATGTGCCGCTGGCGGTGCGCGTGGAACTTGATCAACAATTTCTCGGTGAGGCGATGGTCGTGTTATCGCGCGACGATCGCATCACCCTCGTTGACTTCACTGATGTCAGCGACAGCTCCATCAAGGCCAGTGAACGCGATACCTGGTCGAGCTATCTCAAGCAAGGCATAGCGCTGGGCGGGTGTCAGGCCAAGTGCCCGGAACAGCTTTTGGCCGTGCACTACAGCCTGGAAAATTCCCTGGTTTCGATCCTGACCGAAAACGCCGAGCGCGACGACCAGGTGCAGCGTTACTACAGCCTGCCCGAAGGCGGCAGTACCGGCTTGATCGTGCGCAACCAGTTGAACCTCAACGGTGGCCAGAACCAGGACCTGGGTGGGCGTTATGGCCTGGAGGCCAGCAGCAGCCTGGGCAACTGGACTCAAGCGTTGAACGTTCAGTTGTCTCGATTGGGTGGCCTGGATAACCAGCTCTATCACTCGGTCAACGAGCTGTACACCCAACGCGAACTGGAGGGCAACTTCCTGCGCCTGGGTCTTTTCACGCCCTCGTCCGAAGGCCTGACCCGCCAACCGCGTACCTTCGGCACCAGCCCCGACACCGCGGTGGGCGTCATGTATGGCAGCTCCGACAGCCTGGCCATCAACAACCCGAAACCGGCGGTCTATCCGGTCTACGTCACCGCCAATCGCCAGGGGTCGGTGGAAATCTACCGCGACGGTCTGTTGATCAATACCCAGGCCGTACCGGCCGGATTGCAGACCCTCGATACCCGGCCGCTACCCGGCGGCATTTATGAAGTGGAAGTGCGCCTGATCGAGGACGGCCAGATCACCTCCAGCACACAGGAGCTGATCTACAAACCCAACAATTGGCGCAATCACGACGAGCGCTGGCGCTACAACCTGTTTGCCGGCCGTGAATCCAAGGTACTCAGTAACTGGGACGAGCAGGACGACGGCGACATGACCGCCGGCGCGGCCTTCAACTTCCTGCTGCACCCGCGGGTCATCCTGGGCTTAAGCGGGCGGCAGGTGCGCGACACGTTGCAATACGGCACGTCGGTCGATTGGGCGATCGTCAACAATGCCAATCTCTTTGCCAACATCTACCAGACCGAAGACTACGGCACCGGCCTCGATGTGCAGGGGCTCTGGTCCTATGGCAGCGGCAGCCTCGTCGCCAGCCACACCCGCAGCTGGCTCGACACGACCCGACTCTACGACACCTTGCCCGATGGTACACGGGTGCGGCAGCGCAACGTGTTTGTCGGCCAGACCAGCAACTCTTCGTTGTCGGTGAATCATCGGCTCGACAGTAAAAATTCCCTCAATGCCCGGGTGTCCCACAGTGAAGGCAACACCGAAGGCACCGGCGTGGACCTCGGCTGGACCCAGCGCACGCGCCTGTTCGGCAGCGATGCCAACTGGCGGCTGTCGCTGTTCGATCGGCCTGGCAGTTACAGCTCCGGTGACGATAGAAATCGTGGCGTCGACTTGAGCCTGACCCTGGCCTTGGGCGGGCCGGGTCAGCAGATTTCCGGCAGCATCGGCTCGCGCACCGACCGCGATGGCGGTCGGGACAACAATGCCTCGGTCACCTACCGCAAGGACTTGCAGGATCACCTGCTGCAAAGCGTTTCGGCGACAGCCATCACCGACACTTACGGCATCGGTCTGAACGCCATGGCGACCATGACATCGGACCTGGTCAACGGCGACGGTTTCATTCAGCGCTCGTCCTACAACAACGACCTCACCGGTGGCCTGAACCTGGACAGCACCGTGGCCGTTGGCGGACAGAAAATGGTCATGACCAGCCAGTACCACCGTAACGGCGCCGGCATGATCATCGACGTGGAGTCCGATATCGAGGGCATTGCCCTGCGTGCCGACGACCTCAGTGGCGGCAGCGCGGTGCTGCGCCCGGGGCGAAATTTCGTGCCGATCACCGCCTACAGAAGCAGCTCGGTGAGCTTCGATTTCGAGGGCAATCACGTGCCTGCCGCGACCATCCAGCCCGCCCGTTCGAGCTATCACCTGAACAAGGGCGGCGTGGAATATCGCCAGGTCCGCGTGATGAAAACCCTCACCGTGCTCGGCCGCTTGATCGACCCCCAGGGCAATCCGCTCAAGGGCCACCACATCATCAACCACGCCAGCCGCGGCGTGAGTGAAGTGGACGGGTTTTTCTCCATGGAAATGAACGCAGGCTCACCGACGCTGGAGGTGCGCCACGGCAACCAGTTGCTCTGCCAGTTCCGCCTGGACCCGAGCCTTGGGCGCACTGAAAACAACGTGTTGATGATCGGCGATCTGCGCTGCACGCCGGATACGTTGGCGGGTATCGGGCAGGCGGAAGGGGAGGCGGGTTAAACCGTCTCGGACGTATTTCAAGGGGGCAGGACAGTGAAGTTTTTTCGCGTATTACCGAAGCGGTTGCGTGGCAGCGCCGCGTGTTTTTTCAGCTTGGCGATGCTGCTGCCGGTTTCCGTGGGGGCGGTGACTCAGCAAATCAGCGCCACCTTCCGGCCGGATCCGACAAACCCGCAGTACAACGAATTCATCAACAAAACCCCGAACAGCGGATTTTGCCTGGATAACCCATCGCAATGCCGCGAAGCTAATTTATTCAGCCTCCGATTACCGATTCCTTCCCATTCGATTGCCACGATCCAGGGACTGCATTCGAATCCACGCCAGGGAGCCATGTTCAACATACCCTCGGACTGGCAGGACATTGTTGTGACGCATCCCACCGCGCCGCCGCAAGTTGTCAAATTCCGGGTTGCAGGTATGGGCGTCGCCTACATGCTGCCACTTCCCGCACCGGAATTGACGGATGGGGCCGGGCACAATTTTGTGTGGGAACACGGAATCTGGATGCACGCGGGGCCACCTTGCACAGGTCTTGACGGGGCGGGCGATGACATTGGTTTCAACAGCTTCTGGAGACACCCGGTGGGTGCCGGGGTGTGTGCCAAGCGTGCGCTCGTCAATATCCCACAGCCCTTTCGTTATCTGACATTCGACATCACCTATGAGCTGACGACCCCCAACCCGCTGCAAATGGTCGCGGGTCAGTACACCGGCCAGCACGTGTTTCAAGTAGGTCCCCATAAGGATTTTGATCTCGGCGACATCATGCAGCCCGAAGACAACGTGATCGTGCTCGACTTTGTGCTGGATGTTGAACACATATTGAAAGTTGAGATTCCTCCTGGTGGTAACCGCGTTGAATTGGAACCCCAGAATGGCTGGCAGAGCTGGTTGCAACAAGGCCTGAAACCGACGCGTCTGTTCCGCGACCAGACATTCAGTATTTCCACCAGTTCGCGTTTCAAAATGAACCTGGAATGCCAGTACTCACAAGACAGCAAGACCTGCTCTTTGTATGAGCCCCGGTCCGGACATGGGGTACCGCTATTGGTCAGCGTGAGCCTGCCCCATGGGTTGACCGACGCTGACGGGCAAACCATCAATCGCCGCAGGTTATTGCTGGATGGCAGCGGTACCGAACTATTCCAACCAGGCATCTATGTGGACCGTAAACCGGGAACGCTGCATTTCGAGATTGCCCAGAACGAAGTTGCGGAAATGATCAAGCCGCGACAACTGCGGCATTACTCGGGCCAGGTCACGATTATCTGGGACTCCGAAGTCTAGGTCTTTGCGTTATTGCACATCCATTCGACGAGGTACAGGACGATGAAACGTCTGTTGGCAACTGTTGGTTTTTGTCTGCTCACCCAGGTGGCCCAGGCCGCCCCGAACATCAATATCGGCACCGTGTATGACTATCTGGACGGAGACAAAAGTACCTTCTTGAAACGCGTTTTCAATGGCGGCGACAGTACGGCGTTCGTCAAGGTCAACATCCTCGAGATTCTCTACAGCGCCGATGGCACATCACAGGAAGTGCCGCTCAAGACCCACGCCGACGGCAATTCCCGCGATGGCCTGATGGCCAGCCCGGCGAGGCTGATCGTGCCGGCCAACGGCATGCAGGGCACCCGCCTGTTGTTCATGGGCGAGCGTGACAAAGAGCGCTATTTCCGCGTGCGTTTCGTGCCGGTGGTGCCCGAGAAAGAGGATGAGTTCGCGGTCTCAAGTGAAGAGCGCGATGACTATAAAAAGGAATTGTCCGCCGGGGTCACCGTGTTGGCCGGTTATGGCGCGGTGTTTTTTGTCCGGCCCAAGGACACGGTTTTCAACAGTGCCATCGAGAATGACCCGGGCAACTATCGAATCCGCAACAACGGCAACTCCGTCGTGGTGGTCGATGAGTTTCGCGACTGCTCGATCAAGAACGAACAAGACTGCCAACCCACCACCAAACACCACATTCTCGCGGGCCGCACGTTCACCTTCGAAAAACAGGCGGGTCGTCAGTACCACTTCACGCTGGTGGAAGGCCAGAGCAGCAAAAAACTTGATGTGAAGGGATAACGCCATGTTCAAGAAACTTTCACGGGTGCTTGTTGCTACGACCTTTGCGTGGGCCAGCCTGTCGGTGTTTGCGGCCCGGGAAGTGCAAACGTTCGACGTGTTCGTCACCATTCCGACCCTGGGGTTTTACGTCATTCCCGCTGACCCCGGCTGGATCCACCGCGAACAACAACTGCCCTGGAACCTGAGCGCCTCGACGCTGGGCGGCTTGCGCAAGTATTTCGACGTCAAGAACGAAGCGGGCGCCATAGAGGCCAGGCTTGAAGGTCGGCCCTATTTGTCCAACGGATTCGCGGCCCATGACATCGGCTTGCAGGTGCTCTTCAACGGCACGGCTTTGAGCGAACTGCAAAGCAGCGAAGTGGTTTCCCTGAGCGATGCGGCGCCGGGTAAACGGGTGTTGCTGGAAATCCTGCCCATGCCACCTGCCGATGGAGTCTACAAACCCGGCAGCTATTTTGGCAGCGTCAATTTGATCTTCAATGCAGTGATGCCGGGGGCCTGAGCCCCCGAGCTGTCCCTGTGCTATCGAGACAGACTTTTAAGGGGATAACCATGGGTTTTGTGCTTGGGCGATCGCTGGGTATCTGGGGTTTGATCAGTCTGCTAGGCACCCTGTTCGCACTGCCGGCGCACGCAGTGGTAGCCGAGATCACGGCAGTGTTCGAGCCCGACTCGGGCCAGCCGCAAAGGAATGAATTCGTCAATACCACGCCATCCGAGGGCTTCTGTCTTCAGGTCCCGCAAGCCTGCAAACCTTTTGAGCTTTTCAGTCTCATCGGGCGAATTTCATTCACTGCCAATGCGCCCATCCAGGCCAACCATACAGATCCTCGTCAGGGGGGGATGGCCCGAGTACCCTCGGAATGGAGAGACGTTCGCGTGACCCATGAGTCGGGTGACTCCAAGGTGCTATCCATACGGATTGGAGGTATCGGTCATGAGTCGGCCGTGCCACTGCCGGTTGCCGAACTGACGGGCGGTGGGTATTGGAACGATCTCTGGGAGCAAGGCGGATGGGCGTATGCACCGGCGCCATGTCAAGGCGTTGGTTGGTTTACCCATGGACCCCGGGGCTACAACAGTTTCTGGAGAGTGCCCGTCGGAGCGGGGGTATGCAGTAAAAAGGCGCTTTTCGATATTCCACTGGCCTTCCGGTATCTCTATTTTGTTTACGCCTATGAACTGCGTACGCCTACCCCGTTGAACATGGTGTCAGGACAATACAGGGGCTCGATTACCTATTCGGTCGGTCCTCACAAGGATTTTGATATGGGCGATGTCATGATTCCAGATGACACCCAGCTGACGCTCAATTTCACCCTGGATGTTCGGCATACCCTTAAGGTCGAAACTCCCCCCGGCGGTAATCGCGTGGAGCTGGTCCCCCAGGGTGGCTGGCAATCCTGGCTCACCCAGGGGCGCAAGCCGACGCGTCTGTTGCGCGACCAGACGTTCAACATCTCCGCCAGCTCACGGTTCAAGATGAGCCTGGAATGCCAGCACTCCCAAGACAGCAAGACCTGCTCGTTGTATGAACCCCTGTCCGGTCATACCGTCCCGCTGTTGGTCAGCGTGAGCCTGCCCCATGGGTTGACCGACGCTGACGGGTTAGCCGTCAATCGCCGTCGGTTGTTGATGGATGGCAGCGGTACCGAATTGTTTCAGCCAGGCATCTATGTGGACCGCAAACCGGGAACGCTGCATTTCGAGATTGCCCCGGACGAAGTCGGGGAGATGATCAAGCCGCGACAGCCCCGACAATATTCGGGTTGGGTCAATGTCATCTGGGATTCGGAGGTATGAATGCACGCCCCTGAAGGTGACCTTCAGGGGCGTATCCTGGCCAGGGATCGACTACTGCCCGGCGCGTTGCAGGGCCTCACGGGTCAACCGCCTGCTCAGTTGTTGTTCCTCGTAACCGATGTCGTTTTGTAACCCTTCGTACACCGCGTCGCTCATTCGCTCTGCGGTGAGCACGGTGGTTGGCGCAACATTGAGTTGCGTGGCGAGGTCCAGCAACCTTTGCTTGCTCATTTGTCGTTGCTCAATCGACGATCCTGGCGATTCAGACCAGGCGCGTTGTGCGTCCCGCAGTTCTTCGAGTAGATCGTTTTTGAGCTCGAAATTTCGGGCATTACGCTGGAACTCACGCGGGTAAGTGTTGCGCAGGTAGGTTTCCCAGAATGTCTGGGTGAGCATGTCGTTGATCAAGCCATCGCCTTCTCCCATCGAAATCACCGTATCAAAAGCGGTGTCGAGGGTCTCGGCACTGACACCGGCAACTTCTCGATAAAGCATTGCCTGCGATTGCCACGGCAGACCCAGGCGCTCAGCCAGTCCGGTTTCATAGGCCAGGAACACTTCGACTTCATCGGGCGTACCGGTACGACTGCCGAAATCGGCGCGGGCGATGTCATCGACCCGCATCAGGCGCGCGGCACCTTTTGCCAGCGTGACCAGTTGGCTTTCCAGGACGGTGGCCGACGTCGACAAGGCATAGGCTTCGGCTGCGAGCACCTTGATGCCCATGTGGTTGAACACCTGGGCCCCGGCATCGGCGCAGGTGGTAGGCGATGTTGCCATCTCGAACAGCTCTGTGCGCAGGTCACTGTCCAGGTCCATGGCTTCGATCATCCGCCACACCCTATCACTGAGTTGTTGGCGCAGGTCACCTCCCGCAAGATAATCGGCAGACCGCGTCTGCTTCTGGATCAAGGCGAAAAAATCTTCGGCGCCCGGCTCGTTCATCAAGTCGTGCCAGGCTTCCACTCTGAAAGTCCCCAAACCGGTCGCCTGGTCGCTCCACCACTGGGAGTCGTCCGACATGGGCCATTGATCGATCGCTCGATCGGCCATGGCCGAATAGACCTGCTCGGCATTCAGGCCTACCGAGCGCCTGTAGTCCTGGTAGGCGATACGATTGGCGTCCGAGAGGTCTTTCACATAGAGCCGTGCCCGCGCCACGAGGCGCGCGTCATCGGAACCCGGTACCACGCTTGGAATCTCGGTGAGCGGGTTTTGCATCAGGTCCAGTAGAAAACCCCGCGGCCGGCGCTTGTTGAGCAGGCCCTCAGGCCAAGTGGTCGCGCCGGTATTGCTCAAGCTCAGGATCTTCAGTTTTGGCATGCGCTCCACGTTTGGCATCAATCCCAGCTGCGGGTTGTCGTCCAGCCTGATGGTTTCCATGCGCGTCAGGTGCTTGAGGTGCTCGACAGCGCGCGGCGTCAACCTGATCCGGTTGCTCATCAGGCGCAGGGTTCGCAGATAGTGCATGGCGCCGATACCTTCCGGCAGTTGCGTCAATTGGCAGCCCCTGGCACTCAATTGTCGTAGTTTCGAAAAGTTTTTCAGCAGGCCGCCGGCGTTGGCGGAAAACGTCGTGCGATCCAGGTTCAGGGTTTCTATCTGATCGAGGAAGCGCTGGATATCCGGCAGCTTTTTCCACCACAACTCGAGATCGTAGCGGCTTAATTCGGCTGAGAGGTCCAATACGTAGCCGTCTTCAAGGCGCGTGCTGCGCTCGCCGAACACGGTCGACTTCCTTTCGAAACATTGCATGAGCCGGTCGGCAATATGCTGCCCACCACCGTTTAAAAACCCGTTCCTGTCAGGGCCCCAGTGCTCCGGTTGCTGGTCGCGCCATTTGTCGAGAATTTCACCCAGCTCGTACTGTTCGCGTTCCAGGCGTTTGAGCGTCTCGAGCGCTTCGTCTGGCTCGCCCAGCGAATCTACAAATACCGCGACCTCCCGTTCATTGAAATGCGGATAGATCTCTCGCACCCGTTCTTCCGGCGTCTCTGCAACGGTAGAAAGGCTCGGGCCACGCAGTAACCGTTCGGTCTGCAAATCCTGGGTCGCGCGAATCGGTGGCTCGGCCAGCACGGTCCGACGTTCAGCCGGTGCCTCGGTTTTCACCATCACCCACTGCTTGAACTGCGCGCCCTGGCCGGGTCGATAACCCAGGCGAGCACGTTGGTCGGCGGGTAGCGCGTTGAGGACTGCCTGGTAAAAATCATCGGCTGCATGCAGTGGGGTGTTTGAAGCGTCATAAACGGCATATTTTCCCGGCTGCTCCCTGATCAGTTTGCGCAGAGTCGAAGCGTCCTCAGGGCCAACACTGCAACGCAAGTCACCGTCGTACGTGCCGTCATGGACTTCGATACGCAAATCACCGAACGAGTCGGTGAAAACCCTCAGTGTGTTCAGCACCAATCGTTCCGTGTCCGCCACCATCTGCACATCATCCTGGAACCCTTCGTAGGCATGACTGGTTCGTGCTTCGAAGGCTGCTTCACGGGCCAGGGATTTCAGGCGCAACGGTATCTGTTGATGGTCCGTCATGCGTTCAAACTCGGTGGCGCTGGCACGGGTCAGCAGCGTCTGCGCCACATTGGCCGGCAAGTCCGGGAACGTGGTGCAAAGCAGTTGAACGGAGGGGGTGTCGGAGCTTTGCGCAGCCCGGTAGAGCTGATCGAAAATATCCGGTTCGAGGCTGTTGGCCAGATCAGCCAGGCGATTGCGCAAGGCCTTGATCTGCTCCTGCTTGGCGGGGTGACTGCCGATCAAGTCGCGCAGTTCTTCGTTACTCAGAAAATCCACAAGGCTTTGTGGCAGTTCACCGCTGGTGATGTGAGAGAGGCTGACGGACAGGGTTTGCGCCGGTGTAGCCTCGGCATTGCCATAGTGACGAGAGTGTCCTGTGAGATCGGCGTTTTCGTAGACCTTCAGGGCTTTTTCCGTGGGCCAGCCTTCCAGATAAGTCGCCAGCGGTTCGAACCAGTAAGCGGTCGGTTCTAGCGCGTCGCCGGTGCGGATGTTTTCGATGGCTTGGCGGGTCTGCTTCTGCAGTTGCAAGCGCTTGAGGCTGTCCGCCAGGAGCGGTGGTGGCGGGGTGTTGTCGACGTACATCCGGCGCAGCTCGCCTTCCTCTGTACCGCTGGCAATGCGGGTTTGCTCGAGTTCGGCGTCACTGAATCCGTCCACGCCATGGCCGAGTCGACGCATCAGCGTCGGGCTGTCCCAGGTTCGCGGGTTTTCAGCTTCATGGGTCCAGGCGCCCAGGCCATTGTGCTCAAGCTCAGGTGAATAGGCGTTCGGGCGCTGTGGGTGCTTGATGCGATAGCGCTGTGTTATCGGGTCTTGCCGCTGGACTTCGTAATGCTGATTGTCCAGCGCCAGGATGTGCTTGCCTTCGTGGGTGTGCAGTCCCAATGCATTGGGTTGGCTGTCGGCCGGCAACTTGAAGTCTGGTAATGCGTAGGGGGTGAGATCGGGGTTCCATAGGCGGGTCTGACCCTCGGGGAGTACGACAGGTTTCAGGCTTTCGATGAATGCCGAGAGCCTCAGCCGGGGGATTTTCCCAAGCTCGGCCCCCGCCGCGAAAATCGCCAACTCCACGACATTGGTCACCACGGACACGATATGTTCGGCGGCTTCGATCCACAAGCCTTCGGCCAGGTCTACCAACGACTCGATAACGTCACTGGTGATCTGGTAGGCGGTATAGGCCATCATCAATTCGCCCAGGCCGGGTACGAACGGGGTGAGGACCATCAGCGCGACATTGAATATGTCGGAAACTATTTTTTTGAAATTGTCCCACCAGGCCCAGCGGGCATTGCTGTCGGTGTCGGCGGTGGACACGGCAATGTGCTTGGCGTCGTTAAGGATCTTGTTCAGTTTTTTCTGAAAGAGATGCTCCCAGAGATCAACGCTGACCGGTGTCACCGCAAACTGCAGGTGCGGGGTAGGCACGGGCTCCTCGCGCCATGTCGGGCGTTGATCCAGGGGCTCCTTCTGATGCCATTCAATTGTGAACAGACGTTGCTGCAGCCCGGCAAAAAACGCCCCGCGCTCGGGTTGATCGACGAACTGGCTGAAGTATTGACGATAGGTCATGCCGCTGGAAGGGATGAAGTCGTTATCGCGCAACTGGCGAGTCAGTTCGTTCAGGAAGTCGGTGACCGACGGGTACTCCTTCAGGGGATGTTCCGGATCATGAGGGAGGTAAGCGATGATCGGCGCGACCTCGCGGGTTCGCTCAAGGTCTGGCGAAATCACCACGATGCCGGTCAGCGCCGTACCCATGATCGACAATTCGCCGAACTGTACTATTTTGCCCTTGAAGGTGAGGTTGCGCTGGCCATCGAGCATGGCGAGTACGAGCTGAAGGGTGTCGCGCTGAATCTCGCCAGTCATCACGGCCAGTTGTGCAGCCGCCGTGAACGCGGCTTTTTGGCTTTTGACCACGCTGCGTTTCAGGTAAGTCTCTGCGACCGGATCGCCGGGTAGCAAAAAGCTTTCAAGGTGTTCGGTGTATTGCGCGCCGATGTCCAGTTCGCGACACAGGGTCTGGAACTGGGCAATCGACATTTTGCGTTTGATCGGTTTGATGTCAAACAGTCCGCGTTCATCGGGCTGACTGATGAAATCGGAATCCGCTTCGCAGGTTTCGGAGAGGGCGAAGTTATGCAAGGCGGCGTCCAGCAGGGAAACAGTACGAGTGGTGACGCCACTTGAGATATTGAGGGCATACCAGGGTCGTTCTTTAGGCAAGTAAAGATGTAAGTAAGTTGTTCGAACGTCGTCATCGACGCCGTATTGTTTTTTCAGTGCAGCACTTAATAGCGGTTCGGCGAATTCGTAAATATTTTGTAGCTTGTCCAGGGCCTTATCGACCTTGTTGTGTGTTGCCCAGAGTTCCAGGTTGGCATTTTTCAGCCGGTTGTGATTGTAGTTCGAGGCTGTCGTGACCCAGCGCGAGGGCCCCTTTTTAGCGGCGTCCAGTGCCTGTATCCGCTGCAGGGAAGCCGCCTGGATGACAGAAGGAATTCGATTTTTAATGAAGTCGTAGTGGCGGCCATTATTATCGGTTGTACGTCCTTGTAGTTCATTCACTTTTAATAAACCTTGAGTACCAATGGAAGTCACCAGCCTATCTTCCATCGCCCAAAGTAAAAGTCTGAATTCTTGCTGTTAAACCGCTGTTCGTCCGTACGAAACAGCGGGATTTTCCATGCCGAAAATAATTAATTACTACCCGGGTTCCTTAACGCCGTGCCACCTCTACGGGCAGGCACTGTGTATTACTCCCTGGTTGCAAATAAGGGGTGAGGATCGGCGCCATGCCTTTGAGCACTTGGGTTGGCAACGCCGAAGTGAACGTGAACGCCTCGGCCGAGCGCCCCGGCACGAATGCCGTCAGGGTGCCGAAATGATGGTCGCCGATGTAGAACACGAACGTGGCCGTGCGGTTGAGTGACTTGGAGCTGAGAATTCGCCCACCGGAGCCAATGGCTTCGATACGGTTGTCGCCAGTGCCGGTCTTGCCGCCCATGGCCAACGCCTTGCCATCCGGGGTGATGAAACTGCCGGATACACGTCTGGCCGTACCGGCGTCCACCACCTGCGACAAGGCTTCGCGCATGGCCGTGGCGACTTCGGATGGCATCACCCGTTTGCCGACGTCCGGGTCGTTGATCAGCTTGGTTTCGTAGGGTGTGTTCGCCGCGAAGTGCAGGCTGTCGATGCGCAGGGTCGGCATGCGCACACCGTCGTTGAGGATGGTGCCGATCAGCTCGGCCAGCGCCGCCGGCCGGTCACCGGAGCTGCCGATGGCAGTGGCCAGCGAGGGCACCAGGTGATCGAATGGATAGCCAACTTTCTGCCAGCGCTGGTGGATGTCGAGGAACGCTTCGATTTCCAGGATGGTGCGGATACGGTTGTCACGGGCGCCCTTGTGACGGCTCTTGAACAACCAGCTGTAGACTTCCTGGCGCTCGAACTGGCTGGCCTTGACGATGTCCTTGAACGTGGCGTCCGGGTGGGTCAGCAGGTAGCCCATCATCCACAGGTCCAACGGGTGGACCTTGGCGATGAAGCCTTGGTCGGGCAAGTCGTAGGTGCCGGGACCATAGGCGAGGTACAGGCGTTCGAGGCGCTCGTCGGTGAGTTTCTCCTTGTCGGTGGACTTTTCGCCTGTGAGGTGCGAACGCACAAAGGTGTTGAAACTTTGCTGGCTGGCGTGGGGTAACAGGTAACGGTGTACGGCGGCCAGGCGGATGGGCGTCGGGCGCATGCTGTCGAGGAAGGTCTCGAGCCGCGCCTGGGTGTCCTTGTTCTTGTATTTCTTCCAGAACTTGAGCAGGAACGACGTGCCTTCGCGGTCGGCGAACGAGGCCAGGTATTCCTGGCGCCGAGGGTCGCGATCATCCTTGAGCAGTTCGGCCCGGTTGTTGGGGCCCGAATAGGTGGTGTAGCGCACCAGGTCGCGCATCAGGCGAATGAACGGCAGGTTGATCGACTCACGCAGGGAATCGCGCAAGGTCGGGTTGCGCCCGTTGTCTTCCTTGCGGAAGTTATGAAACACATGCAAGCCGCCACCGGTGAAAAACGCTTCGCCGGGGCTGGCGGAGTACTTGCGATCCAGCGCGGCGCCGAGCATGGGTTGCAGGCCGTGGTCCTTGTTCTGGATCAGGTAGTCGACCACCCAGCGGCTCAGGCGATCCTGCTCCGGCACCTCGACTTTCTTCAGGTCCGGGACACTCATCTCGGCATATTTGTCGTGCAACTCGGCAATGATCTGCAGGTAAGTGGTCAGCACGCGCATTTTTGCCGTGGAGCCCAGTTCCAGTTTGCTGCCTTCATTGATGTCGAACGGCTGGTCGGTGCTGTCGGTCTGCACCCGCACCCGCGAGCCATCCGGGGTCAGTTCGAACAGGGTGAAGCTGTAGCGCACCTGGGTGGTGCTGGTGGGGGTCAGCAAGCGTTCGCCCATCAGGCCGATTTCAGCGGCATAGGCAGGGTCGGCCAGGCGCTTGAGGTAGGCGGTGGCCTGGGTTTGCAGGTCGCCTTGCAGGGTGCTGGTGGCCGAGAGGTCGAGCCGGTCGAGATCGTACAGCGGACGATTGAGCAGCCCGGCCAGGCGGCTGCGTGCCACGCTGATGCCCTTGTTGGTTTCGATCGGTTGAATGGTCGGTTGGGTGGCCCAGTCGCGATAGGTCACTTTGCTCGCCAATGCCGCGGCGGCAAAGGGCGCATCGATCACGCCGTTCTGTGCCAGCAGGCGAATGTGGCTGTCGGTGAGGTCGGCCAGTTCATCGCGACCTTTGGTCAGGTAATGGGAAGGTCGGCGCTGGGCAATCATCAAGGACAGCATTTCGCGCAGGGCCAGGCCTTTGTCCGCCAGGCTCTTTGCATCCGTGGCGTCGCTCGCCAGGGTTTTGTTGGCCGTGTTGAAGTCGGCGCCGTACCACACGCGCAAACCCTCGGCCATGCCGTGGACCTCACCGTGGCCCGGCACCGCCGACAGCGGCACGCTATTGAGGTAGTCGCGCACCACGTTCTGCCGGGCGATGAGCGTTTGCGGCCCATCCTGATAGGCGCGCACGGTGGCGGAAACCATCTGGCGAATTTTTTCCCCGCCCGACACGGTCAACCCGTCGGGTGAGTGCCGATATTTCTCCAATTGCGTGGCCAGGGTGCTGCCGCCTGCCGATTGACCGGGCAGGTGCAGCATCTTGGCGACCTGGGTATAGGCCGCCATGCCGAATCGCGGCCAGTCCACAGCCGGGTTGGCCAGGGGCTGGCGTGGGTCGAGCAGAAAGCGGTTTTCGATGAACAGCAGGCTGTTGACCACCACCGGCGGGATCGCCTCGAAGCTGGAATAGAGCTGTTGCGGATACTTGTACTGGTACAAGGGGTTGGCGCGGCAATCGGTGATCGACAATCCCGCCTGGATTTTCTCCGCATAAGGCACGAACAGGCCCTTGCCCGTGTAGTCCATCAGGGCAGGAGAAAACCGGGTCTGGGCGGAAATCACGTAATCACGCTTGAGCAGGCGCGGCAGGAACTCGCCCAGCGAGCTGTAACCCAGGCGCAAATCGAAGGGGCCAGCGCCAGGGTAGCGGATCGAGTCGGTGGGACCGGGTTTGAGTTCATAGCTCAGGGTCTTGGCGAACTTGCTGGCTTCCCGAGCTTGAAACCGTGACGTGCGCATCTCCTTGGACGCCGCGAGGCCCAGGACAATTGCAATGATCACCACTAACAGCCAAAACGCTTTCCAGCCGTGCTTGACGCGACTGCGAGGAGGTTTTTCAGGTATTGGCGCTTCATCCACAGGTTCAGTCTGGACCACGTTTTTACTCGAATCGGTTTGTTCTAAAGCGCCCATAGTCGATTGATCCATTCACGCGCAGATTGATCGGACTTGTCTGAAGCTTAGTAGGAGCTGTCGCAGGCTGCGATCTTTTGATCCTGCTTTCACACAACAAAGTCAAAGGATCGCAGCCTCGTTGCACTCGGCAGCTCCTACAGGGCCGATCCAGAGGCGTCCAGAGCATTACCGAAACATGACGACGCACCAATACCGTGCAATACTCGCCGCCGTTTCAAAAGCGAAAAATCCTACAAAGCCTAGGCAATCCATCTCCGTAGATAGCGCTTTTACCGAGATTTACACCTGATTTTTGTGATTTATAGAGTGAAAATCTCTGTCGCGAGCTTTTTATACTGCACCCCCCGCTGATCGCGCAGGTTTTGCCCTGCAAGACGGTTCTGCCCATGAAGCAGGGTCGGTTACGGGAGGCGCTGGCTTATCGGTCAACGCTTCGCCGCTCGGTGGATATATCCAATAACAAGACGAGGTTGTACCCCATGCCCGTAGGCAATCAGTTGCCCCACGGCGAGACCGCTCAAGGCGGCCCGCTCAAACGCGAACTCGGCGAACGGCATATTCGCTTGATGGCGCTCGGTGCCTGTATCGGCGTCGGTCTGTTCCTGGGTTCGGCCAAGGCCATCGAAATGGCTGGCCCGGCCATCATGCTGTCCTACATCATTGGCGGCCTGGCCATCCTGGTGATCATGCGCGCGCTCGGCGAAATGGCCGTGCACAACCCGGTCGCCGGCTCGTTCAGCCGTTACGCCCAGGACTACCTCGGCCCGCTGGCGGGCTTCCTGACCGGCTGGAACTACTGGTTCCTGTGGCTGGTGACCTGTGTCGCGGAAATCACCGCCGTGGCGGTGTACATGGGCGTGTGGTTCCCCGATGTGCCGCGCTGGATCTGGGCGCTCGCCGCGCTGGTCAGCATGGGCTCGATCAACCTGATCGCGGTGAAAGCCTTCGGTGAATTCGAATTCTGGTTCGCCCTGATCAAGATCGTCACCATCATTGCGATGGTATTGGGTGGTATCGGCATCATCGCCTTCGGTTTCGGCAACGACGGTGTGGCCCTGGGGATTTCCAATCTCTGGACCCACGGTGGTTTCATGCCAAACGGCGTGCAGGGCGTGTTGATGTCCCTGCAAATGGTCATGTTCGCCTACCTCGGCGTGGAGATGATCGGCCTGACCGCCGGTGAAGCGAAAAACCCGCAGAAGACCATTCCCAGCGCCATCGGCTCGGTGTTCTGGCGGATCCTGCTGTTCTACGTTGGCGCGTTGTTCGTGATCCTGTCGATCTACCCGTGGAACGAAATTGGCACCCAGGGCAGTCCGTTTGTGATGACCTTCGAGCGCCTGGGCATCAAGACCGCCGCTGGCATCATCAACTTTGTGGTGATCACGGCCGCGCTGTCGTCCTGCAATGGCGGCATCTTCAGCACCGGGCGCATGCTCTACAGCCTGGCGCAGAACGGCCAGGCCCCAGCCGGTTTCGCCAAGACCTCCAGCAACGGCGTGCCGCGTCGCGCCTTGCTGCTATCGATCGGCGCCCTGCTGCTGGGCGTGCTGCTTAATTACCTGGTGCCTGAGAAGGTGTTTGTCTGGGTGACGGCGATTGCCACCTTCGGCGCGATCTGGACCTGGGTGATGATCCTGCTGGCCCAGCTCAAGTTCCGCAGAGGCCTGAGCGCCAGCGAGCGTGCCGGCCTCAAGTACCGCATGTGGCTGTTCCCGATCAGCTCTTACCTGGCGCTGGCGTTCCTGGTGCTGGTGGTCGGCCTGATGGCGTACTTCCCGGACACCCGCGTGGCGCTATATGTGGGCCCGGCGTTCCTGGTGCTGCTGACGGTGTTGTTCTATGTGTTCAAGCTGCAACCGACCAATGCGACGCAAGGTGCGGTGGGTTCGGCTTCGTAAGTCGTAACGCCTGAAATGCAAAAGCCCCGGTCAAATGATCGGGGCTTTTTTCATCCTGTAGCTGGCTTGTCGGGTCGCCGCATCGCAGCGAAGAAGCCCGAAAGGCCAGCGCAATACTCAAGACCGCCTTCGCCGGCAAGCCGGGCTCCTACAATGTTTTATGTTTGGCACGGATCCGTGGCTGTCCTCGCTCCCACAGGGGATCACCAGTGCACACAGATCTTGTGCACGGCGCCAATCAAAATGTAGGAGCGAGCTTGCTCGCGATGACTGCTGATCAGTCAATCAAGATGTCATCTGACCCACCGCTTTCGCGAGCAAGCTCGCTCCCACAGGGGATCACCAGCGCGCACAGATCTTGGGCACGACGCCAATCAACCTGAGCTGGCTTGGCAGCGAAGGTGCCCGGAAGACCAGCGTAACACTCAAGGCCGTCTTCGCTGCGATGCGGCGACTCGACAAGCCAGCTCCTACAAGGCGGCGACGGCGGGAGCCGGTCGATTCAAGCGCTTGTTGAATTCCAGCCACGCCCCCAGCAACGCCATCAACCCGGCCCCCACCAACGCGGTGAAGACCTGCATGGCGAACGCGTCGTCCGTCAGCGCATTGAGCATGTCCGCCAGGGGCGCCAGCAACACGCCCAGGCAGAAGATCTCCAGGGAAAAACGCCCCATGCGGCAGCATTGCTGTGCCAGCCAGTTTTGCGTCCAGCCGGTGTCGGGCAACAGTTTCGCGGCGACGTAGGCCAGCGCGAGAAAGTGCAACAGCCGAACAGGCGACAGGTTGGTCTTGCTGATCGGGTACAGCAGATTGCTCAGGCTCGCAGGCATCAGGGCGTCGTGGATCTGCGGCCAGCGCCAGGCGACCGTCAGCACCGCGGCGATCAATGCATACACCGCCGCCGTCATGAACAACGGCTGGCGCACCAGCGGCCGGGTGTCGGGCAAACGTGGGCGTTGCGCATGAATCGCCGCCGCGCCGCCGAGGATAAACAGCAGTTGCCAGGCCACGGGGTTGAAGTACCACACGCCATCCTTGATCGCGGCCAGGTTCCAGCCAAACAACGGTACGGTCAGGTACAGCGCAAAGGACACCGCCACCACCGGCCAGACCTTGCGCACCAGTATCGGCAGCACCAGCGGCAGGCCCGCCAGCAGAACGATGTACAGCGGCAGCGGGTCCATCAGGTTCGGTTTGAAGCGCAACAGGAGCTCATCGATCAAGGCCTGCTGGGGGTCGCTGATGAAATGGTGCATGCCCATTTCTTCCACCAGGTCGCGGGTTTCCACATGGCTGTTGGCGAAGAACACAATGCCCATCAGCATCGCCAGCAGGAAGATGTGCACCACATAGAGCACCCAGGCGCGGCGCAGGATTTTCACCCAGGCGATCAGCAAACCTTCCCGCGCAAGGACTTTGCCGTAGGCCAGGACGGCCGCGTAACCGGCCAGGAACACGAAGACTTCGGCGGCATCGCTGAAGCCGAAGTTGCGCAGGGTGATTTGACCCAAGGGGTTGTGGGGCACGTGATCCCAGAAAATGAAGATCAGTGCCAGGCCGCGAAAAAAATCGATCCGGTGATCGCGCGCTAACGTCATGACGGCAGGCTCGCTGGTAAACAGGTATTGAACAAAGGATGAGCCGAAGGCGCAAAAAGTTGCTTGCCGCCTATTGGCGGCGCGCAGGGTGGACTGATTCGCTGGTAATTGCAAAGGCGGGGTATTGCGGGATGTCTCCTGAGGTGGGCGCAGAGCCCGACCGCTGGTCTGAAAGGTCGGTATTCCTGCGATTTCTGACAGTAGACAAGCTCAAATGTTTGTGTGAGCAGCGTTCAATCGCAGGAGCGTCACGTGAGACTTTCATACAAGGGCTTGTCCAGCTACACCGTGATCGGCGTCGCCAATACGCTGATTCACTGGCAGATCTTTTTTCTCTTGAGCGTGGGCTTCGGCTTGACGCAAGCGGCCAGCAACCTGGCAGCCTTTTGCGTAGCGGCCTCGTTTTCCTTTTATATGAATGCGCTCTATACCTTTGATGCCAAGGCGTCAGTCGGCGGTTACCTGTTGTTCATGCTGGCGATGGGGGCGCTCAGCCTGGGCGTCGGCCATGTCGGCGATGTCTGGCGGTTGCATGGGTTGCTGACCGTGGCGCTGTTTTCTGCGTTGAGCCTGGTGTTCGGTTTCCTGTTTTCCAAGTACGTGGTGTTCCGTGAGCGTGACGTATGAAGGTTTCGCTTATCGTCCCGGTGTTTAACGAAGAACAGGCGATCAATCTGTTTTACCAGGCGGTACGACGAGAGTTGAAACTCGACGCGACCGAAGTCGAGATCGTGTTCATCAATGACGGCAGCTCCGATGGCACGGCCGAACAGGTGGCGGCCCTGGCGCAGGCGGACGAACAGGTCCTGCTGATCAATTTCTCGCGCAATTTCGGCAAGGAACCGGCGCTGTTTGCCGGGCTGGAATATGCCAGCGGCGATGCGGTGATCCCCATGGACGTAGACCTGCAGGACCCGATCAGCGTCATCCCGTTGTTGATCGAACAATGGCAAAAAGGCGCGGATGTGGTACTGGCCAAGCGCCGCGACCGCGCCGCCGACAGTTACTTGAAACGCCACAGCGCAGCGCTGTTCTACCACCTGTTGAATCGAATTTCCTACACCCGGATCGAGGAAAACGTCGGGGATTTCAGGCTGATGGATCGCAAGGTGGTGGACGTGATTCGCACCTTGCCCGAGCATCAATTGTTCATGAAGGGCGTGCTGTCGTGGGCCGGCTTCAACACCGTGGTGGTGGAGTACGAACGCGCCCGGCGGGTGGCGGGGGATAGCAAGTTCAACGGCTGGAAACTGTGGAACCTGGCGCTGGAAGGCGTGACCTCGTTCAGCACGGTACCGCTGCGGTTATGGACGTACGTCGGCGGATGCGTGTCGATCTTTGCCGTGCTCTATGCGGTGTACATGGTGCTGGACAAGATTTTCTTCGGTAACAGCGTGCCCGGTTACCCTTCGTTGATGACCGCTATTCTGTTTCTCGGCGGCGTTCAACTGATCGGCATCGGCATCCTCGGTGAGTATGTCGGGCGGATCTACATCGAAGCCAAGCACCGGCCGCGCTATGTGGTCAAGGACATCGTCGGCGGCAAAGACAGGCGCAAACCCTAGCATGGGCAGGTTCAGCGATTTCTTCACCAAGGAACTCACTCGACGCCAGGCCTGGCTGTTTTTTCTGCTGGCGACCCTGGTGTACGTGCTGCCGCTGATCCTTGCGGATTATCCCTACATCGATGACAACTGGCGCTCGCTGTCGGCCGGCATGGCCTGGGCCAAGGAAGGGCGTCTGTTCGCCGAGTTGTTCTACAACGCGCTGACCTTCAGCAGTGGCGCGCCGAACATTTTTCCGCTGCCGTTGTTGATCGCCACCCTGGCCATGTCCTGGGCACTGACAAGCCTGACCTTTCATCACTTCCGCGAACCGACCTTCGGCTGCTGCCTGGTGCTGTTGCCGCTCTGGTACAGCCCGTTCTTCCTGCAAAACCTGACCTATCAATACGACGGCCCGGTCATGACCTTGAGTGTGGTGGCGGTGATCTACGCCATCACCTTTCGTCACCCTTCGCGCAGCCTGCAATGGCTGGTGCCTTCTTTCCTGATTGCGCTGGCGCTGGGCCTGTATCAAATCAGCGTCAATGTGTTTCTCGGCCTGTGCTGTCTTGAAGTGCTCAGGGCGGTCAATGACAAAGTGGCCTGGCCGCGCTGGGGCGGTTTGATCGGCTGGAGAATTGCCCAGCTGTTTCTCGGTTGGCTGATTTACCTTGTCAGTGCATACCCCTTCATGGGGCAGGGTCGCACGGTGTTGCTGGACTGGGCAGCGCAGCCTTTGCTGCAGATCCACATCAACATTGCGCGGGTGCTGGAAAAAGTCGTGCTGCTGTTCCATGGCGGATTTGCCTGGGTGGCGGCCGGGTTGGTGCTCTGTGCCATTGCCGGTGCAGTGTGTTTGGGATTGAAGGTTATCGAGCGCAAGGACAGCGGGCCGAAGAGACTGCTGATCGGCCTGCTGTGTTTGCTGACAGTGCCGGTCGTGGTGTTGCTGGTGTCCGGCGTCGCGCTGGTCTTTCGCGACTTCAACGAAGGCGCCAGGACCCTGATGGGATTCGCGGTGTTGCTGGTGCTGCTGTTCTACTTGAGTCACCTGGCCCTGGCCACACTCCACGAACGCTTGCCGCTGTTGTTGCTGGTGCCGCTGCTGGCCATGTTGTCGTTGTCATTCGCCTATGGCCGGGTCCTGACGGTGCAGAAAGCCTTCGCCGGCAGCGCGCTGAGCAGCCTTGAACATAACATCGCCAGCCATCAACCCTTGCGTGACGCCAAGCGCATCTACATGTCGGTGACCTATTCCGATCACTGGCTGCTGGGGGCGGCAGGTTCGTTCAAGCAGATGCCGGTGTTGCATTACCTGCTGAACGTCGACTTCTACATGCTGGCGGAAAACCTGCCGAAAGTCGGCATCACCAACGTGGTGGCGGAGAAAGAGCGGCGCAATGCGACGCGGGTGGGTTATCTAGGTTACACGCCCTTGGTGGAGAGCCAGTTCTACCGGATTTACCTGATTGGCGATTACGGATTTATCGTGATGAAAGAACCGGCCCCGATCAAATCGCTTCATTGGTAAAGCGCAATGTCGGAGCCGTGAAGGTCAGGCCGCAGCCTCTTCGTTGGGTTCGAAACTGTCCGCCCGCGCCATCTGCCACATCCGCGAGTAGAACTCGCCATTCACTTCACCGGTGAGCAACTCCCCCGGCTTGAGGAACACATGCAGCTGTGAGAACAGCTTGATCTCGGTGGCCGACATGCGCCGCACCAGGTGCTTGGCCGACAGTTGCGACGGATGTTCAAGGCCGGCGGCAGCGAGCATCTCGGCCAGGCCCTTGAGCGTGTTGCGGTGGAAGTTGTAGACGCGCTGGGCCTTGTCCGGCACCACCAGCGCACGCTGACGCAGGGTGTCCTGGGTGGCGACGCCGGTCGGGCATTTGTTGGTGTGGCAACTTTGCGACTGGATGCAACCGATGGCGAACATGAAACCGCGCGCCGAGTTGGCCCAATCGGCACCGATGGCCAGCACGCTGGCGATATCGAACGCACTGACGATCTTGCCGCTGGCGCCGAGCTTGATCTTGTCCCGCAGGTTCAGGCCGACCAGGGTGTTGTGCACGAACAGCAGGCCTTCGCGCATCGGCACGCCGATGTGGTCGGTGAATTCCACAGGCGCGGCACCGGTGCCACCTTCCTTGCCGTCGACCACGATGAAGTCCGGGAGGATGCCGGTTTCCAGCATGGCCTTGGCGATGCCCATGAACTCCCACGGGTGACCCAGGCAAAACTTGAAGCCTACCGGTTTGCCACCGGACAGCTCGCGCAGTTGCTGGAGGAAATGCATCATCTCGATCGGCGTGGAAAACGCACTGTGGCGGGACGGCGAGATGCAGTCTTCGCCCATCAGGATGCCGCGTGTGTCGGCGATCTCGCGGGTGACCTTGTGCTTGGGCAGGATCCCGCCGTGGCCGGGTTTGGCGCCTTGGCTCATCTTGATTTCGATCATCCGCACCTGGGGCGTTCGGGCCTGTGCGGCGAAACGCTCGGGGTCGAAGCGGCCATCGCTGGTGCGACAGCCGAAGTAGCCGCTGCCCAGTTCCCAGGTCAGGTCGCCACCGTGTTCGCGGTGATAAGGGCTTATGCTGCCTTCGCCGGTGTCGTGGGCGAAGTTGCCGAGCTTGGCTCCCTGGTTCAACGCGCGGATGGCATTGGCACTGAGCGAGCCGAAGCTCATGGCCGAAATGTTGAACACCGACGCGCAATACGGCTGGGTGCATTGCGGGCCGCCGACCGTGACCCGGAAACCGCTCGGGTCGCTCAAGGGCGCCGGGCGCATCGAGTGGCCGATGAACTCGAAACCCGACTGGTAGACGTCGATCAAGGTGCCGAACGGTTTGTCGGCGCTTTCATTCTTGGCCCGGGAATAGACCAGTGAGCGCTGGGCCCTGGAAAAGGGCAGGGCGTCGCTGTCGGATTCGAGCAGGTATTGGCGGATTTCCGGACGAATGCCTTCGACCAGATAGCGGATATTGCCCAGGATCGGGTAATTGCGGCGCACTGCGTGGGGGCTTTGCAGCAGATCGAACAGGCCGATCAGGCTGAGCACGCCGGTGACGGCCGTGATGGGCCAGAGCCAGTCGTGCTCGAGGAAGGGCAGGCTGGCGAGGGTGAAGATCACGCAGACGGCAAAGAAGGCGTAGCGGCTCAGGAGTGACAGGCTCATACGGTTTCCTTGGGTTCGGACTCAAAAACTTTGGCAATACACAAACCACCTCGCGATGGCGGTGCGTCAGCCAACATCAATGTCGAATATAATGGCGTTTTTGAGTCAAAGGCCTTTTTTATGTCAACGTCTGTTGCCCAGCCCTCTGCCCTTATCCACATCGCCGCCGCCCTGTTGATCGGTCCCGACGGGCGAACCCTGCTGGTGCGCAAGCGCGGTACCCAGGCATTCATGCAACCGGGTGGCAAGATCGAGGCCGATGAAAAACCGGTCAGCGCACTGGCCCGGGAGCTGGAAGAAGAGTTGGGTCTGCTGATCGATACGGCGCATGCCACGTTCCTCGGGCAGTTCTTGGCCCCCGCCGCCAATGAGCCGGGTTTTGTCGTGCAGGCCGAACTGTTTCTGCTGACCATCGATGCCGAAGTCACCCCGGCTGCCGAGATCGAAGAAGTGATCTGGATCGATCCGGCCAGCGACGGTGGTGTCGTTCTGGCGCCATTGACACGGGACCTGATCCTGCCGTTTTATCGAGCTTCGCTGACCGCTATCGCCTGATCATTACGCAAGGGACTTCGCCCATGATCCCGCTTCAAGACCTGCTGATTTTCGCCGCTGCCGCGTTGCTGATGGTGCTGACACCGGGGCCGAACATGATCTACCTGATCTCCCGTTCGATCTGCCAGGGACGCAAGGCCGGGGTCACCTCGTTGCTTGGCGTGGTCGCGGGTTTCTTCGTGCATCTGTTCGCCGCCGCGGCCGGTTTGACCGCGGTGTTCCTGGCGGTGCCGATGGCCTATGAAGTGTTGAAGTGGGCCGGCGCCCTGTACCTGTTGTGGCTGGCCTGGCAGGCAGTCAAGCCGGGTGCGCGTTCGCCGTTCGAAGCGCAGCAGCTGCCACCGGACTCGTCGCGCAGGCTCATTACCATGGGTTTTCTCACCAGCGCCCTGAACCCGAAGATTGCGGTGTTCTACCTGTCGGTGTTCCCGCAGTTCATCAGCCCCGAGCACGGTTCGGTGTTCACGCAAAGTATCGTCCTGGGCCTGACCCAGATCAGCGTCAGTTTCTGCGTGAACCTGATGATCGCCCTGTTCGCGGCCGGCATCGCCTCATGGTTTGTCAGCAATCCGACCTGGCTGGCGATGCAGCGTTATTTCATGGGCTTTGTCTTGTCGGCGCTGGCGTTGCGCTTGATGCTCGAGCAAAAACGGATGGCCTGAACATGTTGATTCAGCGACTGGATGCCAGCCATGCGCTGGACTATCGGACGATGACGCTCGAAGCTTACGACCGGCACCCCCGGGCGTTCACCTCCAGCGTGCGCGAACGTGCAACGATGCCCTTGAGCTGGTGGGAGTCGCGCCTGACCGGCAAGCTGGATGTGGTGCTCGGCGCTTTCGACGAGGGCCGGTTGGCCGGCATCGCCGGACTGGCGCTGGAGCCCCGGGAAAAGGCCCGGCACAAGGCGACGCTGTTTGGCATGTACGTGTCCGCCGACGTGCGCCAGCGCGGGCTCGGTAGGCAACTGGTGCAGGCGGTGCTGGCCGAGGCGCGGACCCATCAACATCTGCGGGTGATCAAACTGACCGTCACCGCCGGCAACGATGCCGCATTCAACCTCTATCGGCGCTGCGGCTTCGTCCAGTTCGGCCTGGAGCCGATGGCGGTGCGGGTGGGTGAGGAATACTTCGACAAGATCCACATGTGGCGCGAACTCTAAATCCGCCCCGATCAAAAACGAACGGCGCTTACCCCATCCAGCGTCGAAAACGACGTGTCCTTGGCCGTCAGCAAAAAATCCCTCATGTACGGCGCATCGAGCATGTCGGCCCGAATCGCCGCATACAGCGTCGCAAACAAGCCTTTCTCGCCCAGGCGCTTGGCCTTCACGTAGCCCCGTGAGCTGTATTCATGCAGCGCCCAATGGGGCATGCCGCACACGCCGCGACCGCTGGCCACCAGCTGCATCATCATCACCGTCAGTTCCGACGTGCGGACCTGGGCCGGCTCGACGTCGGCCGGTTCCAGAAAGCGCGTGAAGATATCCAGCCGGTCACGTTCCACCGGGTAGGTGATCAGGGTTTCGCTGAGCAAGTCCTGCGGGACGATGTAGGCCTTGTTGGCCAGGCGGTGCTGGTTCGCCACCGCGAGCATGGCCTCGTAGGTAAACAGCGGCACATAGGTGATGCCTACCAGCTCCACCGGGTCGGACGTCACCACCAGGTCCAGGTCGCCACGGGCCAGGGCGGGCAGGGGGGCGAAAGAGAAGCCCGACGCCAGGTCCAGCTCGACCTCCGGCCAGGCATCGCGGAACTGGTCGATGGTCGGCATCAGCCACTGGAAGCAACTGTGGCATTCGATGGCCATGTGCAGGCGCCCGGCGGTGCCTCCGGCCAACCGCGCGATGTCGCGCTCGGCCGCGCGCAGCAGCGGCAAGGTGGCATCGGCCAGTTGCAGCAGGCGCAAACCGGCGCTGGTGAAACGCACGGGCTTGGTCTTGCGCACGAACAGCGGCATCCCCATGCGTTCCTCAAGCTCCTTGAACTGATGGGACAGCGCCGACTGGGTCAGGTGCAGGCGGTCGGCCGCATCCACCAGGCTATCGGCTTCGCGCAAGGCGTGCAGGGTCTTCAGGTGACGGATTTCAAGCACCGGGGGCTCCATGAGGAAAACTTGTGATCAACACGAAAAGGTTGAGTTTGTCTCATGATGCCCTGGCTGTCGACAATAGCGCCATCTTTTACAGGAGCAATTCGACATGGCCGTAGCCCACACCCTTGGTTTTCCCCGCATCGGTGCCGACCGCGAACTGAAAAAAGCCCTCGAATCCTACTGGAAGGGCGACCTTGACCAGCAGGCGCTGCACAGCGTCGGTCGCCAGTTGCGCAACACCCACTGGCAATTGCAGAAAGACGCCGGCATCGACCTGCTGCCGGTCGGCGACTTCGCCTGGTACGACCAGGTACTGACCCATTCCCTGGCATTCGGTGTGATCCCCGAGCGCTTCGACAGCACCCGGGACGAACGCGGCCTGCCGACCCTGGACACCTTGTTCGCCATGGCCCGTGGCGCCACCGTGAGCTGTTGCGGCAGCGAGCACGGCCAGGCGCAATACGCCCAGGAACTGACCAAGTGGTTCGACACCAACTACCACTACCTGGTCCCGGAATTCAGCGCAGACCAACAGTTCAAGCTGAGCTGGGAGCAGCTGTTCGACGAAGTGGGCGAAGCCCAGGCCCTGGGGCACACCGTCAAGCCCGTCATCATCGGCCCGCTGACTTACCTGTGGCTGGGCAAGGTCAAGGGCGACGACTTCGACAAACTCGACCTGTTGGAACGCCTGCTGCCGGTCTACAACGAAATCCTCGGGCGCCTCGCTGCCCAAGGGGTGGAGTGGGTACAGATCGATGAACCGATCCTCACCCTCGACCTGCCGCAGGAATGGAAAAACGCCTTTGAACGCGCCTACCACATCCTCCAATACTCGCCGCTGAAAAAGCTGTTGGCGACCTACTTCAGCGGCCTGCAGGACAACCTAGGCCTGGCCGTCGGCCTGCCGGTGCAAGGCCTGCACATCGACGCGGTGCGCGCGCCGGATCAACTGCTGCACGTGCTCGATCGCCTGCCGACCTACAAGATTCTCTCAGTGGGCCTGGTCAATGGCCGCAACGTCTGGCGCTGCGAGCTGGAGCCCGTGCTGGCGCAACTGCAATTTGCCCAGGAACGCTTTGGCGACAACCTCTGGGTCAGCAGCTCCTGCTCGCTGCTGCACAGCCCGGTGGACCTGGAACGCGAAGACAAACTCGATCCCGAGCTGAAAAGCTGGCTGGCGTTTGCCGTACAAAAGTGTGGCGAAATTGCCGTACTGCGCGATGCCCTGAACGATCCGCAAGCGCCCAAGGTGCAAGCCGCGCTGGCCGAAAGCCGTGCCATTGCCACCAGTCGCGCCGAATCGCCGCGCATCCATAAAGCCCAGGTGCAAGCCCGCATCGATGCCATTGGCACAGCGGACAGCCAGCGCCAATCGCCGTTTGCCCAACGCATCGAGCAACAGCGTGCACGGTTGAAACTGCCGACGTTCCCGACCACCACCATCGGCTCGTTCCCGCAGACCGGATCGATTCGCCTGGCGCGCCAGGCTTTCAAGCAAGGCAAGCTGTCGGCCAACGACTACACCGACGCCATGCACCACGAAATTCGCCACGCCGTGCAAATCCAGGAACGCCTGGGGCTGGACGTGCTGGTGCACGGTGAAGCCGAACGCAATGACATGGTCGAGTATTTCGCCGAGCAACTCGATGGCTATCTGTTCACGCGTTTTGGCTGGGTGCAGAGCTACGGTTCACGCTGCGTGAAACCGGCGATCATCTACGGCGACCTGAGCCGCCCGAAAGCCATGACGGTCGACTGGATCACCTATGCCCAGAGCCAGACCGACAAGGTCATGAAAGGCATGCTCACCGGTCCCGTGACGATGCTGATGTGGTCCTTCCCCCGCGAAGACGTGTCGCGCAAAGTCCAGGCACAGCAACTGGCGCTGGCCCTGCGCGACGAAGTGCTCGACCTGGAAGCGGCCGGCATCAAGATCGTGCAGATCGACGAAGCCGCATTCCGCGAAGGCCTGCCGCTGCGTCGGGCACAATGGCAGGAATACCTGGAATGGGCGGTGCAGGCATTCCGCTTGAGCGCCAGCGGTGTGCGTGATGAAACGCAGATCCACACCCACATGTGCTACAGCGAATTCAATGACGTGATCGAGGCGATCGCGGCGATGGATGCCGATGTGATCACCATCGAAACCTCGCGTTCGGACATGGAGTTGCTGCAGGCCTTCGAAGCGTTCGACTACCCCAACGACATAGGTCCGGGTGTCTATGACATCCACTCGCCACGGGTGCCGGACACGGTCGAGATGGTCAAGTTGATCAGCAAGGCGGTGAAGCGGATCCCGGCCGAGCGGTTGTGGGTCAACCCCGATTGCGGGTTGAAGACCCGCGCCTGGCCGGAGACTGAGGCGGCGCTGGTGAACATGGTGGCCGCGGCACGCCAGCTGCGAAGCCAACTGGCTTGAGGAACCTGCACGGGAGCGGATTGACCGCTCCCGTGCGGCCTGTCAGCCCTGATCGAAATGTCTGAGCGCCGCTGATTTCTTGCCGATATCGGCGTAAGGCAGGTTGGCGTTATCGGCGTGGGTCAAGGCACGATGTTCAGGCAACTTAAGATGCGCTTTCTCGAACTCGAGAAAGGCGGGGGCCGGCTTGGCATAGTGGAAATGGGCATACCACAACAGCGTGGGAGGTGTTGCCGTCATGTCCCATATTTCGTATTCCTGCAAGTAATCGGTTCGCCGATCAGGACGTTTGCCCAGGGTTTTCAGCGCACTGGTCTTGCGTATCTCTGCGGCATTTTGGCTGATCAGATCATCGAGCATTCCATCCGTAGGGTTTTTGCTGCGCAGTGACTGACGGGTGCGCATCCGACGTCCGGTGGCAATCAATTCCACTGCCTTGTTCCGCAGTTGCTCGATGACGGGGCTCTGTGGGGCAATGGCTTCGATATCGAGCGCCCGGCGCGTCAGTTCGTTGGACTCGTTGACCATCATGTGCTCCAGATCGACCGGGAGCATATCCTGCGCTGCATAGGCTTGAATCCTCGACCGGTAGGCCGGCTGCGACTGCAGGCGATTACGCGCATCTTCGATCATGGCAGCCGCGTCCTTTTGCACGGGGCGAGCGATTGGCTCGGGAGGATTGAGCAAGCGAGACTTGCCGTTTGCACCCTGTTCCCATATTTCCTCGACGCCACCCTTCCCGGTCAGGATGTATTGACGTTTCTGGGTCGTTGGTTCCAAGCGCTCCCCCCCGATCAACAAGTGGTCGTCTTCGGTGATGAAGACCTTCTTGCTGCGCTGCCCGGCCGGCACGACTGGCGCTGGTTGGTCGATGCCCTTGCGTGCCCGTTGGGCCATTTTTTCGATACCCTCCAGCAAGGGCGCGACCGCGTCGAGATAGAAGTGCTGGGGATCGCTGGCGGTCCAGGCATTCATGCCGCGACGGAACTGGCTGTAGTGCTCGAGGCATTCCTGGAAAATCTGATTGCGTTGGGCTCGGGTGGCAGGGACCTCCTGCAGGCTGAATTGAGTGAACAATGCACGGTCGACGTTGATGCGCAGGCTTTCGGCTTGGGTCTGTAGATGGAACCAGGACAGATCCCGTACCGTGTTAAAGCGATTGACGGTCTCCAGAAGATGAGCTGTTCTCAGGTAAAGCAGAGTGGGCTCGTTGAGGCGTCCGTTCAACGCCTCTACTTCGGATGTCATTTGTGCCTTTTCGGTTCTGACCGTAATGCGCTCGTACCACCGGTTGAGGTCGCGCATTGCCGTTTCAATCTGTTCCAGGTGGCCGATGACTTCCAGGCGTAGCTTTCGAATGTCGTGCAGAATCCGAACGCGTTCGGCGAGCGCACTGTCTGGTAGTTCGTCCAGTTGATCGATTAGAGCGTCAATTCGGTCGGTGAGCGGATTAGACCGATGGTTGGCAAAGAAAACCCTCTGCTTTTGCCTGTCGGCGATTATCAGGGCGTCATGACTTTGCATTTCACTGAGCAGGCGTCGTTTGTTGCCATGTGCCAGGGGCGCCAGCTCGACCAGCGTCTGGTAATGCCCGCTGGCCAGTTCGATGTCGCCGATACAGGCTGCTTCGGTCTCCTGAATCAGGGCCGGACGGGCTTCTGCGGCAACACTGTTGTACTTTTCCAGTGCCGCATTGGTGCGCGAGACCCGAGCATCGATTTGCGGCGCCAGGTTGTCGGCGGCGTCGGTCAGTGCATTGTGACGACGAAACACCCGATCGGCCCACCACCTTGGCAGGCGTTCGCGAATGGCAGCAGGCCAGATCGGGTCAAGTGCATCGGCCAGATGCCCGAGCACGCCGCCGCCACCCAGCCCGCCGCCTTCGAAGGTCGACCCGTAGACGCCGAACCAGGTATCCCATTGGCCGGCTTCATCGAGCGCGATGGGTTGCCGGTAGGTTTTTTTCCGCGTGCCGCTCAGTCTCAAGCCGCGTGAGTCCGCACTGGGTTCAACCTGGAAGATGCGGCCCTGGCGAGTGATGAAGTCGCCATCGGCATGCCGGTAGACATTGCGATAGACCCCGTGCTCGAGCGGTTGCAAGCCGGCCAGGGAAATCGGTTTTTCATACTCGTATCCGGCGAAGCGCTGGGCGATATGTCGTGCGTGGCGTGCTGACGTCGACCGCAATGCCGTGGCGCCTTTGCCCAGCGCCATCAACTGACGAGCACGCGCCAGCGAGCGGACGACGGTGGTCGAGCGGGTGGCCGGCGAAGTACCGGCGATGTCCATGGCGGCATCGATCAACGACAACAACACCGACTCTATCTCTGCCAGGCCCTCAGCCACCTCGCCATGCGACAGAGCAGCGACCGCGTTGTTGGCACTGCTCCAGGCATCATAAAGCGCAACTCCCGCACCGACGAAGGGCACCAGGCCTATCGCCATCTTGATGTAGTTGAACGCTTTCGCACCGCTGAGTGCGTAGCGTTCCAGATACAGATCGGTGCGCGAGCGCGAGGTGTCGCGATGGGCTTCGATCAGGCGGCCCATGTGGGCATTGAGCAAATGTTCGGCCAGCGAAGTCGTCGATGGCCACGCCAGGCCAACGCCGATCATGGCGTCGAAATGCTTCAACACGGCCTGGTTGATGCGGCTTGCGTGGGCCGCCTCGCTGCCTTTCAAGGCTCGGCCGGCCAGGTAGCTGACCATCTCGCTGCGCAGGCACAGATTGAACAAGGCCCGGCGAGCGCTCTCCAGGCTGTCGTAGCGGCGCAGGCATTGGCCGTCGGGGCTGTCGGGCAGATACAGCAGGGTCATCCCGCTGACCTGCTCTTCAATGAAGGTCACGCCGGACAGGGTGGTCGGGCCTTCGTTTGGCGTGTCCTTGCCGCCGGCACTCAGGTAGGCCGGGAACAGTACGATACGTTTGCCGTTCGCTTGCCAGGCCTCACGGGTCTGGGCATCGATGGCAATGGTCAGGACCTGTAGCTGGTCCTGGTTGATCTGGTTTTGCAGGTGTGCGCATTGACCCTGCAACTTGAGCATCAGGCGCCAGGGCTCGACCAGGCATTCGCGGCGATGCTCCCTGACGAAGGGCGTTTCGCTGGCCGAGCCCATGAAGGTATTACGGATCAGATCTTCGTAGCGCTGTGCAAGGTCAAGCTCGGGCAGGACCTTGCGCAGGTAGGTGTTTGTGATGCCGGTCACCAGTGCCTGGCGTTCGCTTTCGTCCGTTGCGTTGACGTGCACCCGCATCTGGGCCAGTCGCAGTGAAAGAGGCTCCAGCTGCATGGACGGGGTGTTATCGATATTGAGCTGGGCCAGCTCCTCGAGGGACATTCGGCTGCGCGTGGCACTGGGCACCGCCACCAGTTTTTGCGGAGTGCCTGGGGCCGCGCCGTCGGCCAGTTGTTTTTCCAGCTTGACCGAATCCGGCAGGTCCAGCTGGATGTCAAACTCCCCTTCAATCGAGAAGTCATCGCGCAACCGCACCTGGAGGTGTTGACGGGTGAATGCGTCACGGGGCGCCAGGGCTGCTTCCAGTTGTGCGTGACTGCGATGCATGGCCTGGATATAGGCCTCGATCAGCTTTTTCAGCTCGGCGCCGGCTGACACCGACAATGTCGCGAGCCAGGTGGGCAGACGCGAAGCCATGGCGGCACTGCGGCTTTGTTCCAGGCGCTGCCCCAGAGCCAGATGACGGGCTGGGTTAACCGGGACCTGCAGCTTGGCCAGGGTTTTGCGCCGCAGCTTTTCCAGTTCATCGGCGCGTTCTGCCGCCTGCGCCGGGTCGGCATGGCGCTGGCGTACTTGCGCGGCCTGTTCTTCAAAGCGACTGATCTGTTTATCCTGGCTGTAAAGCAACGGATCGCAACTGATTTTTGTCAGCTGCAGGGTCAGCTCCGGATCCTGTTCGCGGATCTTGAACAGTTCCAGCTCCAGGTCCCTGCGACTGGCGAAGCGTTGCAAGCCGCCGCCAATGCCGGGCCAGTAAATCAGCAGGCTGTGAGGCGCGGCGGGATCGAGCAGCACCTGGGAGCGGGTGATGACAAACGGCCCCTCCAACGCCTGGGTCTGGTTGCCGCTGGTGTGTTCGATCAACGACAGACTGGCCGCCACGACATCGGAGTCGGCTTCGTCAGCCGCAGACGGTTCCAGGATGGCCTGGAGCATGTCGAACTGGGAACTGTCGAGCTGATTGAGCGACCTTTGCAACTTGGCCTCGGCCTGCAACCCGTCCTTGTGGGCCTGATAAAGCGCGCTGGACTCTCGGTTGAAAGTCGTCAGGTCGAGGACGCGCGATCGGTAAAGCAGGGCGGATGCGGCCCTGTCGGCAGCCTGTTCCGCCGTTTCCAGAGCCTTGAGGGTGTCCTCGAATATCCGCTGAAGGTCAGTAGCGCTGTCCTCTCCCAGCAGTGTTTCCAGCGCCGCCTGCTGTTGGCGAAGCGAGGTCAGGCGCATGGCCAGGGGAATATCGGCAGACAGGCTATCGAACAGCGCTGATCGATCCTCATCGCCAAAGCCTTCGGTCAACTCCAGGCTCTCAAGGCTTGGCGCCTGGGCAAACGCTCCGGCACGCCGGGCTTGCAGTTCGGGCGCAAACAGGTCGCTGATGCCTGTGGTCAATGGCCCGGTAGTGGTCGTGTACTGAAAACTGTAATGGCTGGGTAACTCGGGCGGAGCAAGTAGTTGCGCGGACAGCCAATGCTCCATGTCGCTGCGCTCCTCGAAGGCCTGGACGGGAACCGGGCGAGAGGGCAGGTAGAGCAATTGCGCGACGGGTTGCTGGTTGCCCACGGTGATCACCCAGGCCGCCGGGATTTTCCAGAGGCTGTTGTCGCTCAACTTCAGCGCCAGTTGTTCGCAATGGATGGGCTGGTCGTCCAGATGCACCGTCTCGGTCCCGGCGTCCAGCATCAACCAAAGCGGTTTCAATTGTTCGGCACCCAGGGTTCTCAGGGCGAACCCCAGTTGCGCCGCTGATTCAATGTGAGCGCGGTATAGCTGCTCGGCCCGATCACGGCGCGACAGCGGTGTACCCGGGGCACGGGCCTGCCAATAGGCCGTCGCGCCTTCATCCAGCGGCGCGCTTGCGAACAGTGCCTGCAAGCTTTCCTGACAGGCTTGCCAGCTCGCCAAGGCGCTTTGCAACAGGCTCTGGTGGGGATTGCTGGTCAGCGTTGAAAACTCGGGGATGGCGGTCGGCGAGGAGGGTGCGAGTGTTGGGAGTCTTTCGGTCATGATTGCGTGGCTCATCCATGAGGAGCGGCGGGTCCACTCCTGATCAAGCGCCATTTAAGAAAAATCCCCTGTGCCGGTGGCACTACATAGTTATCGCATCGACCATTGAGCGGCATTCATGAAACTGTCACGCAACTGTGGCAGCGCGCTTGAACAAACTTCATCAGACTCGCGCTCTACTGGGGTTCTGCGTTTTGGTGTTTTTCCATGGGTGCTTGGTTCTTTTCACGAATGGTTTTCCTGGCCGCACTGTTGTGCGGCCTGCCGTCTCTGGCGGCGTCTCGCTGTGACGTCAATGTTGCAACCCAACGGGTTGATCTGGCCCAGGTAAGCCTGGCGTACCAGAGCATTGGCCGTGCGTCCGACCCGGCACTGCTGCTGGTGATGGGGCTGGGCGGGCAGTTGATTCACTGGCCCGACGAGGTGGTGGTCGCGCTGTGTCAGCAAGGTTTCCGGGTGATTCGTTATGACAATCGCGATGTCGGCCTGTCGACCTGGCGGCAGACGCCGGCCGAGGCCAACCTGACCTTCGAAGTGCTGCGCTACAAGCTCGGCTTGCCTGTGTCGGCGCCATACACCCTGACCGATATGGCGGACGACGGACTGGGGCTGATGGATGCGTTGCACATCGAGCAATTTCACGTGCTGGGCGCGAGCATGGGCGGAATGATTGCCCAGCACATGGCAGCGATGGCGCCACAACGGGTCGAGAGCCTGACCCTGATCATGAGCACTTCAGGAGCCGAAGGCTTGCCCGCGCCAAGTGCGGCGCTGTTGCAGTTGCTGGCGCGTCGGGGTGCGCCCAACCGTGAAGTTGCATTGGAGCAGCAGGCGGACCTGCTGGCGGCACTGGGCAGTCCGGCGGTGACTGATGATCGCCAGGCGTTGCTGCAGCAGGCGGCACAGGCGTACGACCGGGCCTTCAATCCCGAGGGCGCCAAGCGCCAGATCCTGGCGATCCTGGCCGAACCGAGCCGAGTGGCATTGCTCAATCAGCTACGGGTGCCGGCGCTGGTGGTGCATGGCACGGCCGATCCGTTGTTGCCGGTGATGCATGGCGTGCACCTGGCGGCGCATCTGCGTGGTAGCCAGTTGAAGTTGATACCGGGACTGGCGCATCGTTTTCAGGAAGCGTTCAAGGCGCCATTGCTGGCAGCCGTGTTGCCCTATCTGCGGGCGCATCGCGAGGACACTTCGCATTGGGCGCAGATCGAGCCTGTGGCTGACCACAACCTTCTTTAGCGCACCGGATCAGCCGTGCAGGCGAACCCAGACGCTGACCAATGCCGTCGCCGCGATCAACCACGCCACGGCCGCGACGGCCAGCGATGCCTCGAGGCGCAAGCGGTCGACCATCACATACAGGGTCGCCAGGTAGATGAAGTACGGAATGATCGACCACATGCCAAACACGATGGTGGTCTTCAGGTCATCCAGCGAACGGCCCTTGCCGACGATGTAATGGGCGATGAGCGCAAAGGTCGGGAACAGCGGCACAAGCCCGGCGATGTAATAGTTGCGGGTCTTGGCCAGGGCGGCGAGGATCACCACCACCGCCGCGCCCAGGGTTGCTTTGAGTATCAGGTCCACACAGGTCTCGCTTAATGGCTCAGGCCGTACTTTTTCACTTTGTCGAACAGCGTGGTCTTGGCCATGCCCAGTTCCAGGCTGGCCTGGGTCAGGTTGCCGCCGCTGCGTTGCAGGGCGTCGCTCAGCAGGTTGCGCTCGAAGGCCTCCACCGCTTCGGCGAAGGCCAGGCCTTGGGCGCTGCCGCCCGCACCGGGTTTCTTGAACGCCGGCAGGCCCAGGGCAAAGCGCTCGGCGACGTTGCGCAGTTCGCGCACGTTGCCCGGCCAGTCGTGGCTCATCAGGTTTGACAGGGTCTGGTTGTCGAGTTCCGGCGCGGCGCGGTCGAAGCGCAATGACGACTGCTGCAAAAAGTACTCGAACAATTGCAGGATGTCTTCGCGGCGCTCGCGCAGGGGCGGCAGTTCCAGGGTCACCACGTTGAGGCGGTAATACAGGTCGCTGCGAAATTCACCGGCCTTGCTCGACTGGTCAAGATCGGATTTGGTGGCCGCGATCACCCGGCAGTCCACCGCCACGCTCTGGTTCGAGCCGAGACGTTCGAGGGTGCGCTCCTGCAACACCCGCAACAGTTTGATCTGCAGGGGCAGGGGCATGCTTTCCACTTCGTCGAGGAACAGCGTGCCGCCGTCGGCGTGTTCGATCTTGCCGATCCGCCGTTTGCCGGCGCCGGTGAAGGCGTTGGCTTCGTGGCCGAAGATCTCGCTTTCGAAGAGGTTTTCCGGCAGGCCGCCGCAGTTGAGCGCGACGAATTGCCGGGTGTGGCGACGACTGAAGTCGTGCAGGCAGCGCGCGACCAGTTCCTTGCCGGTGCCGGTCTCGCCCTCGATCAGCACGTTGGCTGAAGTATCGGCGACATTGGCGATCAATTCGCGCAGGTTCTGCATGGCCGGCGAGCGGCCGATGATCCGCCCTTCGAGGGAGTCGCGCTCGGCCAGTTGCCGGCGCAACGACGAGACTTCCCGTGCCAGGCTGCGTTGCTCCAGGGCACGACGGGCGACATCCACCAGGCGTTCGGGCGAGAAGGGTTTCTCCATGAAGTCGTAGGCGCCTTTCTGCATGGCGCCGACGGCCATGGAAATGTCTCCGTGACCGGTAATCAGCACGACCGGCAGGCTGCGATCGCGGGCCTTGAGTCGGTTCAGCAGTTCCAGGCCATCGATGCCCGGGAGGCGAATGTCACTGATGACGATGCCGGCGAAGTTGTCGCCAACCCGTTCCAGGGCTTCCTCGGCGCTGCCGACACCGATGCAGGGAATGTCTTCCAGGGTCAGCGCCTGTTGGCAGCCGAGCAGCACATGGGGGTCGTCTTCGACGATCAATACACTAAGGTCGTTGTTCATATTGGCTCAGCGGGAGTGGGGCTTACCAACGGTAAACTGAGGACGAAAGCGGTACCACCGCTGGCCGGGTGCTCGACACCCAGGTGACCGCCAGTGGCGGCGGCCAGGCTCGCGGAGAGTGTCAGGCCGAGGCCCAGGCCTTGTTCGCCGGGCTTTGTGGTGAAAAACGGTTCGAACAGGTGCTTGCGCGCTTCGGCATCGATGCCGTGGCCATTGTCCCGTACGCGCAGCCGATATTTACCATCGAATACTTCGCCTTCGAGCCACAGTTCCGGCTGCGGTTGCGCCTGCATGGCGTCCAGGGCATTGCCGATCAGGTTGACCAGGATTTGCTCGAGGCGGGTCTGGTCGATCCGCACCTGCACATCGTCGAAGTGCCGATGCAATTGCAGATGGGCGCTTTCCAAGCGCCCGCCGAGCAATTGCAAGGCGGCGTCCACGGCTTTGCCGAGACAGGCCTGGCCCTTGTCGTCACCGCGCCGGGCGAAGGAGCGCAGGCTGGCGGTGATCCGGCCCATGCGGTCGATCAATTCGTTGATGGTCTTGAGGTTGGTGCTGGCCACGTCAAGCTGACCGCGCTCGAGAAAACGCACGGTGTTGCCGGACAGGGTGCGCAACGCCGCCAACGGCTGGTTCAATTCGTGGGCGATGCTAGTGGACATCTGCCCGATCGCGGCGAGTTTTCCAGCCTGCACCAGTTCATCCTGGGCACGGCGCAGCGTCTCTTCGGCTTGGCGGCGTTCGCGGATCTGACCCTTGAGCCGTTCGTTGCTGGCGCGCAGGTCGGTGGTGCGTTCGGTAATCCGACGCTCCAGTTGATTGTTGGCTTCCTGCAAGGCTTCCCGGGCGGCCAGGCGGGTGGCGATCACCTTGCGCCGCTCGTTCCAGGCAATGAGCAGGAACGCCACCAGGGCAAATGCCACGGCGACCAGAATCCCCTGGTTGATCGCTTCTCTGCGCAAATCCTGGAGTGGCGTGAGCAGGGTGAAATTCCACGGTGTATCGCTCAAGGGCCGGGTTTGCGACAGGTAGCTGATGTTTTCATCATCGGAGACCAGTTCGCTGTTGGCGGGGAAGGTGAGTTTTTCCACGCCCTCGGACAGGGTTTCCCGGGCCAGCGGTTGCAATTCGTTCAACGGAAACCAGTAGTACTGGAGGCTGCGGGCGAGCTTTTCCTTGGTGTCTTCGCTCAGCGGCACCACTGACTTGAGGCGTCGCGCCGGGTCGCTGGAGAGAATGATGATGCCGTTCTCGTCGCTGACGAAGGCTTCCAGGCGCGCGCGCTGCCAGCGTTCTTCCATGGCTTCGAGGCGCACCTTGACCACCGCGACGCCAATGATCTTGCCGTGTTCTTCCAAGCCATGGGCCAGGTAGTAACCGGGTTCGCCGTTGGTGCTGCCGATGCCATAGAAGCGTCCGGGCTGGCCGCGCACGGCGTTCTGGAAATAGGCACGGAAGGACAGGTCTTCGCCCAGGTAACTGTCGACATCGCGCCAGTTGCTGGTGGCCATGACACGGCCGGTGGTGTCCATCACGTAGATGGCCCGGCTGCGGCTGCGCCGGTTCAGGCCTTCGAGGTAATCGTTGACGGTCTGCCGGTGTTCCGGCGTCGGGTCGGCCAGCAGCCTGGAAACACTGGTTTCGAGTTCCAGCAGGCTGGGCAGGTAGGTGTACTTGCTGATCTCGCTTTCGACGGCGCGGGCGTGCAGTTCCAGCTGGCGCTGGCCGTTTTCGCCGAGGCTGCGGATCCCATAGTGTTCACTGGTCCAGAAGCCGATATAACCCAGTCCGATCATCAGCGCGATGATCAGCGGCGGCAGGAACAGATGGCGAATCAGGCGGGGTTTCACGGCGAGTGATGGCGACGTGGCGCGATAGAGAGTGGGGTCGCATTTCATCACAGATGCCTTGGGTCAACCACAACACAAATCTTGAAATCACCGCTGACCCAATGTGGGAGCGGTGTTTTCTTAGTGTTGCAGAATCTTGTTGAGGAAGTGCTGCGTACGCTCGGCACGGTGGCTGATGTCGCCGAAGAACTCCTCTTTCTTGCAGTCTTCGATGATCTTGCCCTGGTCCATGAAGATCACGCGGTCGGCCACTTTGCGGGCGAAGCCCATTTCGTGGGTCACGCACATCATGGTCATGCCTTCGTGGGCCAGTTGCACCATCACGTCCAGCACTTCGTTGACCATTTCCGGGTCCAGCGCCGAGGTCGGTTCGTCGAACAGCATGACGATCGGGTCCATCGCCAGCGCACGGGCAATCGCCACGCGCTGCTGCTGACCGCCGGACAGTTGGCCCGGGTGCTTGTGGGCATGCGCTGAGAGGCCGACACGTTCGAGCAGTTGCAGGCCTTTCTTGGTGGCCTCTTCCTTGCTGCGGCCCAACACCTTGATCTGCGCGATGGTCAGGTTTTCAGTGATGGTCAGGTGCGGGAACAATTCGAAATGCTGGAACACCATGCCCACCCGCGAACGCAGTTTCGGCAGGTTGGTCTTCGGGTCGGCGATGGACGTACCGTCGACCACGATGTCGCCTTTCTGGAACGGTTCCAGGGCATTGACGCATTTGATCAGGGTCGATTTGCCGGAACCGGACGGCCCGCACACCACGATCACTTCGCCTTTCTTGACCTCGGTGCTGCAATCAGTCAGCACCTGGAAGTCCCCATACCACTTGTTGATGTTTTTGATAGAGATCATACGGCGAACCTTTTTTGCAGACGCTTGACCAGCTGCGAGGCGGCAAAGCTGATGATGAAGTACACGAGACCTGCGAAGATCAGGAACTCATTGGAGCGGCCAATGATGTCGCCACTGGCGCGCGAAGCATTGAGGAAATCCACCAGGCCGACGGCGTACACCAGCGAGGTGTCCTGGAACAGGATGATGCTCTGCTGCAGCAACAGCGGGGTCATCTTGCGGAACGCCTGCGGCAGGATGATCAGGCGCATCATCTGGCCATAGCTCATGCCCAGTGCCTGGGCGGCACCCATCTGCCCCTTGGGAATCGACTGCACACCGGCGCGGACGATTTCGCAGAAGTACGCCGCTTCGAACATCATGAACGCCACGATGCAGGAGGTGAACGCACCGATCGGGGTGTCTTCGCCGGTGATCCAGCGCAGCACGAACGGCACCGCCAGGTAGAACCAGGTAATCACCAGCAGCAACGGGATCGAGCGGAAATAGTTGACGTAGGCACCGGCAATGTTCGACAGCAGTTTGCTGTGGGACAGGCGCATCAACGCCAGGATGGTGCCGAGGATGATCCCGCCGACCACGCCCATGACCATCAGCTTGAGGGTCATGACCATGCCGTTCCACAGGCCGGGAATGGCCGGGACGATGCCCGAGAAGTCGAATTCCATCATTTACCCCCTACGGAAATCAGGCCAGGCACGGCGACTTTCTTCTCGACCAGGCGCATCAGCAACATCAGGCTCATGTTCAGGGTGAAGTAGATCAGCGTGGCCAGGGTGAAGGCTTCGAACAGGTTCGCGGAGAACTCGGCGGTCTGTTTGGTCTGCGCGAGCAGCTCCATCAGACCGATCAGCGAGGCCACGGAGGTGTTCTTGAAGACGTTCAAAAATTCCGAGGTGAGCGGCGGAATGATGATTCGGTAGGCCTGGGGCAGCAGCACGTTCCAGTAGATCTGCGGCAACTTGAAGCCCATGGCGCGGGCAGCGGATTCCTGGCCGCGGGGCAGCGCCTGGATACCGGTGCGCACCTGTTCGCAAACCCGGGCGGTGGTGAACAGGCCCAGGCACACGACGACGCTGAGGAAAGCCGAGGTGGTCGGATTCAAGTCCTGCTTGTACCACTCCTGCAGGTCGGCTGGCAGCAGGTCGGGTACCAGGAAGTACCAGATGAACAGCTGAACCAGCAGCGGCACGTTACGAAAGAGTTCGACGTAGCAGGTGGCGATGCCCGATACGATGCGGTTCGGCACGGTACGCATGACACCCAGGATCGAACCCAGTGTCAGGGCAATGATCCAGGCCGCGATGGCGATGCCGATGGTCCAGGCCAGACCGGACACGTACCAGTCGAGATACGTCTCGCTGCCCACGCCGGTGGACTTGAAGAACACGCTCCAGTCCCAGTTGTAATTCATTAGGGTCTCCCCTCAGATCGATCGATGTACAGGTACCCGCTTGGGGGAAGCTCCGTTCCCGCCTGATCTTTACGATCAGGCACACGCTCCCGGCTCGACAGCCACCGGTTCGAGTGTTTCCCAAAAATGCCAGCAGGAAGTGACCACCTCCTGAAAGGGCCAGGGCCCTCCCAGGAGATAAGGTTAGTCAGAAATCAGGATTTCTTGTCGTCAGCCGCTTTATCGGTCGGATTGGCGATCAGGGCCTTGAGCTCGTCGCTCATCGGGAAGTTCAGGTTCAGGTTCTTTGGCGGAATTGGCTGCATGAACCATTTTTCGTAGATCTTGTTGATCTCGCCCGACGCGTAGGTGGCCTTGATGGCGTCATCCACGGCCTTTTTGAACGGCTCGTCGCCTTTGCGCACCATGCAGCCGTAGATTTCGTAGGACTGTGGAGTGCCGGTCACGGCCCAGTCACTGGCCTTCTTGGCCTTGGCCGCTTCACCGGCCAGCAGGGCGTCGTCCATCATGAAGGCCACGGCACGGCCGGTTTCCAGCATCTGGAACGATTCGCCATGGTCTTTGGCGGAGATTACGTTCATGCCCATCTGCTTGTCGGCGTTCATCGCCTTGAGGATGCGCTCGGACGTGGTGCCGGCGGTGGTCACGACGTTCTTGCCGGCCAGGTCCGGGAAATCCTTGTACTTGGAATCTGCCTTCGACAGCAGGCGAGTACCGATTTCGAAGATGCCGACGGAGAAGTCGACTTGTTGCTGGCGCTCGACGTTGTTGGTGGTCGAACCGCATTCCAGGTCCACGGTGCCGTTCTGCACCAGCGGGATACGGGTTTGCGAGGTGACCAGGTTGTACTTGACCTGCAGGTTCGGCAGGTCCAGGTCTTTTTTCAGGGCTTCGACGACTTTCAGCTGGATGTCGTGGGAGTAGCCGACCGGTTTGCCGGAGGCGTCCGCGATGTAGGAGAAAGGAATGGAAGCGTCACGATGCCCGAGGGTGATGACACCGGACTCTTTGATCTTCTTCAGGGTGCCGGTGAGTTCGGCGGCGAAAACTGGCGTGCTGATCAGAGCGGCAGCAATGGCTGCGCCCAGGATATGGGGAACGATGCGCATCAAATTTTCCTCGACATTGTTTTTTTTATGGAGCCAGTTGTTCGGCCCTTTTGTGCTTCGAATGCCTGACGGCTCCTGAAGTGTTGGCGCAACAGGCATTCGTCCAAGAGTGTAGAGCATGACTCGTGCCAGGCCAGGCAGTAGGACATATTTTGTTGATTTATAAGGAGATTAAATATTTATGGAGGGCATTGTGGGGCAGAAGATATCCGGTTTACCGAATCGACCACCAAGTCGCGTTCGGAAAGCCGAACGCGCATGTGTAGGAGCCCGGCTTGCCGGCGAAGGCGCCCGACAGACTGGCGCAAGTCTTGAGGACGCCTTCGCCGGCAAGCCGGGCTCTACAAAGGAGGGGAAATCAGGCCGCTTCGATCTTGCTGCGGTTCTGCTCGACCTTGCTCAGGTAATCCGCGAGCCTCTGTTGTTGCTCAGGGGTGGTGAACAAACCGAGTTTGCTGCGACGCCACAGAATGTCGTGGGCGCTGGTCGCCCACTCTTCGCTGCACAGGTAATCGACCTCACGGGTGTAGAGACCGCCGCCAATGTGTTCGCCCATGTCATTGAGGTTTTGTACGCCTTCGAGCATGCGCCAGGTGCGACTACCGTAGGTGGTGGCCCAGCGGCGCGAGATTTCGCTGGGGATCCAGTCATACTTGTCGCGGATCAGCGAGCTCAGTGCCTGCGGTGTGCTCATGTCTTCGCCGCCCGGCAGGGTGGCGGTGGCGGTCCAGCCTGGCTTGATCTGCGGGAAGTGTGGCGCCAGTTGCGCCAGCGCCGATTCGGCCAGCTTGCGGTAAGTGGTCAGCTTGCCGCCGAACACCGACAGCAGGGGCGCTTCCTCGCCGCTGCCCGACAGCGCCAGGGTGTAGTCGCGGGTGACGGCCGACGGGTTGTCGGACTCGTCGTTGCACAGCGGACGAACGCCGGAATAGCTGTGCACGACATCGTCGCGGCTGATCTGCTTCTTGAAGTGGGCGTTGACCACTTGCAGCAGGTACTCGGTTTCCGCCTCGGTGATCGCCACTTTGGCCGGATCGCCGGTGTACTCACGGTCGGTGGTGCCGATCAGGGTGAAGTGATTGAGGTACGGAATGGTGAAGACGATGCGCTGATCTTCGTTTTGCAGGATGTGCGCGTGATCGCCTTCGTACAGTTTCGGCACGATCAGGTGACTGCCCTGGATCAGGCGGATGCCATACGGCGATTCCATTTTCAGGTCGTCACGAATGAACTTGGCGACCCAGGGGCCGGCCGCGTTCACCAGCGCCTTGGCGCGGATCGAAAACAGGCTGCCATCGGCGCGTTCCAGGTGCAGGTGCCACAGGCCTTTGGTGCGGCGCGCGCTGACGCAACGGGTCTGGGTGTGGACGTGGGCGCCGTTTTCCCGGGCTGCCATGGCGTTCAGTACCACCAGACGCGCATCGTCGACCCAGCAGTCGGAGTATTCGAAACCTTTGGTGATTTCGCTTTTCAGCGCACTGTCCGGGCCGAACTTCAGGCTTTTCGAACCCGCCAGTTTTTCCCGTTTGCCCAGGTTGTCATAAAGGAACAGGCCTGCGCGGATCATCCAGGCCGGGCGCAGGTGCGGGCGATGGGGCAACACGAAGCGCATCGGCTTGACGATGTGCGGGGCCTTGGCCAGCAGCACTTCGCGCTCGGCCAGCGCTTCGCGAACCAGGCGGAATTCGTAATGTTCGAGGTAGCGCAGGCCGCCGTGGATCAGCTTGCTGCTGGCCGACGAGGTGTGGCTGGCCAGATCATCCTTTTCGCAAAGGAACACCGAAAGGCCGCGACCGGCGGCATCTGCCGCGATCCCTACGCCATTGATGCCGCCACCGATGACGGCGATATCGTAGACCTCGGCGAGAGGCGGCGTAGGCAAAGTAGTAGTGGGCATCGGCTAAGGCCTCGGAATTCTTTGATTTTCTGTATTTGAATTCGAACATTAATGTTCATTTGCGAAAATCTTAGCCCATAAAGACGCCCACAGCCAGTCGCATTCGATTGAAAAAACTGATCGAAGGGCGGTTAAAGGAAAATATTCGAACATAAAAGCAAAGATCGCAGCCTTCGGCAGCTCCTACAGGGATATGCAAAACCTGTAGGAGCTGCCGAAGGCTGCGATCTTTTGATGTTGAGAAGGGTTAAACGACTTCCAGGCGAATCTTGTGCTGATTCAACAACTGGGTCAGCGCCGGCACCGGCTCCTGGTCGGTGACCAGGCAATCGATCAGGCTGATCGGCCCCAGGCGGATCATGGCGTTGCGCCCGAACTTGCTGGAGTCGGCGGCGAGAATCACCTTGCGGGCGTTGGCGATGATCGCCTGGGATACCCGCACTTCCTGATAATCGAAATCCAGCAGGCTGCCGTCTTCATCGATGCCGCTGATGCCGACCAGGGCAAAGTCGACCTTGAACTGGTTGATGAAATCGACGCTGGCCTGGCCGACCACACCGCCGTCACGCCGCACATTGCCCCCGGTCAGCAGCACGTCGAAGTCGTCCTTGGCGCTGAGCATCGAGGCCACATGCAGGTTGTTGGTGATGATCTTCAAGTGATTGTGGTTGAGCAGGGCGCGGGCAATGGATTCGGTGGTGGTTCCGATATTGATGAACAGCGAGGCGTGGTCGGGGATCTGCGCGGCGATGGCTTCGCCGATGCGCTGTTTCTCATCGCGCATCTGATCGGCGCGCATGGCGTAGGCGGTGTTTTCAACACTGGAATCGTAAGCCGCGCCACCGTGGTAGCGGCGCAACAGATTGGCTTCCGCCAGTTGATTGATATCGCGGCGGATGGTCTGCGGGGTAACAACGAACAGCGTGGCCATTTCCTCGATGCTGACATAACCGCGTTCACGGACCAGTTCGAGGATTTGCTGCTGACGGGGAGGCAGATTCATGGGGCGTCCTTTGGGCTGCCGTGCAAAATTTGCCCATGATGCCGCAGGAATCTGCTCCCTACCAGTTACATACAGATACGAGCCTGTATCGCGGTTTATTCAGCTTCGTCTTCAGCTGCCCAATCGCGGGTGCGGCTGACCGCTTTTTTCCACCCTGCGTAGAGTTTTTCCTTCGCCGTTTCATCCAGCGTCGGCTCGAACTTGCGCTCGATCACTGCCTTGCCACGAAGTTCGTCCAGGCTGCCCCAGAAACCGCAGGCCAGGCCCGCCAGGTAAGCGGCGCCGAGTGCTGTGGTTTCGCGCATCTGCGGGCGCTCGACCTGAGTGCCGAGGATGTCGGCCTGGAACTGCATCAGGAAATTGTTCGCCACCGCGCCGCCGTCCACACGCAGGGCCTTGAGGCGTTCGCCGGAGTCCTGTTGCATTGCATCGAGCACGTCGCGAGTCTGGTAGGCAATCGACTCCAGCGCGGCGCGGATGATGTGATCGACGCGAACGCCGCGGGTCAGGCCGAACAGCGCGCCACGGGCATAGGGGTCCCAGTATGGCGCGCCGAGGCCGGTGAAGGCCGGCACCAGATACACGCCGTTGCTGTCCTTGACCTTGTTGGCGAAGTATTCGGTGTCGTGGGCATCGTTGATGATCTTCAACTCGTCGCGCAGCCATTGCACGGTGGAGCCGCCGTTGAACACTGCGCCTTCCAGCGCGTAAGCGACTTCGCCACGGGGGCCGCAGGCGATGGTGGTGAGCATGCCGTGGTTGGATTTCACGGCTTTGTCACCGGTGTTCATCAACAGGAAGCAACCGGTGCCGTAGGTGTTTTTCGCCTGCCCGGCCTCGACACACATCTGACCGAACAGCGCGGCCTGTTGGTCGCCGGCGATACCACCGATGGCGATGCCGCTTTTGGTGTGGCCGTAGATTTCCGACGACGACTTCACTTGCGGCAGCATTTCCCGCGGAATATCCAGCACTTCCAGCATCTTCGCATCCCACTCCAGGGTGTGGATGTTGAAGAGCATGGTGCGCGAGGCGTTGGTGTAGTCGGTGACGTGCACCTTGCCGCCGGTAAATTTCCAGATCAGCCAGCTGTCGACGGTGCCGAACAACAGCTCGCCGTTGCGCGCGCGTTCGCGGCTGCCTTCGACGTTGTCGAGAATCCACTTGAGCTTGGTGCCGGAGAAGTACGGGTCGGTGACCAGGCCCGTGGTGTCGCTGATGTATTGCTCGTGGCCATCGCGTTTGAGCTGCTGGCAAATCTCGGTGCTGCGTCGGCATTGCCAGACGATCGCGTTGTAGATCGGTCGGCCGGTGTTCTTGTCCCAGACCACGGTGGTTTCACGCTGGTTGGTGATGCCGATGGCCGCGACTTGGTCGTGGTGCAGTCCCGCTTGCGCCAGGGCCTCGACCATCACCGCGCTCTGGGTGGCGAAGATTTCCATCGGGTCATGTTCGACCCAGCCGGCTTGCGGATAATGCTGCGCGAACTCGCGCTGGGCGGTGCAGACCACGTTGGCGTCGCGATCGAAAATGATCGCGCGCGAGCTGGTCGTACCCTGATCGAGGGCAATGATGTAGTTCTTGTTCTGAGAGTCGGTCATGTCGATTGCCTTGGACGAAATAGGGGAGTGAAGCCTGGCGCGCGAGCAAAAGGGGCAGGGTCGCGCGCCAAGGGTATCAAGAGGTTCTGGGCTTGCCGTCAATGGCTGGTGTTGCATCCTTTGTAGCAGGTGCGGCGTCAGGCAGGTGACGGGCAATCAAGCCGCGGTAGGCGGCAGCCCCCAGGCAGGCACCGACAATCGGTGCAAATACCGGAACCAGGAAGTACGGAATATCGCGGCCGCCAGTGAAGGAAATTTCACCCCAGCCGGCGAAGAAAGTCATCAGTTTAGGGCCGAAGTCCCGTGCCGGGTTCATCGCGAAACCGGTCAGTGGCCCCATCGAACTGCCAATCACCGCAATCAGCAGACCGATCAGGATCGGTGCCAGCGGGCCATTGGGCAGGCCATTGTTATCATCGGTCAGCGACATGATCACGCCCATCAGGATGGCGGTGATGATCACTTCGACCAGGAATGCCTGGGCGGTGGACAGGCTTGGGTTGGGGAATGTGGAAAACACCGACGCCAACTCAAGGCTGGCTGCGGAGCCGCGAACCATTTGGTGAGTTTGTTCGAAATCGAAGAATAGGTTGCTGTACAGCGTGTACACCAGCAAGGCGCCGCAAAAGGCGCCAGCCACCTGGGCGATGATATAAAAAGGCAGTTTGCGCTTTTCGAAGTCGGCAAAAATGCTCAGCGCGATGCTCACGGCAGGGTTCAGATGAGCGCCGGAAACCCCTGCGGTCAAATAGATCGCCATGCTCACGCCGACACCCCAGATAATGCTGATTTCCCACAGGCCAAAGCTGGCACCCGCGACCTTGAGCGCGGCAACGCACCCAGTGCCGAAGAAGATCAGCAGCGCAGTTCCCAGGAACTCGGCCATGCATTGGCTCGAGAGTGACGGTTGTTGTAGAGCAGTTGTCATTGAAACCTCATTGTTTTTCTTGTCTGACGCTTTCATTCCAGCAGGGTCAAAGCGCGTTCTTGATTGAGGCAGGATCCCCATCCTGTTCCCGTTTTACAGCTGGGCACTGCGGTAGGACTTTTCATTCAGATTCAGAAACGAAAAAATATAGACAAGAAACGCTGCTGTCAAAGGTCGAAAGTGAACCATCGGTCACAAATAATCTATAAGTTGTGTGAATGACCGCGTCAGCGAGTGGCCGGGGCGCTTTTTTGCAACGGTTCGGCGATAGAGCCTTTTTTGGATCAATGTCTTAGAATCCGGCGCAGGATTTTTCCACTGCCACCCAGTCTGGAGCTGTCATGACACCCGCATTGGATTTGCTGAAAAAGGTTCGGGCCGAACACCGCGTGCACAGTTATGAACATGACCCGAAGGCGGCTTCCTATGGCTTGGAAGCCGCGGAGAAGCTCGGACTGGACCCGGCGCAGGTGTTCAAGACCCTGCTGGCGGCCAGTGAGAAAGGCGAGTTGCTGGTGGCGGTGGTGCCGGTTGGCGGAAGCCTGGACTTGAAGGGGCTGGCGCATGCGGCCGGGGTGAAGAAAGTCGAAATGGCCGACCCTGCGGCGGCCCAGCGCTCCACCGGTTATCTATTGGGGGGTATCAGCCCGCTGGGGCAGAAGAAGCGCTTGCGCACCTTTATCGACAGCTCGGCGCAGCCGTTGGCGAGCATCTTTGTCAGTGCGGGACGGCGGGGGCTGGAAGTCGAACTGGCACCGGCGGTGCTGGCGGAGCATACCCAGGCGAAATTTGCCGAGATTGGCCGTGCTTGAACTGTAGGAGCGAGCTTGCTCGCGATGGACGTCAGGGCACCGCGTGCATTCAGGCAGCCCTCGTTATCGTTGACCACCATCGCGAGCAAGCTCGCTCCTACAGGGGGGATCAGTGCGCGGGGCTGTAGCGCCGCACCCCTGAATCAACCGGCGGAATCTGCGCCGCCATGCTGCCGGACGCCTGGAACAGCACCAGGTGTTCCGCCGCGACACGAATGCCGACCTCTGCGCCGACCAGATGATCGACATGGCTCGGGAAGATCGATTCCAGTTGCGCGCCCGTCGGCATTTGCAGGCGATAAAGCGTCGAGGCGCCCTGGAAAGACTTGCCGACAATCCGCGCCTTCAAGGCACTGTCGGGCGCATAAACGATATCGTCCGGACGCAGCAATACATCCACGGCACCGCCGACCGGCCAGGTGTAGGCACGGTTGCCGCGCAATTCTCCGAGCTCCGTCTGCACCGACTCCGGGCTGTTCAGCTGACCGCGGATGAAGTAACCCTGGCCGATGAAGCTGGCCACATAGGGCGTCAGCGGTTCGTGATAGAGGTTGTAGGGCGTATCCCACTGCTCCAGCCGGCCTTCCTTGAACACGCCGACATGATCGCTGACTGCGAAGGCTTCTTCCTGGTCGTGGGTCACCAGGATCGCACTGGTGCCACGGGCCTTGAGAATGTCGCGCACCTCGTGGCTGAGCTTGCGGCGCAATTCACCGTCGAGGTTGGAGAAGGGTTCGTCCAGCAGCAGCAATTGCGGTTCGGGCGCCAATGCACGCGCCAGGGCGACCCGTTGCTGCTGGCCACCGGAAAGCTCGTGGGGGTAGCGCTTGCCGAGGTTTTTCAGGTTGACCAACTCGAGCAGTTCTTCGGTGACGCGATCCTTGTTCGGATGCTTGCGAATGCCGAAGGCGATGTTGTCGGCCACGGTCAAATGCGGGAATAGCGCGTAATCCTGGAACACCATGCCAATCCGGCGTTTCTCCGGCGCGAGGGTGAAACCGGCACTGGAGATGGTCTCGCCCGCCAGCTGGATATCCCCTTCGTGCACCGGTTCGAAGCCGGCGATGGCGCGCAGGGTGGTGGTCTTGCCGCAGCCTGAAGAGCCCAGCAGGCAGCCGATGTCACCGGCGTTCAGGTGCAGGTTGAGGTTTTGCACCACGCGCTGGTCTTGATAGCCGCAGGCGAGGTTGCGCAGGTTAAGCAGTAATGGCTGGCTCATGCGTGGTGGTACGCCGGTTCGACGAGGAACTCGAGCAGGGCTTTTTGCGCATGCAGACGGTTTTCGGCTTGATCCCAGGCCACCGAGCGTTTGTCATCGAGCAGGTCAACGCTGATTTCCTCGCCACGGTGTGCTGGCAGGCAGTGCATGAACAGCACGTCGTCAGCGGCCAGGTCGAGCAGGGCGCAGTTGACCTGATACGGGGCGAACAGCTGAAGGCGCTTGGCGGTTTCCTCTTCCTGGCCCATGGAGGTCCAGACGTCGGTGCTCACCAGGTGTGCACCCCGCACGGCTTCCTTCGGATCGCGAACGATGGTGACCCGATCGCCGGCCTTGGCCACGAATTCTGGATTGGGTTCATAGCCTTCCGGGCAGGCAACGCGCAACTGGAAGTCGAACTGGATCGCCGCTTCTATATAGCTGTTGCACATGTTGTTGCCGTCGCCGATCCAGGCCACGGTCTTGCCCTGGATCGAGCCACGGTGTTCGAGGAACGTCTGCATGTCGGCCAGCAACTGGCACGGGTGCAGGTCGTCGGACAGGCCGTTGATCACTGGCACGCGGGAGTTGGCGGCGAATTCGGTCAGGTTGCTGTGGGCAAAGGTGCGGATCATCACGGCGTCGAGCATGCTCGACATGACGATCGCGCAGTCGCCGATCGGCTCGCCACGGCCCAGCTGGGTATCGCGAGGCGACAGGAAGATCGCCTGGCCACCGAGCTGGATCATGCCGGCTTCGAAGGAAATTCGGGTGCGGGTCGAGGACTTTTCGAAAATCATCCCGAGCACGCGGTTTTTCAAGGGCTCGAACAGTACGCCGCGGTTACGCAGGTCTTTGAGCTCAACGCCTCGACGGATCACGCTGACCAGCTCTTCGGGCGTGCAATCCATCAGGGAGAGAAAGTGCCTTGCGCTCATCATTGACTACCTTTTTGCTACAAACCGCAGATGCTCAAAGCCTTGTTTAACGGAACAACGGGCGAGACCTGCGGCGTAAGCCGCACGGGGCGACGAAATAGGGGAAGGCGCGATCTTATAATTAAATGTCGCGTCTTACCAATAGGGCTACGGTTTTTAGGGGATTCGGAGGGGCTATGGGGTGACCGCGATAGCGCTTTTGAAGCCTGTTTCCTGACTGCAGCCAAGCATTTGTACACCGGCGCCGTGGAGGTTTGCAAACAAGCGGGACGGTAATGGTGTTGGGACAGTCGGTTTCCAGGTGCCGCCAGGACTGCCGTCGAGCTGATTGCCGGCGGTTATCGGCAGGCCTGATGGCCGCCGATTCACAAGACGAACGTCGCTGGCGCGGTGGCAGGGCAGGCGCCATAGTTTTGTTCCCGCGGTCGCTATTGCCCGCCCAGAACAAGACAGAGACTGGCCATGACCAAGACTCTCCATCACCGTGCGTGCCATTTGTGTGAAGCCATCTGCGGCCTGACCATCGAAACCACTGAGCTCGAAGGCCACCTGCAGATCACCTCGATCAAGGGCGACTCCCAGGATACGTTTAGCCGCGGCCATATCTGCCCCAAGGCGGTGGCCCTGCAAGACATCCAGAACGATCCGGATCGCCTGCATCGACCGATGCTGCGGGTGGGCAGCGAATGGCAGCCGATCGAGTGGGGCGCCGCCTTCGACCTTGTGGCCGAACGCCTGGCGGCGATTCAGGAGCACCACGGGCAAAACGCGGTGGCGGTTTACCAGGGCAACCCCAGCGTGCACAACTATGGGTTGATGACCCACAGCAATTACTTTCTTGGCCTGCTGAAAACCCGCAACCGGTTTTCTGCGACGTCGGTCGATCAGTTACCCCATCACCTGACCAGTCACTTGATGTACGGCCACGGTCTGCTGTTGCCAATACCGGACATCGATCACACCGACTTCATGCTGATCCTCGGCGGCAATCCGCTGGCCTCCAACGGCAGCATCATGACAGTGCCGGATGTGGAAAAACGCTTGAAGGCGATCCAGGCCCGGGGCGGCAAAGTGGTGGTGGTCGACCCACGTCGCAGCGAAACGGCGGCGATCGCCGACCAGCATCTGTTCGTGCGTCCCGGCGGCGATGCGGCGCTTTTGTTCGGTTTGCTCAATACCTTGTTCGCCGAAGGCCTGGCCCGCGACAGTCATTTGCCGGTGGACGGTCTGGATGAGGTACGCGAAGCCGTGGCAGGTTTCAGTGCCGAAGCCATGAGTCCATTGTGCGCGGTGCCTGCGGAGCAGATCCGCCAGTTGGCCCGGGATTTTGCCGCAGCGCCGAGCGCGGTTTGCTACGGCCGCATGGGCGTCTCGACCCAGGCGTTCGGCACGCTGTGCCATTGGCTGGTGCAGTTGATCAACCTGGTCACCGGCAACCTCGACCGCGTCGGTGGTGCCTTGTGCACCGAGCCGGCGGTGGATCTGGTGGCCTCGACCTCGGGCGGGCATTTCAATCTGTGGCAGAGCCGGGTGTCCGGGCGTCCCGAGTATGGGGGTGAACTGCCGGTGTCGGCCTTGGCCGAAGAGATGCTGACTGAAGGCGAAGGGCAGGTTCGCGCGTTGATCACCGTGGCGGGCAACCCGGTGTTGTCCACGCCCAATGGCCGCCAGCTGGAACAGGCGCTGGACGGCCTGGAGTTCATGGTCAGCATTGACCTGTACATCAATGAAACCACGCGTTATGCCGACCTGATCCTGCCGTCGACCTCGGCGCTGGAAAACGATCATTACGACACCACTTTCAATATGTTCGCGGTGCGCAACGTCAGCCGTTTCAATCGCGCCATCCTGCCCAAGCCTGAAGGCGCCTTGCACGACTGGGAGATTTTTGTCGGCTTGGCCAAGGCGTTCGCGATCAGGACGGGCAAGGAGTTGAAGCCCACCATCGCCCCGGCGCAGATGATCGACCGCGGTCTGCGCATGGGGCCGTACGGCGATGCGTCGCCGCACAAGCTGTCGCTGGCCACCCTGTTCGATCATCCTCATGGGATTGACTTGGGCGCGCTGAAATCCAACCTGGCGTCCCGGCTGAAAACCGCCAACCAGCGAATCCAGGCGGCCCCCGGCGCCATAATCGCCGACCTGGCGCGCTTCGCCGCATTGCAGGCGCCGACCACCGATGAGTTGTTGATGATCGGCCGGCGACATGTGCGCAGCAACAACTCGTGGATGCATAACTATCACCGTCTGGTGAAGGGCAAGCCGCGTCATCAGTTGTTGATGCATCCAGAGGACCTGGCCAGTCGCGGGCTCACCGACGGGCAGCGGGTGCGGGTCAGTTCGCGGGTCGGGGTCATCGAGGTGGAAGTCCTGGCCAGCCTGGATATGATGAAAGGAGTGGTCAGCCTTCCGCACGGTTGGGGCCACGCGCGGCCGGGGGTGCAAATGAGCATCGCCAGCGGCCAGCCGGGTTCCAGCGCCAATGACCTGACCGACGAGTGTCAGCTCGATGAATTGTCGGGTAACGCGGCGTTGAACGGTGTGCCGGTGACCGTGGTAGCGGCCTGATCGCATCTGACGGAGAGACCGAGCAGGGCGCTCGGCTTTCCGTTACAATGCGCCACCGTGCCGACCCATGAGTCGGAAAGTTCAGCCGAGGTGCTCCATGGATATCATCGAAACGATTAAAGAGCAGATTGCCAACAACACCATTCTGCTTTACATGAAAGGCTCGCCGAATGCCCCGCAGTGCGGCTTCTCCGCGAAAGCATCGCAGGCCGTGATGGCGTGTGGCGAAAAATTTGCGTACGTGGATATCCTGCAGAACCCGGAAATCCGCGCCAACCTGCCCAAATACGCCAACTGGCCAACCTTCCCGCAACTGTGGGTAGCGGGCGAGCTGGTCGGCGGTAGCGACATCATGACTGAGATGTCCGCTGACGGTTCGCTGCAGTCCCTGATCAAGGACGCGGCGGCCAAAGCTGCGGCAGCCAAGACCGAAGCCTGATACTCGGGCATCGAAAAACCCTTCACGGTTATTCGTGAAGGGTTTTTTTTCGCCTGCAAATTGTGGGAGCGGGGAGGGTTGTCCTATTGGATGAAGCTGACTAACATGTCAGAAAATTCATCCTATGATTGGATGACAGGGCGAATCCTATGTCAGACATTGCTCCATTAGTTAAACGCTCCCTGGTCGATCAGGCCCTGGAGCAGCTGCGCTTGCGCATCAACCAGGGCGCCTGGACGGTGGGGCAGCGCCTGCCAACCGAACCCGAGCTTTCCGCCGAACTGGGCATCAGCCGCAACACGGTGCGCGAAGCCATGCGGGTGCTGGCGTTTTCCGGGTTGATCGAGATTCGCCAGGGCGACGGCAGTTACCTGCGGGCCCTGGTCGACCCGCTGGACACCCTCAAGGCGCTGTCCCGCTGCTCGCTCGAGCAGGCGCGGGAAACCCGGCACATCCTCGAAGTCGAGGCCATCGGGCTGGCCGCCCTGCGTCGTACCGATGAGGACCTGGTGGCATTGCGCGAGGCACTGGGCGTCAGCGGCAGCCACTATCACGGCGATCTCGATACCTACATTGCCTGTGACCTGGTGTTCCACCGCCGCCTGGTGGACGCCGCGCACAACCCGACCCTCAGCGAGCTGTATCGCTATTTCTCCAGCGTTGTCGGCGAGCAATTGCGCCACTGCCTGAACATCACGCCACGGCGCCAGGAGGTCTTCGACCTGCACGTCGAACTGCTCGATGCCGTGGAGCAACGCGACCCGGAACGGGCCAAGGCCCTGTCGAGGCAGTTGATCAATGAACCTTGAAACCGAGAACACCATGTCCAGAGATCTCACATCCCCCAAGCGCACGGCAGAGCTGGAAGAGTTGCTGATCGACGCCGAGGCCGATGACGAACAGGTCCAGCAAACCCAGCCGCTCCTGGTTCGGCCGTGGATATTGCTGCTGGGATTGATCCTGGTGGCGCTGAACCTGCGCCCGGCGCTGTCGAGCATGGCGCCGATGCTCAGCGAGGTGTCGAAAAGCCTGGGTCTGTCGGCGTCGCAGGCCGGGTTGCTGACCACCTTGCCGGTGCTCTGCCTCGGCCTGTTCGCGCCGCTGGCGCCAGTGCTGGCGCGTCGTTTCGGCGCGGAGCGGGTGGTGCTGGGCATTCTCCTGACCCTGGCGGGCGGGATCATCCTGCGCAGTTCCTTTGGCGAGATCGGCCTGTTCGCCGGCAGCGTACTGGCCGGCGCCAGCATCGGTGTGATCGGTGTATTGCTGCCTGGCATCGTCAAGCGTGACTTCGCCAAACAGGCCGGGACCATGACCGGTGTCTACACCATGGCCCTGTGCCTCGGTGCGGCCATGGCGGCGGGCGCGACGGTGCCGCTGAGCGAACACTTCGACAAGAGCTGGGCAATGGGCCTCGGTTTCTGGGTGATTCCCGCGCTGGTCGCGGCGATTTTCTGGTTGCCCCAGGTCGGGCAGAAACACGGCGCGCACAACGTGGCCTATCGGGTTCGCGGCCTGCTGCGCGACCCGCTGGCCTGGCAAGTGACCTTGTACATGGGCCTGCAATCGTCCCTGGCCTACATCGTGTTCGGCTGGTTGCCGTCGATCCTGATCGGTCGTGGCCTGACCCCGACCCAGGCCGGCCTGGTGCTCTCGGGTTCGGTGATCGTTCAGTTGGTTAGCTCCCTCGCCGCGCCCTGGTTGGCGACGCGCGGCAAGGACCAGCGCCTGGCGATCGTGATCGTCATGGCGCTGACCCTGGGTGGTCTGTTCGGTTGCCTGTACGCGCCGATCGAAGGCCTGTGGGGTTGGGCGATCGTGCTGGGCCTGGGGCAGGGCGCCACGTTCAGCCTGGCGTTGACCCTTATCGTGCTGCGCTCGCGGGACTCCCATGTGGCGGCGAACCTGTCGAGCATGGCCCAGGGCTTCGGTTACACCCTGGCGTCGATGGGGCCATTCGCGGTCGGCATCGTGCATGACTGGACCGGTGGCTGGAACGCCGTGGGCTGGATCTTCGGCGTCATCGGCCTGGGTGCGATCATCGCCGGCCTCGGTGCCGGGCGCGCACTGTACGTACAAGTCGAAAGCGAAAAGGTCTGACCCCTGCGCACTGTCGGTATTCGCCTGGCGAATGCCGATAGTGTTCGGCGTATTTGCAGACTATCGTGCAGGCCATCCATCGATTGAACGGAGCCTGCCCATGAGTGATGCCCACAGCGCATTGATCACCCAGTTCTACCAAGCCTTCCAACGGCTGGATGCCGAGGCCATGAGCGCCTGCTATACCGATGACGTGGTGTTCAGTGATCCGGCGTTCGGCGAGCTTCGCGGGCGCGATGCGGGTGATATGTGGCGGATGCTGACCACCCGGGCCAAGGATTTTTCCCTGACCTTCGATGACGTTCGTGCAGATGAGCGCACCGGTGCTGCTCATTGGGTGGCGACGTACCTGTTCAGCCAGACTGGCAACACCGTGGTCAACGACATCCAGGCACGATTCGTCTTTCGCGACGGCAAGATTTGCGAGCATCACGATCACTTTGATTTGTGGAAGTGGTCGCGTCAGGCGCTGGGTTTCAAAGGCCTGCTGCTGGGTTGGAGTCCGCTGGTGCGCAACGCCGTCCGCGCGCAGGCCCGAAAGGGGCTGAAGGCATTCCAGGCCAGTCGCTGATAAGATCGCGGCTTGTTTCCTTTCAAGCCTCGATCGTGCCGTGACCACCCTCAGCGAAAATCCTCCCGACGCCGATTCACCGGTGAGCAAACCCTGGTTCGTCTACCTCGTGCGGGCGGCCAACGGATCGCTCTACTGCGGGATCAGTGACGATCCTGTGCGCCGCTTCGCCACTCACCAGAGCGGTAAGGGCGCGCGCTTTTTTCTCTCCAGCCCGGCCGTGGCGCTGGTCTATACCGAACTCTGCCGCGATAAAAGCGACGCGCTGCGCCAGGAGCGGCTGATCAAGAAACTCAGGAAGAGCGCGAAGGAATGTCTGGTGGCCAGCGCCGCCGCCGGCTTATCAATCTGACTGATAAGTTCCCATCAGGTGGATCTGTAGGCTGCCCTGCGAATGCGCGCTAAGCTGCGGATTCCTGATCTTTGCGGCGGAGCCGAGCATGTCCGAGTTGATTCTGCATCATTACCCGACGTCCCCTTTCGCCGAAAAAGCCCGGCTGCTCCTGGGTTTCAAGGGGTTGTCCTGGCGCTCGGTGACGATCTCGCCCGTGATGCCCAAGCCCGATCTCACCGCCTTGACCGGTGGTTATCGCAAGACTCCGGTGTTGCAGATCGGCGCGGACATCTATTGCGACACCGCCATGATCGCCCGTCGCCTTGAGCAGGAAAAAACCCTGCCGGCGTTCTTCCCCGAGGGGCAGGAAATGATCGCCGCGTCCTTCGCGGCGTGGGCCGATTCGGTGGTGTTCCAGCATGCGGTCAGCCTGGTGTTCCAGCCGGAATCGATAGCGGTGCGTTTCGGCAATATGCCGCCGGAAGCGATCAAGGCGTTCATCGCCGACCGGGCGGGCCTGTTCAGTGGCGGCAGTGCCACCCGCTTGTCCGCCGAGCAGGCCAGGCACCAATGGCCGACGATCATGGCGCGCCTGGAGCAGCAGCTGCAGCGCGAAGAGGGGGATTACCTGTTCGGCGAGCCGTCGATTGCCGACTTTGCCATGGCTCACCCGCTGTGGTTCCTCAAGGCAACGCCCGTGACCTCGCCGCTTGTGGATAACTATCCGGCGGTCTCGGCGTGGTTGGCGCGGGTGCTGGGGTTTGGCCACGGTGCGCCGAGTGACATGACTTCCGAGGAAGCGCTGAACGTGGCCCGCGATGCGATGCCTGCTGCATTGCCGGATGAAGCGTTCGAAGAACCGAATGGTTTCAAGGTGGGGCAGCAAGTGGTGATCGCCGCCACTGACTACGGCGTCGATCCTGTCTCGGGTAAGCTGCTGTTCGCTGGCAGCGAGGAATTGATTGTGCGTCGAGAAGACGAGCGCAGCGGCGTGGTGCATGTGCACGTTCCGCGATTCGGCTTCCGCATCGAAGCACAATAACCCCGCCATACACGACCTTGTAGGAGCTGGCTTGCCAGCGAAGACGGTGGTTCAGTCGACAAATGTACCGGCTGAACCACCGCATTCGCTGGCAAGCCAGCTCCTACAGGTCATTTCAAGGCTGCCAGAATCGCATCCGGGTCATACCCGCGAATCAACGTCCCGTTCACATCGATGATCGGAATCCCACCGCCCCCTAGCGCCTGATAGGCCTCGCGCGCCTCGGCATCCTTCTCGATATCAAACTCCTTGTAAGGGATACCCTTCTGATCGAGAAAGCGCCGGGTCAGCTTGCAGTAGCCGCACCACTCGGTGGCGTAGAGCACGACGTTGGCCTTGGCCTGGGTCTGCTCGGACACCACTTGCGAAGGGTTGAACACCCGCTCGATCTTGCCCCAGTTCTGATAGACCACGACCACCAGCAGGATCAGCAGGCATTTCTTCAGTACGCTGCCCAGCATCAGTTGCGGCGCTTGAGCTGGTCGGTGAGCGAGGTCGGCAGGCCCTTGATGATCAGGGTGCCGGCTTCTTCGTCGTACTCGATCTTCGAGCCCAGCAGGTGCGCTTCGAAGCTGATGGACAGGCCTTCGGCACGGCCGGTGAAGCGGCGGAACTGGTTCAAGGTGCGTTTATCGGCCGGGATCTCCGGCGACAGGCCGTAGTCCTTGTTGCGGATGTGGTCGTAGAAGGCTTTCGGGCGTTCTTCGTCGATCAACCCGGACAACTCTTCCAGGCCCATGGGCTCGCCGAGCTTTGCCTGGCTGCTGGCGTAGTCCACCAGGGTCTTGGTTTTTTCGCGAGCGTCGTCTTCGGGCAGGTCTTCGCTTTCGACGAAGTCACTGAAGGCCTTGAGCAGGGTGCGGGTTTCGCCGGGGCCGTCGACGCCTTCCTGGCAACCGATGAAGTCGCGGAAATACTCCGAGACTTTTTTGCCGTTCTTGCCCTTGATGAACGAAATGTACTGTTTGGACTGCTTGTTGTTCTGCCACTCGGACACGTTGATCCGTGCCGCCAGGTGTAATTGGCCCAGGTCCAGGTGCCGGGACGGGGTCACGTCCAGCTGTTCGGTCACCGCAACGCCTTCACTGTGGTGCAGCAGGGCGATGGCCAGGTAATCGGTCATGCCTTGCTGGTAGTGGGCGAACAGGACGTGGCCGCCGACCGAGAGGTTGGACTCTTCCATCAGTTTTTGCAGGTGCTCGACCGCCACGCGACTGAAGGCGGTGAAATCCTTGCCGCCCTCGAAGTACTCCTTCAGCCAGCCGCTGAACGGATGCGCCCCGGATTCAGCATGGAAGAAACCCCAGGCCTTGCCTTGTTTCGCGTTGTAACTTTCGTTGAGGTCGGCAAGCATGTTCTCGATGGCGCTCGACTCGGCCAGCTCGGAGTCGCGAGCGTGCAGAACTGCTGGTGTGCCGTCGGGTTTTTTGTCGATCAGGTGGACGATGCAATGACGGATCGGCATGGGCTTCTCGGCTGATTGAAGACGGGAGGGCGCGCTCCCCGAAAAAGCGCCCAGTGTACCGCAACCACTGGATTTGGCGCGGTGCGAAGGGCATTTCCAGGGCGACCGGTGGTGCTTATGCGTTTTTTTCCCGATTTAGAGCAATAAAGCTGACCAATTGGGTAGCTAGAGGCGGATATTTCCCCGTCTCTGTGCTAGTTTTGCCCGGTCTTACGCGTAGTCACTGCGTTAAGCGTGCATTCAGCATTTGTCAGGTCGAACCAAACCCTGATTTCGGAATCTATAACCCCGATCCCGTGGTTATTCAACCGAGGGTGCCAGATCCAGAAGATCGGGCTCGATGGCTGACACTGCACTCTGCAATCCATATGAATTTGATAGGGAAGGAACACTACATGGCTCTTACTAAAGACCAACTGATCGCCGACATCGCTGAAGCTATCGACGCGCCGAAAACTACCGCGCGTAACGCTCTGGACCAACTGGGCCAAATCGTTGCTGATCAGCTGGAAAACGGCGGCGAAATCACTCTGCCAGGTATCGGCAAACTGAAAGTGACTGAGCGTCCTGCCCGTACTGGCCGTAACCCTTCGACTGGCGCTGCCATCGAAATCGCTGCCAAGAAAGTGATCAAGCTGGTTGTGGCCAAAGGCCTGACCGACGCTGTTAACAAGTAAGACTTGTTAAAAAAAACCGTGCGCCGGAGCGATCCGGGCACGGTTTTTTTGTGTCCGCGATTTACCAGGCAGTGGCTCAGCTTTTCTGCGCCCAACGTTCGCGCCATACCTGCTGTTCGGAGGGGGTCTTGAAGGTCCAGGCGACGAATCGGCTCTGCTTCTGACCCTGGGACATTTCCACCACCTGGCTTTGCAGGGCACCGGCCTTCTTCAGGGCGGTCTGAATCGCCGGCAGGTTCGAGGCCTTCGACACCAAGGTGCTGAACCACAACACCTGCTGGCCCACCTGCGCGCTCTCGCTGATCAGTTGCGTGACGAACCGTGCCTCGCCGCCTTCGCACCACAATTCCGCCGCCTGACCGCCGAAATTCAGCACCGGCAGTTTGCGTTTCGGATCGGCCTTGCCCAACGCGCGCCATTTACGGCTGCTGCCCCGGGTGGCTTCCTCCAGCGAGGCGTGGAAGGGTGGGTTGCACATCGTCAGGTCAAAGCGCTCGGCGCTCTCCAGCAGACCCAGCAGAATATGCTTGCGGTTGCCCTGCTGGCGAACCTGGATGGCCTTGTTCAAGCCGTTGGACTGGATGATGGCCTTGGCGGCGGCAATGGCGGTGGCGTCGATCTCAGAGCCAAGGAACTGCCAGCGGTAGTCGCTGTGACCGATCAATGGGTACACGCAGTTCGCGCCCATGCCCACGTCCAGCACCTTCACGGCCGCACCGCGGGGGATGACGCCGTTATTGATGCTGGCCAACAGGTCTGCGAGAAAGTGCACATAGTCCGCACGACCCGGCACCGGCGGGCACAGGTAGTCTGCGGGAATGTCCCAGTGGGCGATGCCGTAGAACGCCTTGAGCAGCGCCCGGTTGAACACCCGCACCGCGTCCGGGCTGGCGAAGTCGATGCTTTCCTTGCCGTACGGGTTGATGATCACGAACTTCGCCAGCTCCGGCGTGCTCTTGATCAGTGCCGGGAAGTCGTAGCGACCCTGGTGGCGATTGCGCGGGTGCAGGCTGGCCTTTTCACGTGGCTCCACAGCCTTGGCCGGGGTCGCGGATTCGGGCTTCTTGCGCGCAGGTCTGGGTGTGCGGGGGGCGGTCATGGGTGTGATCGATTCGGGTATGGCTGAAAGTGGCGGGCATTGTCCCACATCCTGTCACAATCGGTGTGCCCCCTGTAGGAGCTGCCGCAGGCTGCGATCTTTTGATTTTGTTTTTAAAAGCAAGATCAAAAGATCGCAGCCTG
>NZ_JAXDEQ010000089.1:0-3184 GCF_035065025.1 Pseudomonas sp. YuFO8 | reverse complement strand
CAACCTTGCGCAGTTCCTTGAACTTCTTCCAGTCGCTTTCGAGGATGGACATGAGCATCACCCTTACGGGGGATCATTGACGAAGTAAAACTCATTCTTGCCAGAAAATCTGCCGCATTCAGGTCATCACCGTTCGTCAGGGCGACCGGGCGCCAAAACACCGGTTGAGAGGCCAGGCTTTCTAGATGTTATTACCTAAGGCCAAAAATTTTCCCAATGCACCACACCAAGAATAATGCTCCCAAAAGGAATGTTAGGCTCCGCCACAAAATAACCAGCTTGCACTTGATTGGCGCTGAAAGATTCTCTATGTCTTCAGCACTGATGGTACCGTTTTCGATACCTCTACGTGGTGACGAGACGTAATGGGCAATATTGCCGATCATCCTCAACCGCCCCGATGGCCCTGCGTGTCGCCAGAAGGCCAGAACGGTAATTGCCGGGCTGTTTTTCAGGTGCCCAAAGAGAACATCCATCTTGGTATAGGCCATATGAAGTGCTACTACGAGCCAGATGAAGATCAGTAGGAGGATTACGCCACCGAGAGCACCGAATATCATCGATGCTTTACTCATCTAGTTGCTTCATAGATAAGGTCACCAATCCACTCGCCAATCCCACTGCCTATTGCTCCCCCAACCAAGGCCCCTGTTGCTACCGATACTGCGGTGCATATCCCGGCCCCCAAACCACCATTAGTTGCTCCGAGTGCAATGCAGAGCCTGCCGGTTGTCTCAACTGACAACTTTGCACCAACGGCGGCACCGCCTATGATTCCGCCAGCAAAGCTGCCTGCCTCGGTGAATCTAACACGCTCGCAAGCTTCGGTATTTGCCGCCGTACACACATCCTGCACCTTCATGGCAGATGCTCCTCCCCAATGGCAGTACCCAGCCAACCGCCGTATTTGACGTATTTAGAAGCCTTTGCCACACCTTCAAGATGGGTGGCATGACCCGGCATTTGCCCCGGCGCCCCAACTTTGTCCCAGTGATGCACCAGGCTACGACTGGAAATGCCAAGGGCCGTCTTCAGTTTTGGATGATCGACCAAGGTCTCCCGCCCCTTTTAATTGCACCTGTTTCAAATTGTTTCTTTACGTTTTGCCACAATTTTTTACAGCCAATTAGGACTCCTGACTTTAACACTCTGATTAGCAATTCCAACGATGCGAATGACCCGAAAATACTCCATTGCAACGCTATGAGTTTCCTTTTGAGTGGGCGAGGGAAATTTTCAAAATCGTCAGCACTAAGGATGCCGTGCTTTATGTAAAAACTGGGCAATGTAAGAACTCCACAAGCGCTGCCCACCAACTGAAGCCTGCCCCAAGAACCTGTATGCATACGTACGATATTAGTAAAGCTTGAAGAGCTATTCTGGAAACACTCCAACAACAACTCACATTTCGTATAGCCAACGTACAGTGTCCATACATCACCGATAATTAGACTGGTGAGTGGAATGCCGCACAAGCTGCCAACAAGCATTTCTGCAGTAGTCATTACGTAATTTGGTACACGACTTCGCCCCCCAATCCCCCCAACACTCCACAGACAACACCACCTATTGCTGTAGAGACTGGCATATCCCTAAAGCTACTTATATTTTACCAGTAAGCATGCAATCACCAACCAAATTGCACCACCAACCAGTATCACCGCATCAAGCTGCAGAAGTCGTTTGAGATTTGGAGGGAAGTTTTCAATATCGACCGGGTCTAGTTCACCGATGCGGATTGACGTTTTTGGCATCAATACCACTCCAGTAATTTTTGTTACCAAGACAAAGCACCCAAACCAACCATGATTCCGCAGTCCTGCCCCCCAAATATTGATACAGCGACTGTTTTTCAACGCCGCCATCATGGCATCCAGGTGACGCCCCAAGTATAGGCCGTACGCAAAACTTATAAATCCCAGCAGTATTGGCCCGCCAGTGATAATCAGGACCGCCCAGGCAGGCCAACTGCTCATCATGGCTGCATGGTCTCATACAGTACTTCGCCGAATACTTCCCCAATTTCACCACCATCGGTTGTACCCGCCCAAGCCCCAACTCCTACCAATGTGGCGACGCAGACAACCCCTCCAATACCTGTAGTAGCTCCAAGTACCAAGCAGATCGGACCACTGCTAGCTAGGCCTATCCGTGCGCCAAGAATGCCACCACCGGTGGACCCGACAAATTTCCCCCCTTCAGTAAACTTAACCCTCTCGCATGCAGCTCCAGAATCCCCAACACAAACCTCCTGAATAGCCAGTAGCGAAGAAACCCCGCCAATACCAATGCCAATGTAACCACCGGTGCTCATGTACTTGGCAGCCCGACTGATCGCATTCACATGGGTGGCATAACCCGGTATCTGCCCCGGCGCCCCAGCTTTGTCCCAGTGATGCACCAGGCTACGACTGGAAATGCCAAGTGCAGTCTTCAATTTCGGATGATCGCCCAAGGTCGTCTGGCCGCGCAGGCGGGAGGAATTCAGCAGGTGGGCATCCAGCTGAGCGAGCAGGCGCTTACGCTCGGCAACAAACCGCTTCGATCTCAGGTTGCCATGCTGGCGATAGGTTTCCTGATGAAGGCGTTCTATGTCCTGGAGGGTGTCGCGTAGTCGAATCAGGTGCTTCTCCATTACCGCCGCGCTGACGCCGAGAACGATCGAAGTATCGCCGGTAAAACTGGCGATTTCGGCACCGTGGCGAAACATGAACTCCGCTTCTTCGGGCGTCAGGGGGTCGAGCGCTGCCTTGACCTGTTGTGCGGCCTGCATCAGCTGGGCTTCCTGATAGGTGCAGGAACTGTTGTTCGGATCGCTCAGCACGATCATCGAACCGGCTTTGAGATCGCTTCGACCAGGGTTGAGCGCCTGGAACTTGCTCAGGGTGTCGTGTTGGCGCGAGGGGAAAAGCGTGGCCTCCAGTTGTTCGCGGGTCATGCTGTTGGGGACAACGTAGAAGCCGGGGTCCGGCAGATCTGCTCTGTTGAATGCGGTTGGAGCCGGATGACTTGAAGGGGCGATCCGGATTGACGTGGCGCTGCCGGATTGCCGGCGAGAGGTGGGTTCGGTTGCGCCGCAGCCCTTGTGGTCTGGGGCGCAGCACTGCTACGCGACTCATAAGTGGCAGTAAAAACCGACGGGATCAACCTGGCTCTGCACGGGCAGGTGCTGTAGCTGTCCAGC
>NZ_JAXDEQ010000088.1:0-3383 GCF_035065025.1 Pseudomonas sp. YuFO8 | reverse complement strand
AGGGGACGGTCAATGAACAAGGTCGTGTCCTTGTCGATATCGGCGCGGGCTATGACTGTCGTTGCAATCTGGTGAGCGACGCCAAGGGACAGCAGGACCTGGGGGATTTTTTCAAGGCGTTGTTCCTGGCACAAAAGCCTGAAGACCGCGTGTATGAACTGGGCATGCTCCAATTGCAGGACGCTGATCGGCTGGCGCCACGCTCATTCTCTATCCGGACCATGGCGACCGACGAACCTCAGGCCCGTGGCCCGGAATACAATGGCGATGGGGCAGTGGTGATGCTGGTCCGTACCAAAGGGAATCCCGATGAGGGCGACGATGTTTCGGACGGCGAATTCGATTACCTGATTCCCAATGACCGGCATCCGCAAACCAATAAACCACTCTATACGGGGGCGTTGGTGTTGGCCAGTCGGATACTGTTCGATTGGTATTTTCAGGACTATCTGCAAATGGCAATTGGTTATGGTCTTAGATTCAAGCGTTTGTCTGAATCAAACGATATTGCCAGATCTTTGCGAGCCATAGCTGGCGGGTTTGATGTTCCGGGGTTTGAATATGCTTGGAGTGGGAACCCTCGTTCAAAGTCGTTAAAGTCCACCGGCCCGCTGAGTATAAAGATGTACAGTGCATTGGAGGCTGAGTCGCTTGGAGTGAAGGTTGTTGAGGGCCAACTGTTAGAGATATCATGGCACCACGATGCACCTCTTCCGTTTCACTATCATGAAGATAGAATGATACTGCCAGATATTGATTATTATTATGATGCTCCTGTGCGGAGTCGTTTTAAGGTGTGTTACAGGCCTGTCCTGGAAGAGGCTGGTGCGAATAAGGTGTATTTCGATCTTGAGCCAGGATATTCTCTCGCCATGTCAGGAGTTTGGGAGCCTCCAAATAGTGGGGGGGGAAAATTCCTTATCCTATCGAGCAAAGGCTTGATAAGGCAATAATAGATCCAATAGTAGCCGTGTTTTCCGAGGCGCTTCCGAAGTTTGAGTTTCCAGCAATAAATACACTGCAAATCAGCAACATACTGTTTCCAGAAAGCAATGCCCTGCAACTGACTCAAGTCCGACTTCCCGGCGATCTGGCGATGTTCGGTCATATCGATCCGAAAGAAACCACCTTCACCCTCGATCCGCTGCTGTCCGTGGTCAAGGCCGGCGAGAAACAGGATTTCAGCATCCGGCAACTGGGTCGGCGCGCGTCGACAGTCACCTGGACCGTTCGCAATGTCGATGGCTCTCGGGCGGTGGGTACCATCATTGATAAAGGTGACACGGCGGAGTATGAGGCCCCGGACGCCATGTCGCTCGATGGTAACGCAGTGCGAAACATGGTCACCGCGACCTATACCGATTCGGTGACCGGCAAAGAGGTTACGGCCTCCGCGTTGGTGACGGTGGTGCTGGAAAATCTGGTCGTGACCCCTTCGCTGTTGCAATTGGACATGGGCGATGACAAACGACAAAGCATTACGCTCAAGGCCACCTCCCTGAGCGGCTCCACCCTGACCTGGAAGCTCCTGGGCGACCTGGGCACGCTGACGGACGATGGCAGTGAGGCCATCTACACGCGGCCGACCACGCCAATTGGCAAAACCCTGGAGTCGGTGCTGATCGAAGTCAGCGATGGCACGTCCGTAGCGATTGCCACCGTACTGTTGCGTTCCGGAAACTTCTCGTTAATGGTCACTCCGCCGTTCCAGCCAGGCTTGCCTGCCGGTAAAAGCGCATTGTTCAGCGCTCCGCCGGACATTCCGGGCGATAGGTTGACATGGTCAGTAGAGGCTGGGGAAGGCTCGGTCAAGGACGGACTGTTCACCGCACCAGAGTCCATCAAGCAACCTTACAGTGTAGTGAAGTGCACACTCCAGGGTATCGTTTCCGGTTATAGCATCATTCACTTAATCCCAAATGGCCGACAATCAAGTTGGACCAAACTGGATGTGTTCGATTTTCTAGTCACTCCAGCTGAGCCGCCTACGGTTTATGCCAATGGCCAGCAATATGCCAAAGTCGTGGTTCGAATCAAGCCAACGGATGGCGAATTATCCGATACCGAATTTGAAAATATTCGGCTGATCTCGGCAAACGGAAAAAATCCGTTGCCGGAAGTTGGAGCGGATGGCGTGCCACCCGGGGGGAAATGGCATTTCAACCGTGAAAAAACCGGTTACTCGACGTATCCGCATCAAAGTCGCGTCTCGACGATGGCGAGCCAGGATAATCCTTTGGTTAATATCCGGGTCAAGGAGTTTTTTGTTCAGTGTCACGAAATTGGTACATTGAAAATCGCCGCCAGCGTTACCAGCGACAGCCATCAAACATTTTATACAAATGCCAAGCCCGATGACGGTGAACCCAATAATAAAATCATTACGCTTGAAGCAGTCGAGCCCTATCGAGGCACCGGACAAGGTCGCGCAGCGTTCACCTTTGGTGATGACCCTGACCGTTGGGCACATCGAGTAGAAGGTGCAGAGAATGACGTTGATTTGAGTACCATTGATTATTATTCGATGAAATTACGTATCGATAATGCACAGGTGGCTATACATAGCGTTAAGTTTGACGGGCACTCAAGTATGGTCAGATGGGAAAGTGAAACCATGCTTGAGGATGTTCACAGTATTACCGGGTATGCGTTGCCCAATGACAAAGATGACCAAGGTCGTCAGATTTTGCACTTCGATGAGATTCTTTGGCGGCGTTTGGGCGGGGAATTACCGTCTCAAGTCGTGAACCCGTTATACCCTGTCAATCAGGGTGAGGTATTGATCAGCCTGCATCGCCGAGAGTACTGGAGATACGAGCAGTATGTGAAAAATGATTTCAGCTCGAATTTGAGTCTTATTGTCCATGATAAGTACGGGACGCAACACAGTGTGAGGATCGGTTTCGATGGGGCAAGTCGAGATAGGTTAAGAATTACATCCTGATGGATTGAAAGTGTTTAACGCGAGAGCTCCTATCAATATTCGTGACGCTATTGTTTTTAGGGATAATGACTATGTCGACATCTACGACCATTCACTCCAATGCCTTCAATTTCATGAGCTACATGCAAGGCCAGGTCGATCCGCGCACCGGCCAATATACCTGTGCCATTTCACTGCCTGAACTCAAGGCTAACAATCTGTGTGGCCCGGTCGTTCCATTGCAACTCAACTTCAACCCGCTTAATCCCAGCGACAGCGGGTTCGGCAAAGGTTGGAACCTGCAATTGTCACAGTACCACCCCACCAGCCGCATTCTGTCGCTTTACACCGGTGAAACGTTCAAGGTCAATCTGGGCGGCGGCGTCACGGTAATTCCGGAAAAGAAAATCGACTCATTTCATTTTCATGAATTCCAGGAAAACCAGAAGACCAAGTACCG
>NZ_JAXDEQ010000087.1:0-3956 GCF_035065025.1 Pseudomonas sp. YuFO8 | reverse complement strand
CAACAGCATTCACAAATCCTGTAGGAGCTGGCTTGCCAGCGATGGCGGCATCACGGCCACCATCGCATCGCCAGCAAGCCGGCTCCTACAGATGCGCGTAATGCCCCAGATCCAACAGCATCCACAAATCCTGTAGAAGCTGGCTTGCCAGCGATGACGGCGTAACGGCCACCATCGCATCGCCAGCAAGCCGGCTCCTACAGATGCGCGTAATGCCCCATTCAACATGCTCCCCGCAAATCCTGTAGGAGCTGGCTTGCCAGCAATCAGGTATTGGTCTTCAACTTGGTCCACAGCCGCGTGGTCAAGCGGGCGATGGAGGCTGGCAGGTCTTCTACCGTGAACAGCTTGTCCATCACTGCCTTGGGCGGGTAGATCGCCAGGTCCTGCTTCACCGCCGGCACCACATCAACGTCCGCTGCGCTGTTGGGGTTGGCGTAATGGATGCTGTTGGTGATATTGGCGATGACCTGCGGTTGCAGCAGGTAGTTCATGTAGGAGTAGCCGTTCTTCTGGTGCGGCGCGTTCTTGGGCATGACCACCATGTCGAACCATAACGTCGAGCCCTCATCCGGGATCGAATAGGCAATGTCGATGCCGTTTTTCGCCTCCTTGGCGCTGGCGGCTGCCTGCACGATGTCGCCGTTGAAGCCGATCACCGCGCAGACGTTGCCGTTGGCCAGGTCGCTGATGTACTTGGAGGCGTGGAAATACTGGACGTAAGGCCGGATCTTCAGCAGCGCCTGTTCGGCCTTCTTGTAGTCAGCCGGCTCGTGGCTGTGGGGCGGCAACCCCAGGTAGTTGAGGGTGATCGGCAGCACTTGCGTCGGGTTGTCGATGATCGCCACGCCACATTCGCTGAGCTTCCTGATATTGGCTTCATCGAAAAACAGACTCCAGGATCGGGTCACGTCGGTGTTGCCGAAGATCGCCTTGATCTTCTCGACGTTATAACCAATGCCCGCGGTGCCCCACATGTAGGGATAACCGTACTGGTTGCCGGGGTCGTTGACCTCGAGCTTTTTCATCAGCACCGGGTCGAGGTTGCTCCAGCCCGGGAGCTGGCTCCTGTCGAGCTTCTGGATGGCACCGGCCTTGATCAGGCGCGAGAGGAAATGGTTCGACGGGCTGACCACGTCATACCCGGTATTGCCGGTCATCAGCTTCGATTCCAGCACTTCGTTGCTGTCATGGATGTCGTAAGTGGCCTTGATCCCGGTTTCTTTGGTGAACGTGGCCAGGGTATCGTCGGCGATGTAGCCGTTCCAGTTGGAAATGTTCACGGTTTCATCGGCGTAGGCGGCGGCGCTCAACGTTGAGAGCAGTGCCACCAGGGAAACAGTATTGACGCGCATGTTCGATCACCTTCGTGTTGAAGTGCTTTTGTTGTATGTGAAAGGCGGTGTTCTAGATTTCGCTTCTGGCCCGGGCCGTCTCTACGCGCATGCGCAGCATGGCACCGATATCGAGCAAGGGTTTGGGCGGCAGCCAGCCGGGCTGGGCGCGGCCTTTGACCGATTGCAGGAGCGGCGAGTCGATGCCCGACGCCAGCTCCGCCAGCAGCCGTCCCCACAACGTGCCGCGCGCCACGCCGGAGCCGTTGCACCCGGCCACGGCGAACACGCCCTCCTCGACCTTGGCGAAATACGGCTGCCCGGAGCGCGAAGCGCTGAGGTGGCCGGTCCAGGTGTATTGGATGTCCTGCGCGCCCAACATCGGGAAACGACGCTGCAAACCCAGGACATGGTGCTGGCGCCGGGTCGCCAGTTCGCCGGGCGACAAGTCGTGGGCGCGGTATTCGGCGGTGTTGCGGATCATCACCCGGCGATCCGGGGTCAGGCGCACCGTGGCCCCCAGGGGGCGGGTCGACAGCACGCCCCAGGGCTCGACGGCGCCAAGGGCCTGGAATTCTTCGTCGCTCAGGGGCCGGGTCAGGCTGGCGCTGAGTTCCATCGCGAAGGTGCCACTGTCACTGATGCCTGAACGGGGAATGAAGGCATTGAGGCAAACCAGCACTTGCCGCGCCTCGATGCAACCCTGGGCGCCGCTGGCGCGGATGCGACCATTGTCCAGGCGCTGCAGGCCGCTGATCTCGGTGTTTTCAAACAGGGTCACCTGTGGCGGCAATGCATCGAGCAGCCCTTTGACGTATTTCGCCGGTTGCAGCAGCGCATTGCCATTGCCGCACCAGATCGCCGCTTGGTAGTGCCGGGTTCCCAACTTCTGGCGCAACCGGTCTCCTTGCAGAAACTCTGCTGAGGCGCTTACGGCGCGCAAGGTCTGCAGCTTGGACTCGACCTGGGTCAACTTGCGCGGATCGCTGACCGCAAAGAAATAGCCCGATTCGCGAAAATCGCATTCGATGCCGTGCCGGGCAATGCGCTTGCGCACCTCGTCGCTGGCGGTACGGCCAATTGCGGTATCGGCCTGGTAGCCAGCGAATCCCGGGGTGCCTTGCAACTCGGCATGCCCGGGATGTTCGTGGGCGACCACGAACCCAGAGTTGCGCGCCGATGCACCTTGCGCCGCGCGCTGGCGGTCGACCAGCACAATGCGTGCCTGGGGATGCAGTTCAGCCAGCGAGTGAGCGGCACTCAGCCCGGTGATGCCGGCGCCGATCACCAGCCAATCGGCCTGCTGCGTGCCCTTGAGCGGATCGCGCAACGGGCTGTCCCCGGCTTGCGCAATCCAGCCACATACGTTTTCCATGCGTCACCTCGTAGACTGTCGTTGTGCCGGCCTCTCGCAAACCCCATGCGGTATTTGCATGGGTGGTTTCAGATAACGGCCGCTATGACTAGAATCTAAAGGGACATTGCATCGGCAACCAACGTTATTAAATCATCCAGGTATTCTGAAAACGCATGGATAACATTCGCCACATGCCCTCGCTCCAGGGCCTGCAGGCCTTGGTCGAGGTCGCGGATTCGGGCAGCTTCACCCAGGCCGCGCAAACGCTGTGCCTGACCCAAAGCGCCGTGAGCCGCAAAATCCAGCAATTGGAGAGTCACTTCGGCACCTCGATGTTCCTCAGGACCAGCCGCAGCCTGCAGCTCACAGCCGAAGGCGAACAGGTGCTCGCCAGTGCGCGGCACATCCTTGAACACCTCAAGGCCCTCGAAGACCGGATCGCCCCGCAAAAGCGCCCGTTCCGCATCCGCATGCACGTGTCCCTGGCAGTGCGCTGGCTGTTGCCCCGGCTGAATGATTTCTACCGCCATCATCCGCAGGTATCGCTGGCGATCGAGACCGTCGCCACCGAGGTGGTGGAACCGGCCAGCGACAGCGACGCCTACATCCTCTACCTGCCCGAACCGTCCGCTGCCCCGGATTGCCTGACCCTGTTCGAGGAAGCGCTGGTGCCGGTGTGTGCGCCCGGACTGGCGCTGGCCTCACAGGAGGATCTCGCCGGCTTTGCGCTGCTGCACCGTTCGAGCGACAGGAACGACTGGCGGTATTGGCTGGCCGCCAATGGCGGCAGGTCACTGGACGAGTTTCGCCACCTTCCCTTCAACCTCGACGAACTGGCACTGGATGCCGCCGCCCGCGGGCTGGGTGTGGCCATGACCGACATGACCCTGGCGGGCGAGTCGATCGAACGCGGCGTGCTGGTCATTCCGTTTGGCGAGCCGTTGAAGACCCGGGGGATTTACGCCCTGTGCCTGCAGCCGTCATCGGCCGCGCATCCGGCGTGCGGGGCGATCTTGCAGTGGTTTGCCGAGCAGGCAGGAACACCCTCCAACCTGTAGAAACTCTGTTGCCAGTCAAGCTTTCAGCAGCTGCTCTTCGCTTAAAACGCTGTGGGAGATTCTATGGTTGGGGAACCCTGCAACCTTAAAATCGGCTGGTTTTTCGCTTTGGCTTTTGATCTTGATCTTGATCTTGATCTTGATTTTCTTGCCCCATCGAGAGGCCGAGTGGAGGTTCTGCGCAGTGGGTAAACCGGCATGGATGCC
>NZ_JAXDEQ010000086.1:0-3978 GCF_035065025.1 Pseudomonas sp. YuFO8 | reverse complement strand
TGCCGGCGAAGGCGCCCTCGAGTATTGCATCGATCTTTCGGGCCTCTTCGCTGGCAAGCCAGCTCCTACAATGTTTTGCGTAGCGCGTGAGTCCGTGGCCACCGCGGACCTGTAGGAGCCCGGCTTGCCGGCGAAGGCGCCCTCGAGTATTGCATCGATCTTTCGGGCCTCTTCGCTGGCAAGCCAGCTCCTACAATGGGTTGCGTAGCGCGTGAATCCGTGGCCGCCTCGGACCTGTAGGAGCCCGGCTTGCCGGCGACGGCGTCCTTGAGTATTGCATCGATCTTTCGGGCCTCTTCGCTGGCAAGCCAGCTCCTACAATGTTTTTTGCGTTGAGCGCAAAACCCTAGGCCAACTCTTGTTCGCGGATCAGCTTCTTGTTGATCTTGCCGACGCTGGTCTTGGGGATCTCGGCGACGAACTTGAACTGCTTGGGGATCGCCCATTTGTTGATGCGGCCAAGCTCCACAAACCCTTGCAGGTGCGCCTCGAGGATCTTGCGATCCAGGTATTGGCCCGGTTCACAGACCACCAGCGCCATGGGCCTTTCGCCCCACTGCTCATCGGCAATGCCGACCACCGCGACCGACAGCACCGCCTCGTGTTCGCTGATCAGGCTTTCCAGTTCCAGCGAGCTGATCCACTCCCCGCCCGTCTTGATCACGTCCTTGATCCGGTCCTTGATTTCCACGCCGCCCAACGGATCGATGGATGCCATGTCGCCGGTATGCAGCCAGCCGTCCTGCCACAGCTCGGCGCCCTTTTGCGGCTCCTTCAGATAGCCTTGGGTCAGCCAGGGCGCACGCACCACGATCTCGCCCAGGGACTCGCCGTCATGGGCAACGTCATTGCCGCTGGCATCGATGATCTTCAGGTCGACCATCGGCACCGGCGTGCCGGTCTTGATGCGCGTCGGCAGTTGCGCCTGCATGGGCTGCTGGAGGTCTTCGTCGCGCAGGTAAGTCAGGCACAGCAGCGGGCAGGTCTCGGACATGCCGTAGCCGGCGTGTACCACGATGCCCTTGGCACTGGCTTCGCTGGCAATCCCCAGGGGCAGCGCGCTGCCGCCCAGGAGCATTTTCCAGCCGTCGAAACGGGCGGACTTGCCTTGCTCGCAGTTGAGGATCATCTGCAGGATGGTCGGCACACAGTGGGAGAAAGTCACCTTCTCCTCCTGATACAGCCGCACCAGGCTGTTGGGTTCGTAGCGGCCGGGGTACACCTGCTTGATGCCCATCAGGGTCGCGACGTAAGGCACACCCCAGGCATGCACGTGGAACATCGGCGTGATCGGCATGTACACGTCGTCGGAACGCAGCAGTGGCGCGCCCTGGTAGACGCCCAACGAGCCCACGGCATTCAGGGTGTGCAGGACCAGTTGGCGATGGGTGAAATACACGCCCTTGGGGTCGCCGGTGGTGCCGGTGGTGTAGAACAGCGTCGCCACCGAGTTCTCGTCGAAATCGGGAAAGTCGTACTGGTCCGGGCACTGCGACAGCAACTGCTCGTACTCGCCCAGCACCGGCAACGACGTGTCGCTCGCCTGGTCTTCGGTGAGCTGGATGAAGCCCTTGACCGTGGTCAGCCGATCCTGGATCTGTTCCACCAGCGGCAGGAAATCGTCATGCACCAGCACCACATCGTCTTCGGCGTGGTTCATGGTGAACAGCACCTGCTCCGGCGACAGGCGAATGTTCACCGTGTGCAGCACCGCGCCGATCATCGGCACGGCGAAGAAGCATTCCAGGTAACGGTGGCTGTCCCAGTCGAGCAGGGCCACGGTGTCCCCGGCCTTGACCCCGGCCGCGGTCAGCGCATTGGCCAGGCGGCGGATGCGCTTGTTGAGGGTCTGGTAGCTGTAGCGCAGCTTGTCGGCGTAGACGATTTCCCGGCCCGGTTCGTAGCGCACCCCGGACAGCAGCAATTGCTTGATCAGCAAGGGATAGGCGTAGGCGCCGTCGGCGGGTGGAATTATTTTTGTCGCCATCATGATAAAGATTCCTTGTCCTTTCGATCAGAACTGATCGGCTTGAAGCTCGTAGAGGCAGGCGCTGCCGGCCTTGGCCGATGCGCTCAACGAGTGGATACGCGGCAGCAACCTTGCGAAGTAGAAACGCGCGGTGGCCAGTTTGCTGATGTAGAAATCGTCCTCGGCATCGCCGCTCATGACGGCCTTGGCCATGCGCGCCCACATGTAGGCGTAGGCGGTGTAGCCGAACACCTGCAGGTACTCGACCGAGGCGGCGCCGATTTCGTTCGGGTTGTTTTGTGCCCGGTCCAGCAGCCACGCGGTCAGTTCGTCGAGGGTGTCCACGGCGGCGTTCAGCGGTTGGGTGAACTCGCCCAGGTCAGTGCTGGCGCTGGCGGTGAAGTCGCGGATCTCCGAAGCGAACAGGCGGTAAAGCGCCCCGCCGCTGCCGACGATCTTGCGCCCGGCCAGGTCCAGGGACTGGATGCCGTTGGTGCCTTCGTAGATCTGCGTGATGCGCACGTCGCGCACCAGTTGTTCCTGGCCCCACTCGCGGATGAAGCCGTGGCCGCCAAACACCATTTGTCCGTGCAAGGTGGTTTCCAGGCCCATGTCGGTGAGGAACGCCTTGGCCACCGGGGTCAGCAAGGCCACCAGGTCCTGGGCGCGGGAACGCTCGGTCGGGTCTTCGCTGAACTTGGCGATGTCCAGTTGCAGGGCGACGTAGCTGGAAAACGCGCGACCACCCTCGTTCAAGGCCTTCATGGTCAACAGCATGCGGCGCACGTCGGGGTGGACGATGATCGGGTCGGCGGCCTTGTCCTTGTTCTGTGCGCCGGTGGGCGCACGGCTCTGCAGGCGGTCACGGGCGTACGCCAAGGCGTTCTGGTAGGAACGTTCGCCCTGGGCCAGGCCCTGGATGCCCACGCCCAGGCGTTCGTAGTTCATCATCGTGAACATCGCCGCCAGGCCCTTGTTCGGTGCATCGATGATGTAGCCGGTGGCGCCATCGAAGTTCATCACGCAAGTGGCCGAGGCCTTGATGCCCATCTTGTGTTCGATGGAACCGCAGGACAGCGAATTAGGCTCGCCCAGGGAGCCGTCGGCATTGACCAGCACTTTCGGCACCAGGAACAGCGAGATGCCTTTCGGCCCCGCCGGTGCATCCGGCAGTCGCGCCAGCACCAGGTGGATGATGTTCTCGGTCAGGTCGTGGTCACCGCCGGTGATGAAGATCTTGCTGCCGCTGACCTTGTAGCTGCCATCGGCCTGGGGCTCGGCCTTGGTGCGGATCATGCCCAGGTCGGTACCGGCATGGGCCTCGGTCAGGCACATCGAACCTGTCCAGGTGCCAGCGTACATGTTGGGCAGGTAACGCTCCTTGAGCTCTTCGCTGGCATGGGCCTTGATCGACAGGCAGGCACCGGCCGTCAGCATCGGGTACAGGCCGAACGACAGGCTGGCCGCGTTGACCATCTCTTCAACCTGGGCAGAAATGGCCTTGGGCATGCCCATGCCGCCGTATTGCGGATCACCGCCGACACCCACCCAACCCCCTTCGGCGAAGGCTTGATAAGCCTGGGCGAAACCGTCTGGCGCGGTGACCGAACCCTTGCTCCAGGTACAGCCCTGCTCATCGGTGGCGCGGTTCAAGGGGGCGATGACTTCGCCACTGATCTTGCCGGCTTCTTCGAGGATCGCGGCGGCGGTTTCTTCATCGATCACCTCGGCCAGGCCAGGCAACCTGGCCCAGAGCCGGGACACCTGGAAAACCTCGTTGAGTACGAAGCGCATGTCGCGCAGGGGAGCTTTGTAATCAGACATCTTGGCTTACTCGGAAGTGGTCACGGCATGCGGCATGCCAGGACGTTCAGTGGATTCAGTGTTCTCGGTTGCCGCGACAGAACCGGGCTGGGGTGCCCGTTCACGCAGCAGGAAGTACGACAGGGCCGGGATCAGGATCAGCGCGCCGAGCATGTTCCACAGGAACATGAAGGTCAGCAGGATGC
>NZ_JAXDEQ010000085.1:0-5180 GCF_035065025.1 Pseudomonas sp. YuFO8 | reverse complement strand
CGGGGCTGCACTACAACACGTTTCGGTATTACGATCCGGAGGTGGGGCGGTTTGTTACGCAGGATCCGATTGGGTTGATTGGCGGGGAAAACCTGTATCAATACGCTCCTAATTCCATAGGTTGGAGCGATCCGTGGGGGTGGAGTTGCAATCGTCCCGGTGGCTACAAAGCTGGTGATGTTGATGCCCACGGTAACCTGTCTCCTGGTGTTAATAGGGCATCGGGCCACAAAAATATTTCGGAAGATAAACTAGTTCAGTCACACCATTTTATCCAAGATGAGTGGGCGAAAAGAAATGTCACAGGGTATAAGAGAAACGAGGCGCCTGCTATTCTTCTAAAAAGCTCTTCGGGAGAACCTCATGCGATTATCTCATCGCTTCAGCGAACTAGACGGCGAATTTCTGGGTTTGGTGGAACGATTAAGGAAGAGTTTGGTGTCGCCTACAAAGAATTAATTGACGCTGGCGTTGATCCTGGCGCTGCGAAAAAGGCTGCCAGTAGATCGTATAAATATTTTGACTCATTAGGGGCGTTTCAATGACTCTAAGTTATACAGAAGTAAATCCGCCTGCGTCGGCAGCGATGATTAATGAAGCGGTCCGCTTGTTGGGGGTCGATGAGGATGTATGGGTTGCCAGGTTTTGGGCTCTCTATAATGGAGCCTTGCTTGATGATCAAGTGCTGATTTATTCGACGGAGGAAATAGCTGAGCGCAATAAAACATATGATATAGACAAGGACTTTCCAGGGCAGCTTTTGGTGGGTGATGACTCTGGTGGCAGGCTTGTTCTGATCGATAGATCTGCCGAAGATAAATTTTATCTCATAGGCTCTGGTGATCCATTTTTAGACGATGCGGAAATATTTTTCTCAGTTGAAGAATTGGTAGCGTATGTCCTTGAAGATGGCAACGAATTGCCGGACTCCGTAAGTATTTTGGCAATAGGTAAAGCTAAAGCCACTTTGCAAGAAATTCTGGAAATCAAGAAAGGATTAGGGTTGAGCCATTCGGTGAAAGATCTGAAAGAGAAACTCGAAAAAGAAAATGAGGTTGTTCTGAAAGAGGTAAAAGCTGCCAAATACGAGAGTGTTTTAGCTAGATATCGACATCTGATTCGGTTCGATAACTAGTTGGGGCGCTGATCTAGGGTTTGTGCTGATGAACTTCTAGAAAATACTCCTTGGCATCAGCCCAACACCTCAATCACCTGTACTACGGCAGCGGCCACCTGCACCAACTCAACCTCGATGGACAATTGATCAGCGACATCGAGCGCGACGACCTGCACCGCGAAGTCCTGCGCACCCAGGGCACGCTCACCAGCTGCTTCGGCTACGACGCCATGGGCCGCAAGAGCTGGCAGTTCGCCTCGCGCCTGCCGGCGGAAAAACTCTCGCGCCTGCACAACCCCGGCATCCAGCCCGACCTGCTGGTCGAGCACGCCTACAACCCGATTCACCGCCGTCACCAATACGACCCGGCTGGCGAACTGACCCGCACCCTCGACAAACTGCGCGGCGAGATCAAGTACGAGTACGAAGCCAACGGCCAGTTGCACAGCCGCGACACCGGCCAGTTGATCGACAGCGAAGAATTCCGCTACGACGCTGCGGCGAACCGGTTGAACTTCAACACCAGCCAGTTTGACCACGTCAAAGACAACCGCCTGAAGCGCTGGCGGGATCAGGAATATGCCTACGATGCGTGGGGCAACCTGGTTGAAAAACGTAGCGGTATGGGCACGCTGCAGATGTTTGTGTATGACTGTGAAAATCGCTTGGTGCGGGCTGAGACGTTGGTGAATGGCAAGCTGGAGAGTACCGGTGCGTATCGGTATGACAGCCTGGGGCGGCGGGTTGGTAAGGTTTCAGAGGTCAACGGCAAGACCGAGCAGAAGCACTTTTTGTGGCAAGGCTTGCGGATGTTGCGCGAAGAGCGTCCGGGGCAGAGCAGTCTGTATCTCTATGAGCCGGGGAGTTACGCGCCGTTGGCGCGTGTCGACCAGGCGGAAGGTGAGGAGCGGAAGCTTTACTACTTCCACACTGATCAGATTGGTACGCCGTTGGAGATGACTGACCGTGAAGGGCAGATTGTCTGGCAGGCGACGTACAAGGCGTGGGGGGCGGTTGAAAAGTTGGTGGTCAATGATGTCGAGCAGAACCTGCGGTTTCAGGGGCAGTATTTTGATGACGAGACGGGGCTGCACTACAACACGTTTCGGTATTACGATCCGGAGGTGGGGCGGTTTGTTACGCAGGATCCGATTGGGCTTAGTGGTGGGACGAATCTATATCACTACGCAGCAAACCCTTATGGATGGATTGATCCTTGGGGTTGGATGGCGTTTTGGAAGCCCCTCAAACCTGATGGAATGGGACACCACCCATTCCCGCGGGCGCATGCCAATACCCATGGTTTTCCGGAACTGGGAACAAAACTGGACTCGCCATCATGGTTTCCAAATGAGGTAGCCGGGTCAGATGAACTTCACAAAGAATTTCACGAGGCAATTAAAAAAGAGGGGGTGCCATTCAACAAAAAGTTCTCCGGCACCTCTGATGAATTAGTAGGTAATTAAACAAAGCTTATGAAGGATTTCCTCAAAAAGGCACGCTGAAAATACCTAGAGCAGGTCAGGTGCTTGCTGAAAATATTACCATAGGGGATGCATTGAAAAAGTCTGTTGGTAAAGGGTCTAATCTAAAGTCGGCGGGAGGTTGTGCATGAAGAATATAGCAAAAATCGAGATATTTGAACCTGGGATGGTTGTTTTTGATCCGGTCGCGTTGAATGACTTTATAATAAATAATGGTATAACTTCCAGTAACTTGTTAGATTGCTTTTTGAATAGCGAAAAGCTTGGGTTGCGCGCGGTGGAAGAAGGGGTTGTTTTTCCCCTCTATCAAATTCCGGAGATGGAATACAGTATTTTTTTAAAGGGGGTAGGGCAAAAGTCAAGCTTTAGTGATTCGGTAAATAAATTTTGTTATTCTGGGATTCCGCTGAAAGTTGTTTCTGGGTTGGTTGTTGTTGCAGATTTGAATGCGCTTATGGATTGGGATAGTGAGTTTTTTCTGGGTTATAGAGATGCGTGTGTTGATGGTCTAGGAAATAATGATTATCTAGATGTTGAGAATGGCTTATATGATCTAAGTATTAGTGGTTTTAAGGGGCTCAATGACCCATTTGTTTCTCTGGGTTATGAATTGGAGTTTACGTCCGTAGGGCAGCTTCCGAAGCTTTCAAATGATGCTTCAACTGATGATTGGGATTTCTCCATTGTTTGAGTACATACAGGAGCTGAATGAAAGAAGGCTTGTTTGCGGGGGGGGATAGATGGGTGTACTGCAGATGTCGAAATCCGATCCGAAAGTGGCTAGTTCTGATCTAGAGTCGCTGGAAAACGAAGTCGGGCATACGTTACCTGAAGGTTTTAGAATTTTTTATTTAGCTCATGACGGTGGGGTAGCAGATAGAGATTGGTGGGACAGTGGTGATGAATATGAGCCTGTTCGAATAAAGAAATTTAAAGCAGTTGCAGCTAGTGGTGCTTTTGATGCTGCAGAGACAAATATTTAAGCGGCTGTTATGCAGTGATGACCTCTAAAAATGTGATACCTAAAACATTGCTGCCGTTTGCGACTGACGATGGTGGTAATTTTTTCTGTCTGGATTTGCCTGATGGTGATGTGTGTTTTTACGCAACTGATTCCTTTGATCCGAATAGTAGTTATGCCGCCAATCATGCAAAGGCCTATCGTTGGCTCGCAAGTTCGTTTGACGCTTTTGTTGAGGGTTCAAAGGGCGAATCTGAGATCGACCTGTAAAATCGAAGGCCAGAGGAGCTGTGACAGGGATCGCGATGACCTGCACAGCGAGGCGGACAATGATTGTCATTTTCCGCTTTTTTCACTGACACCGGTCTGGATTACGGTGTTTTATCAAACCAAACACTAGGGAAGTACTCATCTCGCAGCAATCATCCACAGCCGCTTCAACGGTGACTGGTCAGCTGATCTCCACCTTCCGCCACGGCAAAGGATTTCTGGTTTTTATTCTGCTGTTCGCAATTGTATTGTTGTGCTTGGTAGGAGTTTGTTATGGAAAAAGAAGTTTCGGTGGTTGAGGCGTTGAAAGGCTTTATGTCAGAAATGCGAGATTGGGAGACGGCTTTTCGCGATGAGCAAATGAGCCTGATCGATGCGGAAAAAAATACCTCTGACTGTGATAAAAAGTATGAACTCGAGCTTAAGAAGGTTTTAACCAGGTTTTCTGTGTCAGATGAGCGAAGCTGGGCTAGGCTTGTAGATCTCGGTTGTGGGTCTCCTCCGACTTATGATCCAGAGAGGGATGTAATAAACAAGCCTGTTCAAGAAGGTAAAAATTACGCTGTGGTTGTCGAGCAGATGGCTAGGCTAAAGGCTGTATATAAGTTTGTTCTAAAAGATACTGGAAATGGTTGGCTGATAGTGAAAAAAGAAACAAAAAGTGGTGATAAGTGGAAAAAAACCGCTCTCTGATGTTTGTATGTAAACGGTGTAGCGCTCCGTTGTACTGGTGGCGCAGCATTTCATGGATGTGTTTGGTTGTTCGTTGGTAGTTAAAAACTAGTGGGTTTTGTGCCGTTCTTTAAAATTTTATCTCTAGAGTGGCTTAAGGTTTTCTTAAGCCACTTTCCTCTTTAATCTAAAAATGCTGTGCAAGCGCGTTCTTACAATTCACGCTAAAAATGATTAGTAATTGAACGAATCCATTTTCGCGACTTCGGCGGTGAGCAGTACGCTATCGACCTCGACGAAGCCGGCAACATGACCGGTCTCAAGCTGCCGGATGGCAACCGGTTGGGGTTCAAGTACGACGACTTTTCGCGTTTGCTTGAAGAAACCGATCCACTGGGTCGCAAGATCAAATACAAGTACCACCTCGGCACTACGTTGGTCACCGAAACGACTTTCCTGGACGGCAGCACCTGGCAGGCCCGCTATGACGCCAAGGGCAACTTGATCGCCGAAGTCGACGCCTTGGGCAATAAAACCGAATACCTCAACGGCGACGACGGCCTGCCACACACCATCATCGATGCAACCGGCAAGTCCAAATACCTGTGGTGGAACTCCCTGGCCCAGGTCGAACGCTTCCAGGATTGCTCCGGTAAAAACACCACCTACCGCTTCG
>NZ_JAXDEQ010000084.1:0-6031 GCF_035065025.1 Pseudomonas sp. YuFO8 | reverse complement strand
CCGGCGAAGACGACCTTGAATATTGCATCGCGCTATCGGGCCTCTTCGCTGGCAAGCCAGCGCCTACAATGATTTGCGCTGGTCGCCGCGGACCTGTAGGAGCCCGGCTTGCCGGCGAAGGCGTCCTCGAATATTGCATCGACCTTTCGGGCCTCTTCGCTGGCAAGCCAGCGCCTACAATGATTTGCGCTGGTCGCCGCGGACCTGTAGGAGCCCGGCTTGCCGGCGAAGGCGTCCTCGAATATTGCATCGCACTATCGGGCCTCTTCGCTGGCAAGCCAGCTCCTACAATGGTTTGCGCTGGTCGCCGCGGACCTGTAGGAGCCCGGCTTGCCGGCGAAGGCGGCCTTGAATATTGCATCGCGCTATCGGGCCTCTTCGCTGGCAAGCCGGCTCCTACAGAGGAATGCGTACAGCTTATGAGGCCGTACAGCTCTGTAGCACTTCGAAACAAACCTTGAATATCCGCCGGCAAAAACCCGTCAGAATGTATTCCTTTGCGCGCAATCCGAGACCCTTCTGTCATGCGAACCCATTTCCGTCTGGCTGCCTTGGGCGCCCTGTTCATTTCCTCCCTGGCCCAGGCTGCCGACCTGATCCCGATCGAGGTCCACCGGGATGCCAATTGCGGTTGCTGCAAGAAATGGATCAGCCATCTTGAGGCCAATGGTTTCAAGGTCGAGGACCGCGTCGAAAGCAACATGAGCGCGTTCAAGCAACAACACGGTGTGCCACCGCGCCTGGCGTCCTGCCACACTGGCTTGATCAACGGCAAATTCGTCGAAGGCCACGTGCCGGCTGATCAGGTGCTGGCCCTGAGCAAGCGCGATGACCTGCTGGGCGTTGCCGCCCCGGGTATGCCAATGGGGTCGCCGGGCATGGAAATGGACGGCATGAGCGATGCCTATCAAGTGATCGGCCTGAAAAAGGACGGTACCGATGTGGTGGTGGCGGACTACCCCGCCCATTGATTGTCGGCGTCTACATCGGCTTGTTCCTGGCGGCGTTTGGAGCCGCGACCTTGCTGCCCCTGCAGTCCGAAGCCCTGCTGGTCGGGCTGATCCTCAGCGATCGGTACTGGTTGTGGTCGCTGCTGGCGGTCGCAACCCTGGGCAACGTCCTCGGTTCGCTGGTGAACTGGTGGCTGGGGCGCGCCATCGAGCGCTTCCAGGATCGGCGCTGGTTTCCGGTCAGCGCCAAGCATCTGGAACACGCCCGCCGTCACTATCAACGTTACGGCCACTGGTCGCTGCTGCTCAGTTGGCTGCCGGTGATCGGCGACCCACTGACCCTGGTGGCCGGCGTCATGCGCGAACCCCTGGGGCGCTTCCTGCTGATCGTGACCCTGGCCAAGGGCGCCCGGTATGGCGTACTGGCGTTGGCCACCCTGGGGTGGATGGGTTGAACCAAGTGCCGCGACGGTTGCCTGTTTAATGTCGCCCTAATCGTGCCGGTCCAGCATCGGCGGATTTTCAACGGAGTTCATCCATGCCCCTAACCCGCTCAAGCTGGCTGTCCGCCCTGCTGCTGACCGCCGCCCTGCCCGCCATCGCAGCCGAAGGGCCGGCCTACGGCCCCGAACTGCAAGGCTTCGAATACCCCTACACGGTCAAGCATTTTGCCTTCGAGTCCCAGGGCAAATCTTTGCAAATGGGCTACATGGACGTCGCCGCCCATGGCAAGGCCAACGGCCGCAGCGTGGTGCTGATGCACGGCAAGAATTTCTGCGGCGCCACCTGGGAAACCTCGATCAAGGCCCTGAGCGATGCCGGCTACCGGGTCATTGCCCCGGACCAGATCGGTTTCTGTACGTCCAGCAAACCGGACCATTATCAATACACTTTTCAGCAACTGGCGAGTAACACCCAGCAACTGCTCAAGGCCCTCGGCATCCAGAAAGCCACCTTTCTGGGGCACTCCACCGGCGGCATGCTCGCCACCCGCTACGCGCTGCAGTATCCCGAACAGGTCGAACAGCTTGCGCTGGTCAACCCGATCGGCCTGGAAGACTGGAAAGCCCTCGGGGTCCCCTATCGGACAGTGGACCAATGGTACGAGCGCGAACTGAAACTCAGTGCCGAAGGTATCCGCAACTACGAGCGTGCCACCTACTACGGTGGCCGCTGGAAACCCGAGTTCGATCGCTGGGTGGACATGCTCGCCGGGCTGAACAAAGGCCCGGGACATACGCAGGTGGCATGGAACTCGGCGCTGATCTACGACATGATCTTCACCCAGCCGGTGTACTACGAATTCCCCAACCTGAAGATGCCAACCCTGCTGTTGATCGGCACGTCCGACACCACCGCCATCGGCAGCGATATTGCGTCGCCGGAGGTCAAGGCGAAAATCGGCCACTACAACGTACTTGGCAAACAGGTGGCGAAACTCATACCCCAATCGACCCTGGTTGAATTCCCCGGCATGGGCCACGCGCCGCAGATGGAAGAACCGGCGCAGTTTCACCAGGCCTTGCTGGGCTGGCTGGACAAACACAATCCCGTTCCTTGATGAGGTAAGGCTGATGGCGGTGCAGATTGCAGTGATCGACGATTGGCAGGATGTGGCCCGCGGCGTGGTGGACTGGTCGCCACTGGAGACCATCGGCCAGGTCGAGTTCATCCACGACTACCCTGCCGACAACGCCAGCCTGGCGGCGCGCCTGGGCGGGTTTGAAGTGATCTGCGTGATGCGCGAGCGCACCCGGTTCGACGAAGACCTGCTTCGACGCCTGCCGAACCTCAAATTGCTGGTCACCGGCGGCATGCGCAACGCCGCCCTTGACCTCAAGGCCGCCGCCGCGCTGGGCATCCTGGTCTGTGGCACCGACAGCTACAAGCATGCCGCGCCGGAACTGACCTGGGCGCTGATCATGGCGGCCACCCGCAACGTGGTGTTGGAAGCCAACGCCTTACGCGCCGGAAAATGGCAGCAAGGCCTGGGGGGCGACCTGCACGGCAAGACCCTGGCGATACTGGGGCTGGGCAGCATTGGTCAACGGGTTGCCCGGTTTGGCCAGGTATTCGGCATGCGGGTGATCGCCTGGAGCGAAAACCTGACCGCCGAACGCGCCGCCGAAGCCGGTGTGACCCTCGTCAGCAAACAGGCCCTGTTCGAACAGGCCGACGTGCTCTCGGTGCACCTGGTACTCAGTGAGCGCAGCCGGGGATTGGTCGATGCCCAGGCGCTGGCCTGGATGAAGCCCACCGCGTTGCTGGTCAATACCGCCCGCGGGCCGATTGTCAATGAGGCAGCACTGATCAAGGCCCTGCAGAAACAACGCCTGGGTGGCGCCGCTCTGGATGTGTTCGAGCAGGAGCCCTTGCCTGAATATCATCCGTTCAGGACCCTGGACAACGTGCTGGCAACGCCCCATGTCGGCTACGTCAGCCAGCAAAACTACCAGCTATTCTTTGCGCAAATGATCGAAGACATTCAAGCCTGGTCGGCGGGACAACCGATTCGGTTACTGAGCTGATAGCGCCCGGCGACTTGGACTTTTCTTGCAAGAATCGCCGGAAAAAATGAATAAATGTCCACGCTGCGGTGTTTATGTTTCGCTTGAGGGGGATCCGCCCTTCGCAACGTTTTCGGTCCATTCGATGTCCCGCCCCGGAGCATTGCCCATGAATCGCCGCTTCTCGATCGTTACTGCCCCGCTGGTGCTTGCCGTCGCGCTGTCCGCTTCCCTGGCGTGGGCCAACGGCGAGGAAGATACCCCCGCCAAACCGCAGTGCCCTCGAGGGCAGGTGTTCGACAGCAAGGCGCAAAAGTGCGTCAAGCAAACCAGCATGCTCGTGCCGGACGCCGACCGTACCGATTACGCCTATCGACTGGCCAAGGACGGGCGCTACGAAGAAGCCCTGGCGCTGCTCGATACGCTCAAGGAACCCAACACCGCCAAGGCCCTGAACTATCGCGGCTACGCCACGCGTAAACTGGGGCGCACCGACGAAGGCATCGGTTATTACCTGCAGTCGGTCAAGCTCGATCCGCAGTACGCCAAAGTCCGTGAATACCTGGGCGAAGCCTATGTGGTAAAAGGCCGGCTGGACCTCGCCCATGAACAGCTGCAACAGATCCGGTCGATCTGCGGCAACACGACCTGCGAGGAGTACCAGGACCTGGCCGAAGCCATCAACGACTCATCGAAAACCTGACAACCGGGCGCACGGAGGTCTCTATCGCCAGCATTCAGGAAATAAGGGCAGAACTGGGCCAGCATCTGGCGCGTTTATGGCGCTATGGCCTGCTGTTGTCGCGACAACGGCACGTCGCCGAAGACCTGGTGCAGGCAACTTGCGTGCGCGCGCTCGAACGCGCGGCGCAATTTACCCCGGGCACCCGAATGGACCGCTGGCTGATGAGCATTCTGCATTCGATCTGGCTGAACGAAATCCGCACCCGTCGCGTGCATCAGGGACAGGGGCAGGTCGAGCCCGATAGCGCCTTGTCGTTTGACGGTGAATACGCGGCGCAGACCCACGTACTGGCGGCGCAGGTCATCCGCCGCGTCGACGCGCTGCCCGAAGCCCAGCGCGAAACGGTATTTCTCACATACGTCGAGGGCTTGTCCTACCGCGAAGTTGCCGAAGTCCTGCAAGTACCCATTGGCACCGTGATGAGCCGGCTGGCCACCGCGCGGGCGAAACTCGCCGAATATCCGCCACTGCACACGGTGCCCAACCCTTCCACCGGAGAACGTCGATGAACGCGATACCCTCGGATGAGCAATTGGTGGCCTACCTGGACAACCAGCTCGACGCCGATCAGCGCGCCCACATCGACGCGGCCATTGCCCAGGACCCGATGCTCGGCCTGCGCCTGCAATGGCTGGCCCGCAGCAGCCTGCCTTTCAAGGCCGCCTATGACGAGGTGGCTCGCCAGGCACCGGTGGACCGCCTGCAGGCCATGCTCGACACCTTGCCCGTGCCTGCCCGCCCAGCGCTCAGCCGTCGCTGGTTCCTGGCAGCGGCGGCCGGGCTGGTGGCGGGCGGCGTGGTCGCCGATCGCTTGTTCCTCGGCTGGCAGAGCAGTCAGCAAACCCATAGCTGGCGCGGGCTGGTGGCGGATTACATGGTGCTATACGTGCCGGAAACCCTCGACCATCTGCCCAATGACGAAGCGACGCAACGGGCGCAGCTGCAGACGATCGATGCGCGCCTGAGCCTCAGCCTTGTACCGGCAAAACTGGCCTTGCCCCGGGCCGAGTTCAAGCGCGCGCAAGTACTGGAATACGACGGCGTCGTCATCGCCCAAATTACCTACCTCGACCCGGTACACGGCCCCATGGCGCTGTGCGTCACCCATTCGAACAGCGGCAGCCGGCACTTCGCCCAGGAGCGCCGGCACGGGATGAACATTGTCTATTGGGCGGACATGCAACATGCCTGGATGCTGATCGGGCGCAACTCGATGGCAGACCTTGAGGCCATGGCCAAGCAATTGCGCACCCGATTGAGCGCCTGACCTGTAGGAGCTGCCGCAGGCTGCGATCTTTTGATCTTGCTTTTTAGAAGATCAAGATCAAAAGATCGCAGCCTTCGGCAGCTCCTACACAGAGCGGGGCAGCGTTCGCAGTTTCACCAGGTCCTGTGCCTTGGGAAACGCTTCCCCCGGCCCCTTCAGCAAGGTGTACTTCACCTTGTCGCCCACCAGGAAACACTCCTCTCCATCTGCCGTGATATTGGGCCCAATACGGATCGCCAACCTGGAACCGAACCCGTCATCGGGAAGGACCAGGGCAAAAGTGGCCGATATCGTATCAACCCTGACATCCCTGATCGCGTTGATGGTGCCCTGCCCCATTGTTCTTGTGATTGGCTCGGCCATTGCTACCCTCCTGCCCTGCCGTCAAATTCTGACTGCCAAGGAGCAATGAAACGCTCAAACGGCCAGTGTGGCTACTGTCAGGTTTTACAGTTCTACCGATGTTAAATGCGTAAAGGAGTCTTTAGTTGCTTTGAAACACTAGCAGTTCTGCTAGTGGGCATTTCCTGTAAAAAGATCAATGCTAAGGGGACTTGGCTTT
>NZ_JAXDEQ010000083.1:0-6110 GCF_035065025.1 Pseudomonas sp. YuFO8 | reverse complement strand
GAAGCTTTACTACTTCCACACTGATCAGATTGGTACGCCGTTGGAGATGACTGACGCGCACGGGAGCATTGTCTGGCAGGCGACGTACAAGGCGTGGGGTTCGGTTGAAAGGCTGGCGGTCAATGATGTCGAGCAGAACCTGCGGTTTCAGGGGCAGTATTTTGATGGCGAGACGGGGCTGCACTACAACACGTTTCGGTATTACGATCCGGAGGTGGGGCGGTTTGTGGCGCAGGATCCGATTGGTTTAGCTGGCGGAGTCAATCTGTATCAATATGCTAATAGCGCTATTGGTTGGATCGATCCATTGGGGCTTTGCTCCAAAGCGCTAAGCAACAATATGACAAAAAGTGGAACTCCCCGCCCCGCAAACTCCGCTGCTCATCACATCGTTGGTGATACTGCCAAGCTTGCAGCTCCTGCGAGAGCGGTCCTGGCAAAGCATGATATTCATGTGGATGATGCAATCAACGGAGTGTTTTTGCCTAATCGTAATAACGTTGACTCGAGCGTGCCAGGGATCCTGCATAATGGTAAGCATCCAAATTCTTATTTTGAGAATGTTAACCAGCTTATAATTAGTGCAGATAAGGCTGGTGGTAAGCCGATGGTTTTGAAGACAATCGATAGAGTCCGAAATACATTACTAACGAGTCCACGGGACGCTCAGTGGTCCGGATTATTTGGGTGGCTTATGAAAATTTATTCAATAACGCAAAATGACAAATATAAAACATTGGTCGATGCGGATCAAGTGGAAAGTCTGCAGGAGTTCGCTACAAAGCTTGCATATGGTGACGCAATTTTGGAGTCTGAAAACCAGTGTTATCGCGTTGTATATAATAGTGATGATAAAAACAAACCGGCACTTTCTGATTTTTTTACATTTTTCAGGCCTATCTTGGTTGTCTCTGAAAAAGCATATGAGGCGCTTGGTTTTTTGCAGGTTTTTCCTACGGTTAAGTTGCTCGGGCCGCGTGCGGGGGATGTCGCAGTATTTGTTGCCGAGGTTCTATCAGATGCATTTGATGTTGATCAATCCGATTATGATAAGGGGGAGGGTGGGTATGTAGTTTACAAAGCGGTGTTAAATATTCCCGAGAATTACAAGAGTGAGATTTTTCGCATTCCTGAAAATCCGCAAGTTCTATATGTCAGTCAAGTGTTCAAAGATGCTGTAGAGTCGCAGGGCCTGAGAGGGGTCGCTTTTAAGGAGGTTGCACAGAGTTGTTGAGTGAATAAGCGGAAAAGGGGACAGATTTATTTTGGACCGTTTTTCGTTTTTCCCTAAATAAATCTGTCCCCTTTTTCGCTCTTTTTCGCTGCAGGTTGACGGGCGTAAAGCTCCGGTGTCGACTCTTACTTCCGTCGATTTGAATGCCTGGAGTGAGAAAGTCACCATCAAGGACGAGACCGGGAATCCGATGCTATCAACGGTGTGCACCGGCATCATGAGCCATGACCTGTTCCTCACCACTCTGGATGTATTGCTGGATGTTGATCGCGCCAGCAACGATGAGACGGCGCCAAGTCTGGCCTGAGGAATTCATATTCCTAAATGATATAAATAGATAATTATTTATTCCTTTTGTTGTTGTGGCAGGCAGTGCACCTTTGAGGCCTGCCCCTTCATCCGCAAGGGTCGACATCAGACAGGAAGCCTCAACATGACCATCAAAGCGATCAACGTCCGCAACCAGTTCAAGGGCATCATCAAGGAAATTCTGGAAGGCGAAGTGGTGTCCGAAATCGACGTGCAAACGGCATCCGGCATTGTCACCTCGGTGATTACCACCCGCTCGGTGCGCGACCTTGAACTGAAGGTTGGGAGCGAAGTGATTGCCTTCGTGAAATCCACTGAAGTCTCGATTGCCAAACTCTGAATCCGAGGTTCAACGCCTGACTAATTATCACAGGTACAAAAAGCCCGGCTGATCAGGCCGGGCTTTTTGTTGGGTACTGCGGTGCAGCGATGGGGTCAGGCGACGGTATTGCCTTGCAGACGGTCCGAACCATCGGCAGCCACACGATTTTCGATCAGGCGGTCAGAACCACCCTCAGCCACACGGCTTTCAATCAGACGATCCGAGCCACCTTCAGCCACAACAGGCGCAGCAGAGGTAGCGGCAAAAGCGTTAACTGCAAAAACCGAGAAAGCGATGCTGAGGAGGGTTTGGCGTTTCATGATCGTGTGCTCCGGGTGTTGTTGGTTGGTATGGAGCTGATGTTACGCCGCACAGTTTTTAAGAGAACTTCATTGAGTTAATGGTGACTATTGACGTAGTCAATGGAGGATTCGGTGATCCTTGTGGATTCGTGGCGTTAGCGGGAAATCAGTCCGTGATCAAGGGCGTACTTGACCAGTGCCGCCGGCTTGTCGATGTTTAGCTTGCGCCGAATGCTCAGGCGATGGGTTTCTACGGTGCGCACGCTGATGTCCAGTTCCCGGGCCATTTCCTTGTTGTTCAGGCCCTGGGCCATTTTCGCCAGCACCTGGCTTTCCCGCGGTGTGAGTTCGTTGTCGGTGTTTCTGTCGGCGATCAGCCGCTGGGCGATGTCGGCGCTGTAGAAGGTGCCGCCGCTGGAGATGGCTTCGATGGCGGCGATGATTTCCCGGGACGGGGCATTCTTCAGCACGTAGCCGCTGGCGCCGGAGCGCACCGATTCACTGACGTATTCGTAATTGTCGTACATGCTCAGCACCAGCACCTTGAGCGACGGGTACTGGGTGCGCAGCACGCGGGTCAGTTCCAGGCCGTTCATGTCCGGCAGGCTGATGTCGACCAGCAGCAGGTCGGGCTGGCAGCGCCCGACCATCTCGATGGCCTCGGCGCCGTTTTCCGCTTCGCCGACCATTTCCAGGGGCGACATCACGGCCAGTAGCGCCTTGATGCCGTCGCGGACCAGGGAGTGATCGTCGACCAGGGCGACACGGATCGGGGAGGGCAGGTTCATGCAAGGTTCACTCTTGTAGTTTTGCGCCAGGTTTCATCGGCAGCCGTACGTCCAGCTCGCTTCTGCCTGGCATCGAGATCAAATCGAAACGCCCGCCAAAATGTTCGACGCGTTCGCGGATGTTACGCAAGCCAATGCCGGCCTGGCGACGTTCGACCTGGGCAACATTGAACCCCATGCCGTCATCGACCAGCGTCAGCCGCACGGACTGTTCACACCCGCGCAGGCTGATGGACACGTTTTTCGCCTGGGCGTGACGTTCGATGTTGGTCAGGCCTTCCTGGACGATGCGGAACAGCGCAACAGCGGCGCCGTCGACCAGTTGGCAGTCGAATTCATTTTCGTCGTAGGTCACGGTCAAGCCGCTGCGCTGCTGGAATTCCGCAGCCAGTTGGCCGATGGCGGCTGGCAGGCCGAGGGTATCTAGCAAGGATGAGCGCAGATCATGGGAGAGACTGCGCACTTCGCCGATGGCTTCGCCCAGGCGCTCGGTGGCGTCTTTCAACGTGTTCAAGCCTTTGTCGTGGTTTTGTCCGTTTTCCAGCAAGTGGCTGGCCAGTTCGAACTGGAACTTGATCGAGACCAGCACCTGGCTGATGCCGTCGTGCAGTTCACGGGAAACCCGCGAGCGCTCTTCCTCCTGCAGGCTGACGATGCGCTGGGTCAGGCGCTGCAGTTTCTTGTCGGCCAGGCGATGCTCGCTGACGTTGAGGGTCATGCCGGTGGCGAACACGAACAGCACCGCCACCAGCGCCACCACGGCAATCGCCATCATGGTCTTGCGGATGCCCTGGGCCACTTCGGCACGGGCCTGCTGGGTGGCGCGCTCGACGTCTTCGAGGTAGATGCCGGTGCCGAGCATCCAACCCCAGCGATCGAGCATCACTACGTAGGCGAGCTTGTCGGTGACCTGGCCGGAGGAGGGCTTGTTCCAGGCGTAGCGCTGGAAGCCTTCGCCCGATTGCGCACTCTTGAGCAGCGCCTGGATCACCGGCAGGCCGTGGGGGTCCTTCATGTCCCACAGGTATTGGCCCACCAGTTCCGACTGGCGTGCGTGCATCAGGCTGCGGCCTTCATGGTCGTAGACGAAGAAATAGCCGTTGATGCCGAAGCTGAGCTTGCGCAGTTCTTCCAGCACCTGTTGCTGGGCGCGCTGATCGCCCTGGCCGTTGTCGTACAGCGGCTCGATCAGGCTCTTCGCCATTTCGACGTAGTTTTTCAGTTCCGCGCGCTTGCTCATCAGGATGCTGTCTTCGATCAGCTGCGCCTGTTGATCGCCCAGTTGGCGGTTGAGGGAAATCACCAGGGCGCAGATGACGGCAATGGCCAGCACCAGCGGCAGAATGCCGAGGGCGACGATCTTGTGTTTGAGCTGCATGTTCACTCCTGCCCGCGCGAGGGGTGGGGATCATATGCCAAAGATACGCTTGGCCTGTAGCGTTGCTGGACGGAATGCTCTTTGTAGGAGCTGCCGAAGGCTGCGATCTTTTGATCTTGAAAAATCAAAATCAAAAGATCGCAGCCTTCGGCAGCTCCTACAGGGGGTTTGCGTTTCAGCCGGCAGATTTTTGGAGTCTACGTAGAACTACGTAGATGGCGAGTACGTAGTAACGCGGATTTATTTGTGGACGCCATGCGCGGATATTGGGCCAGCTCCGCTCAGCGGACACAATTATAAAAATTACCGCCGCAGTCACGAGCTGTCGGCAGGAGACCCCCTATGCCCCGTCTGGCTAAACACCTCGCCTGGTTTGCCGTGGCTGTCCTGGGAGCGATTGCGCTGAGTGTCGTGGCCCTGCGCCGCGGTGAAGCGATCAACGCCCTGTGGATCGTCGTCGCAGCCGTCGCCATCTACCTCGTTGCCTACCGCTACTACAGCCTGTTCATCGCCAACAAAGTGATGCAGCTGGACCCCAATCGTGCCACTCCCGCTGTACTCAACAATGACGGTCTGGACTACGTGCCGACCAACAAACACGTACTCTTCGGTCACCACTTCGCGGCCATCGCCGGCGCGGGGCCGCTGGTCGGTCCGGTCCTGGCGGCGCAGATGGGCTATCTGCCCGGCACGCTGTGGCTGATTGCCGGCGTGGTGCTGGCCGGTGCCGTGCAGGACTTCATGGTCCTGTTCATGTCCACCCGCCGCAACGGCCGTTCGCTGGGCGACATGGTCCGCGAAGAGATGGGCCGCATCCCCGGCACCATCGCGCTGTTCGGCTGCTTCCTGATCATGATCATCATCCTCGCGGTGCTGGCGCTGATCGTGGTCAAGGCCCTGGCCGAGAGCCCGTGGGGCATTTTCACGGTGATGGCGACCATCCCGATCGCGATGTTCATGGGCATCTACATGCGCTACATCCGCCCGGGCCGCATCGGTGAGATCTCGGTGATCGGCGTGCTGTTGCTGCTGGGGTCGATCTGGCTCGGCGGGCAGATCGCTGCTGATCCGGTGTGGGCCAAGGCCTTTACCTTTACCGGTATCCAGATCACCTGGATGCTGATCGGTTATGGTTTTGTCGCCGCAGTGTTGCCGGTGTGGCTGATCCTGGCACCCCGTGACTACCTCTCTACTTTCCTGAAAATCGGTACCATTGTCGCCCTGGCTATCGGCATCCTGGTGACCATGCCGGAGCTGAAAATGCCGGCGCTGACCCAGTTCATCGATGGCACTGGCCCGGTATGGAAGGGCGGTCTGTTCCCGTTCCTGTTCATCACCATCGCCTGTGGCGCGGTATCGGGTTTCCATGCGCTGATCGCTTCCGGCACCACGCCGAAGCTGCTCGCCAGTGAAGGTCACGCCCGTTACATCGGTTACGGCGGCATGTTGATGGAGTCCTTTGTGGCCATCATGGCCATGGTCGCTGCCTCGGTGATCGACCCGGGTGTGTACTTCGCCATGAACAGCCCGGCGGCCGTGGTCGGTGCCGACGCGGTGGCCGTGGCGCAAACCGTCAGCAGCTGGGGTTTTGCAATCACCCCGGAAGCGTTGCAGGCGGTGGCCCACGACATCGGTGAAACCACCATCCTGGCCCGTGCCGGCGGTGCGCCGACCCTGGCGGTCGGTATCGCACAGATCCTGCACCAGCTACTGCCAGGTGAAAACACCATGGCGTTCTGGTACCACTTCGCGATCCTGTTCGAAGCGCTGTTCATCC
>NZ_JAXDEQ010000082.1:0-6549 GCF_035065025.1 Pseudomonas sp. YuFO8 | reverse complement strand
CCGCTACAAGGTCAACTTCCTCTTCGATCGCGACCCCTGGAAGCTCGGCCAGGAAAGCATGTGGCTCCGCCAGGCACGCCCCTACGCCGGCGACACCCACGGCCTGCACCTGCCGCTGATCTGCGGCACCGAAGTGGCCATCGCCTTCGAACAGGGCGACCCCGACCGCCCGTACATCGCCCACGCCCTGCACGACAGCGACCACCCGGACCACGTGACCCTGCGCAAACGCGACTACACCCGCAACGTGCTGCGCACCCCGGCGAACAACAAGCTGCGCATGGAGGACAACCGCGGGGAAGAGCACGTCAAGCTCAGTACTGAGCACAGTGGCAAGAGTCAGTTGAATCTGGGGCATCTGGTGGATGCCAAGAAGCAGAAGCGTGGCGAAGGATTTGAGTTGCGCACGGATGGGCACGGCGCCATCCGGGCAGGCAAAGGCTTGTTCATCAGTGCCGACCTGCAGCCCAAAGCCCAGGGCCAGGTGCTGGACATGCAGGCTGCACTGGGTCGCTTGCAACAGGCTGGCGACCAACTGCAAGGCCTGTCCAGCGCCGCCCAGGCGGCTCACGCCGATCCCGCCGATGTGCAGGCCCAATTGTCACTGCTGCATGAGCAACTCGACGAACTCGAGGCTCAGGTGATCCTGCTCAGCGCGCCCCAAGGCATCGCCTTGAGCAGTGGCGAGCACCTGCAACTGGCGGCGCAGGACAACCTGATGCTCAACGCCGGCGGCGAAGCCGACATCAGCGTGGTCAAGCGCTTGTTCATGGGTGTGGGCCAGGGATTTAGCCTGTTTGTGCGCAAACTGGGGATCAAGCTGTTTGCCAACCAGGGACCGATCTCAGTGCAGGCGCAGAACGACTCCCTGGAACTGCTCGCTCGCCACGGGCTGTCGATTACCAGCACCGAAGACGAAATCCATATCACCGCGAAAAAGAAAATCGCCCTCAATGGCGGGGGCAGCTATCTCAGCCTCGATGCAGGCGGCATTGAATCGGGGACGGCGGGCGACCACAAGCTCAAGGCCGCGCACTTCGCCTTTAGCGGCCCGGCCAGCATGACCGCCGCCCATCCGGATTATCCGCAAAGCCTGTCCAAACAAGTTCTGCGACTCAATGTGCCGCAAACCCCAAACGCTTCCAGCGAAGGCTGGGCAGGCATGCCCTACACCCTGTACGCCGACGGCGCAGTACTCAAGCGAGGTGTGTTGGACAAGACCGGGCAACTGTTGATTGACCACCAGGTTGTTACTCAAACCTATCGGCTGGTGATGGCCAACGGAGTTGCCTATCAGATTCCGGTTCCCACCGACTACCGCAATCCCGAACAGGCGCACTTGGCCAATCGCGGCTTGCAAAACCACCCCTCGCGAACCAATGCCGAGGTGAGTGAGCCCACCTCGCACACCGATCATCGGGCCCTGTACGCCGCGGTGATGGAAGGAATCAAAGATCAGGAAGGGAAAACACCATGAGGCCAACCGACATCGTTACCCCGGTCGCTCTTCAGCACACCCAAGAGGCCACCTGCTGTTCGCCCTGGTATGTGTGCAATACCGAGTATCACCCCGCGATGGCTACCTATAAGCCATTGGTCAACGGCGAAGAGACATTCAAGGCTGTTCATCTTGCCATCGCCCAAGCCACGAAAACGGTCGACATCATCTGCTGGGGTTTTCAGCCGTCGATGTTTTTCATACGCGATGGCAATGCACCATGCATCGGTGAACTGCTCAAGGCCAAGGCTCGGGAAGGCGTCAAGGTGCGGATATTGGGCTGGGAGATATTGTTTAACAGCGCGGGTTGGGCGGGTGAAGCCAATCTACCCGGGAAAGGCCCGTACCGAATCTACAACCGCGCGATGCAACCTTCCACGGATAACCAATATGCCTATGATCGGCAGTGGTTTGCCGATTGCGCAGTCGCCGACCTCGAGGCTGCCCAACGAAGTTCGAGTGGCCTGCCGCTGTTTGTCAGTCGCGGCTTCAGTTGGAAAGAGCGAGCTGAAATTTCCCACTGGGTGAAATATGAAAGTCTCGACCCACAGATCAGCGCCAATATGCGACAAGCGCTGCGGTTTACAGCGTCACACCACCAAAAGACGGTGCTGGTCGATTATGAGCTGCCAGACCGTGCCATCGGTTTCGTCATGGGCCACAACATGCTCGACGAGTACTGGGACACTGACAGGCATACCGCGCTAAATCGATCCAGGAACAGCAAGCCCAGACCCGATCATGGCCCGCGTGGTGATACGCCACGTCAGGATATTTCCAGCCAGGTCAGCGGGCCGATTCTCGAACACCTGCACCACAACTTCGCCAGTGCCTGGCGCAAGGAAACCGGCGAGGACCTGCTCGCTCTACGGCAAGCCAAGCAGGTGGGGCCACAACTTCAATGCTTGCCCGGCGCCACCCGGCAGTTGGCTCAACTGCTGCGCACCCAACCCCAGGAAGGCAAGCGGGATATCGAAAAGCTTTACCTGCAAGCCGTCAACAACGCGACCCAATTTATCTACATCGAGAACCAGTATTTCCGCTGGCCTCCCCTGGCTACCCTGATCAAGGACGTCGCCGCCAGCCAGGCCAGAGCCGGGCGTGATCCTGTGGAGCATGGCAGCCTGCATCTGTTCGTTGTCACCAATGACACAGAACAAGGCCTTGGCCCTGGCGCAGTCAATACCCAACGCATGCTCGAAAGCCTCGGGCGCGCCGACACCATTCCCGAAGTCACGAAGTTACAACGCATTGAAAAGGTCAAAGCCAACGCACCACCCCGGCCACGGCCCGAGCCAAGCGATCGCGTCGGGCATCAGGAGCTTGCCCAGTGGCAGGAAAAACTCGATTGGCACATCCGGCAAATCAAGGACAGCACCCTTGTTCCGGAGAACATTCCCAACCTGAAAGTTCATGTGTGCTCGTTGGTCGCCAACGACTTGAAGGCGGGCGACAAATGGATGCCGGTGTACATCCACTCCAAGCTGATGATCGTCAACGACGTGTTCACCACCCACGGCTCGGCCAACATCAACACCCGCAGCATGCAGGTTGATAGCGAGCTGAACATTGCCCATGAGTGGGCGAGCGTGACCCAGGCGTTGCGGCGGCGGTTGTGGGATATGCATACGAATGGGATGGGGGCGCAGGATGATGCGGATGAGGCGTTCGAGGCTTGGCAGAACATCATCAAAATAAACAAAAATCGACAGAAAGATAAGAAAACCGGGGAGCCCTATGCTCCCCTCGTGGAATTCTATTACGACAAAGCCACCCTGAAGGACCTCGACTGATGCGCCGCATGCTCTTGTTGTGGTGCCTGCTGCTGGCTGCTTGTGATAGCCGCAGTACCTTTACCTATATGAAGAAGGACCCTCATGTGAATCCGCTCACCGACATCAAGGCCAATTTCGCCTTTACCTGCGCCCACGAAAAAACTCCTGTCCCCTCAGCAGAAACAGATGTGCTGTTCCAGTACGCCCGCTGGTTGCAGAAGAACAATCAGCTAAAGCAAGACAAGAGCGTCGACGTCGAGATCGAACGGCTGTACCGCATCGCCGCCGAAAACGGCCATTACAAAGCCAACATCAACCTTCAGAATGGAGCGATGCGTCAGCATTTCAAGCTTCACGGCCATGAACACTTGCGCCTGAGCCAACAACTGATCGAAGCCAGTGTTGCCACGGGATATTACTTCGTGGGAATCTTCTTGCAGCAGGGTTCGGCTGGGTTGAAGCAAGATTCAGAAATGGCGTTACGTTATTACCGCAAGGCCGCCGATCAGGGAAGTGCCCAAGCCCAGGCATATGTAGGCGACAAGCTGGCGCCGAGCGATATCGCGCCAGACGTAGCCCGTCAGATGCGCCGTTGCGCCGCTGAACAAGGCAATGGGGACGCAGCCGTCATGCTATCGATGTACCTGAGGGATGAAGGGAAATACACCGATGCAATCGAGATTCTGCAGACGGGCGTAGCCGGAGGCAATGAGAGCGCCGCAGGCCGCTTGAAGAACGCTTTTCGAGGTCATCCTTCCACTAATACGATGTACTACCTCGGGCAACAAGAAGACCCTGAACGCGCCGAACGCTATGAAAAAATCTGGCGAATACTCGCGAGAGCTTCCTACGCGAACCCCACAGTCCCCGAAATCAACGAAATCGTCCCTTTACCCCCGGCGAAGCTTCCAGCCTGGGATGGCAAGCTTCAATGGCTTGAAGCACGCCGGGCCAATGTCCCACCGGAAAAGCCCAGCCAAGCGCTGATCAACCAGCTGTCCAAGGCCAAACTCCTGGACCCGGCCACCGGCAGAGGACTTCCGGGTTCACCCGCATTCAGCCAGGCTCATTTATCCGCGCCGTACTGCTATAGCGGTCAAGTCTATCCGGTTGTAGGAGCCGGCTTGCCGGCGAAGGCGCCCTCACAGTCAACCAGTCTCTCGCGACTGTACCCGACCTACTGTAGGAGCCGGCTTGCCGGCGAAGGCGCCCTCCCAATCAACCACTCTCTCGCGGCTGCACCCGACCTACTGTGGGAGCCGGCCTGCCGGCGATGACGTCCTCCCAGTCAACCTGTCTCTCGCGGCTGTACCCGATCTATTGTGGGGCCTGCCGACGATGGCGGCCTGACAGCCGACCTGTTCCCAAGTGAACGCATCCCCCTGTAGGAGCTGCCGAAGGCTGCGATCTTTTGATCTTCTATTCAGCCCGATCAATCCGATCCAGCGCCCGACTCACCGCCAGCTCGCCGAGCACCGCTTCAACCTTGGCCGGGCTACTAAACCCGATCACTGACCATCAGTGACACGAATCAAGTTACCGAGCAGCCCCAAGGCGCACAAGCCGGCGGATTCTGGCGTAATCGTAGGAGACGACGCAAGGCGCTGTGGCTTTGGGGAAGTAACCTGATGGGCTTTTAAACACTCTGCAAACTGCTCGAAAAAACGCTGCCAATAGAGGCGGAACAACCCTCGCTCCAAACGCTTGAATGCCGTGGGATTACCGCCGCGTCCCTCCCTTCGTCAACCCCGCAAAAAATCCTACAGATCCGGCACGCAACCATCTCGGACGCATCCTACGCGCTCATCGGAAGCGTCCGATCCCATCCTTTATTAGATTCCTGAAAGCTCTCGTGTGCTTGAACGAGGGTGGAAAACCAAGCCTCCCCGTATGCCGATCCAGCCCAGGGAGGACTGATTTTGTCCAACACACCGCGCATTTTCTTTGACCACACTCGCCACAAGTTCACCATCTACCGATTCGACGCTGTCTTCGACGTCCTGGCCTTCGAAGGCCAGGAGCACCTCAGCCAGCCCTTCACCTATCGCATCGAATTCACCTGCACCAATCAGGACCTCAGCGCCGAGCAGATGCTCAACAAGGACGCTCGTTTCAGCCTGTACCCCTCGCCGCCAAGGCCACCTTACCCAGGCTTTCCAGCGCCCGAGTACAAGCCGTTGCGAAGCCTCTACGGCATGGTCAACAACTTCCAGCGCCTGTCCAGCTCCCGCGACGAAGCTCGCTATGAAATCACCCTGCAACCGCGCCTGGCGCTACTCGCACACGGCCGCCAGTACCGCCTGTACCAGCAGCAGTCGGTCCCGGAGATCGTCGAGCACATCCTGCGCAGTCGCCACGACTTTCTTGGCCAGCACTTCCTGTTCCAGCTGGTGCGTGAATACCCCCGCCGCGAGCAGGTCATGCAGTACGGTGAAAGCGACCTGGCGTTCATCGAACGGCTGCTGGCCGAAGTCGGCATCTGGTACCGCTTCAGCCACGACGACCGCCTGCAGATCGACGTCGTCGAATTCCACGACGACCAGCGCCACTACCAGTTCGGCGTAAAGCTGCCGTTGCGTGCGCCGGCCGGTTTCGCCAGCGGCGAGGACGGCGTGTGGGGCCTGCAAACCCGTCACCAGGTGGTGGAGAAATCCATCAACTTCCGCGCCTATCACCACCGCGATGCCCGGGCCCGGCTCGATGGCGAAGTCGACCAGACCCGCGCCACCACGACCACCACCTACGGCGAGGCCTACCACTACGCCGAACCCTATCGCGTGCTCGGCGATCGCCTCGACCAGGACGAAGACCTGCAAAGCGAAAGCGGTTTTTTCTACGCGCGCCTGCGCCACGAACGCTACCTCAACGATCAGACCCACCTCAGCGGCGCCAGCAGCAGCGCCACCCTGGCGCCGGGCCAGGTGCTGAAAATCGCCGGCGCGCCCCAGGCCTTTGCCCCCGGCGCGGTGATCACCGGCCTGCACACCCGCGCCGCCCGCGACCGCAGCATCGAAGTAAATTTCGAGGCCATCCCCTACGCGGAAATGGTCTGCTTCCGCCCGCCGGTACCGCCCAAACCGATCATCGCCGGCACCCTGCCGGCCCGCGTCACCAGCGGCAAAGCCAACGATCCCTACGCCGAAATCGACCTCGAAGGCCGCTACAAGGTCAACTTCCTCTTCGATCGCGACCCCTGGAAGCTCGGCCAGGAAAGCATGTGGCTCCGCCAGGCACGCCCCTACGCCGGCGACACCCACGGCCTGCACCTGCCGCTGA
>NZ_JAXDEQ010000081.1:0-6577 GCF_035065025.1 Pseudomonas sp. YuFO8 | reverse complement strand
GCGATCTGAAGTAAGCCTTCGCCGGCAAGCCGGGCTCCTACAGGGGGATGTGTCAGGCCAGACGCTCAGCCTTCTGTTCTTCACCCAGGCAAGCCGCCGCGGTGAACAGCACATCAGTGGACGAATTCAGCGCGGTTTCCGCCGAGTCCTGCAACACGCCGATGATGAAACCGACCGCCACCACCTGCATGGCGATTTCGCTCGGGATGCCAAACAGGCTGCACGCCAGCGGGATCAGCAGCAACGAACCACCCGCCACGCCCGACGCGCCACAGGCGCAGATGGCCGCCACCACGCTCAGCAGAATGGCGGTCGGGATGTCCACGGCGATGCCCAGGGTGTGCACGGCCGCCAGGGTCAGCACGGTGATGGTGATCGCCGCACCGGCCATGTTGATGGTGGCGCCCAGCGGGATCGACACCGAGTAGGTGTCTTCGTGCAGGCCCAGGCGCTTGCTCAACTCCAGGTTGACCGGAATGTTCGCCGCCGAGCTGCGGGTGAAGAACGCGGTGATGCCGCTTTCGCGCAGGCAGGTCAGCACCAGTGGATACGGATTACTGCGCAGTTTCCAGAACACGATGAGCGGGTTCATCACCAGCGCCACGAACAGCATGCAGCCCAGAAGCACGGCCAGCAGATGCGCGTAGCCGATCAAGGCGCCGAAACCGGAGGTGGCCAGGGTCGAGGCCACCAGGCCGAAGATCCCCAGCGGGGCGAAGCTGATCACCAGGCGCACGATCACGGTCACGCCATTGGACAGGTCGCCCAGCACTTCGCGGGTGGTGTTGCCGGCATGGCGAATGGCGATGCCCATGCCGATGGCCCACGCCAGGACGCCGATGAAGTTGGCGTTCATCAGGGCGCTGACCGGATTGTCGACCACGCTCAGCAGCAGGCTTTGCAACACTTCACCGATGCCGCCCGGTGCGGTCACCGCAACGTCGTGGGTCGACAGCACCAGGCTGGAAGGGAACATCATGCTGGCAACCACCGCGACCACGGCGGCGGCGAAAGTCCCCAGCAGGTACAGGAACAGAATCGGCCGGATGTGGGTTTCCTGGCCGTGCTTGTGGTTGGCGATCGACGCCATGACCAGCACGAACACCAGGATCGGCGCGACCGCTTTCAGCGCGCTGACGAACACTTTGCCGATAAATGCGGTGGACTTCGCCGTTTCAGGCGCGAACAGGGCCAGGGCAATACCGGCGACCAGGCCGATCACGATTTGCGTGACCAGGCTCAGGCGTTTCAGGCGTTGCAATAGAGAAGGGGATGAAGCGGTCATAAAACGGCATCTCGTATTTTTTTATAAGTGCAAGGTTTCGCCGCTGCTGCGGGGCAGACCACAGGCAGGAAACCGAAGAAGGTCGCGCCATCGACGTCATGAAAGATCGATGAACACAGGGTGTTACGTTTTGCAGGGCGCGGACTTTATCACAGCGTAGGCACGATCCTTCAGACCTGTGACGAACTGCCGCTCGGCTACGCAATGCAATTTGCAGGTTCGTGCAACCGCATCCGTTATCACTCTGTTAACATTCGCCATCCTCATTTCATCTCTGCCAGTGGGCCTTCGGGCTATCGCTGGTGTCGTCGTTTTTTCTGGAGTTGTGCATGCTGTTGCCCATTCTTCTGTTGTCTGCCGCCGGTTTCACGGTGCTGACCACGGAATTTGTCATCGTCGGCCTGTTGCCGGCCATCGCCCGGGACCTGGATGTCAGCATCCCGCAAGCCGGCCTGCTGGTCACCCTGTTCGCCTTCACCGTCGCCGCCTTCGGGCCGTTCCTCACGGCGTATTTCGCCCGCTTCGAGCGGCGCAAGCTGTTCATCTCGGTGCTGATCCTGTTCGGCCTGGCCAACACCCTGGCGGCGCTGGCGCCGAACATCTGGGTGATGGCGTTTGCCCGGCTGGTCCCGGCGCTGGGGTTGCCGGTGTTCTGGGCCCTGGCCAGCGAGACTGCGGTGGACATCGTCGGGCCGGAATACGCCGGCCGCGCCATCGCCAAGATCGGCTTCGGCATTGTCTGCGCCACGGTGTTCGGCATTCCAGTAGGTACGTTGATTTCCGATGCGTTCGGCTGGCGAAGTGCGTTCGCCATCCTGGCGGTCATCGCGTTTGCCAAGGCGCTGCTGCTGTTTATCTACCTGCCGAAAACCAACCTGCACCAGCATCAGGTGAGCTTCCTCTCGCAGTTCAAGATCCTGCGCAGCCCGCTGATGCTGGGGCATGTGCTGCTGTCGGTGGTGGTATTCAGCGGCATGTTCACGGCCTACACCTACCTGGCCGACATCCTCGAGCGCCTGGCCGGGTTCAACGGCACCGTGGTCGGCTGGTGCCTGATGGGCTTCGGCGCGGTCGGCTTGATCGGCAACTCGCTGGGTGGGCGTGCGGTGGATCGTCACCCGCTGATGGCGTCGATGATGTTCTGTGCGTTGATGATTGCCGGCCTGGTGGCGCTGGTGCCGAACATTCATTCGCCCCTCGGTCTGGCGGCGGCGATGGGCATCTGGGGCGTGACCCAGGCGGCGATGTTCCTGGTCAGTCACGTGCGCTTGATGAAAGCCGCTCCGGAAGCGCCAGCGTTCGCCGCTTCGCTGAACATTGCCGGCGCCAACCTGGGCATTGGCCTGGGCGCGATGATCGGCGGGTCGGTGATTGACCGCGTAGGGCTGCAGGGTCTTGGCTTCGCGGCGGCCGCGCTTATCCTCGCCTCGGTCCTGCTGGCGATTGCGCTGATGACGTTCAAACCCCGCGAAGTTTGCGCCTGAGGCGTCACAGTTCGGTAAACAACTCGCGTCGGGCACCTTCGGTAATGGCGACAATGCCAGGGTGCTTGACCTTGCGCTCCACCGAAATGGCGTAGAACGACTCGCTGACTGCGTCGGTCTGGCCAATCACCTGCACGCCGTATTGGCGTTTCACTTCGTCGGCAATCACGCTCGGGCCGATGAAAATACCGCTGCCGGACTGGCCGAAAGCCTGCATCAAGGCACTGTCGTCGAACTCGCCGACGATCTGCGGCTGGATCTGCTGCTCGGCGAACCAGCGTTGCAAGCGGCTGCGCACCACGGTTTCCGGCCCGGGAATCAGCAGGGGCGCGCCGTGCAGGCCGCGGGGAAAATCCTGACCGTAACGCGCGGCCAATTCGGCGGTGGCAAAAAAACTTATCCCGCATTCGCCAAGTTTCTGGCTATAGCCCTTGATGTCCAGGTGCGATGGCATCGGGCTGTCGGATATCACCAGGTCGAGGCGCTGGATGGCCAGGTCGGCCAGCAGCCGCTCAAGCTTGTCTTCGCGGCAGGTGATGCGCAGCGGCTCATTCAATTCCATGGTCGGCGCGATCAGGCGGTAGACGATGGACTTGGGCACCACGTCGGCCACGCCCACGCGAAACAGGATCTGCTGCTCGTTGGGCTGCGCCCGCAACATCAATTCCAGTTCGCCCCCCAGCTGAAACATCTGCTCGGCGTAGGTCAGGGTCTGTCGCCCGGCCTCCGTCAGCTCAAGCTGCCGACCAACCCGACGGAACAGCTCAATGCCATAGGTCTGTTCGAGCAGCGATATCTGCCCGCTGATGGTTTGTGGCGTCAGGTTCAGTTGCTCGCAGGCGCGCACGATGCTGCCTGTCTTGGCGACCACCCAGAAGTAATGCAATTGCCGATAGTTGAGCATGGGAATCAACGGTTCGTAAAAACCGAAGTATAACCGCTAAAAATACGAATTTTCCTGAAGTATTCATTTCCCTAGAATCCCTCGCTATCAACGGGCCATCGTTTCGGCCGCGTTCGTTATATCGAGGAAAATCATATGAAGCTAAAAGCGACGGCGCTGCTGATCACGTCTTTACTGGTTCTGGCCGGTTGCGACCAGGCGGAAAAAAGCGCCCAGCAGTTGATGGGTGCGGCTGCCGAAAGCGCGAAGCAGGCGATCGACGATACGCACAAAGCCGCCGAGCAAGCGCTCAGCGAAGCCACCGGCGGGCTGATCAGCAAAAAAGAATCATCGGAAAAAGAAGCGGAAAAATCCGAATCTTCCTCCCAGGAAATCTAAACCGTCTTACAACGAGTCAGGACTGACCCATGGAATACCTTTTACAGCTAGCCGCCAGCCCCACCGCCTGGGTCGCCCTGGCCACCCTGGTGGTGATGGAAATCGTGCTTGGCATCGATAACCTGATCTTCATTTCGATCCTGACCAACAAACTGCCCGAGCAGCATCGGCAGAAAGCGCGGCGCATCGGTATCGGCATGGCGCTGATCCTGCGTTTGGGCTTGCTCAGCACCATCGCGTTCATCGTTCAGTTGACTTCCCCGGTGATCGAGATTCTCGGCCATGCGTTTTCCTGGAAGGACATGATCCTGATCGCCGGCGGCCTGTTCCTGTTGTGGAAAGCCACCACCGAGATCCATCACAGCATGGACCCGGCGCCGGAAGATCCGAAGTCGGCAACTTCGACCGTAACCCTGGGCTTTGCCGCGGCGATCGGCCAGATCCTGATGCTGGACATGGTGTTCTCCATCGACAGCATCATCACCGCTGTCGGCATGACCGAGCACTTGCCGATCATGATCATTGCCGTGGTAGTGTCGGTGCTGGTGATGTTGCTGGCGGCGGATCCCCTGGCCAAGTTCATCAATGACAACCCGACGGTCGTGATGTTGGCCCTGGGCTTCCTGATCATGATCGGCATGACGCTGATCGCCGAAGGTTTTGGCGCCCACGTACCGAAGGGCTACGTGTATGCCGCGATGGCGTTCTCGGCAGCGATCGAGGTGTTGAACATGATGTCCCGGCGGGCAAGGCAGAAGCGGGTTGCTTCTGAAGCCTGACCCTCGCTGAAACGAAACGGCCGCCTGGAATCCAGGCGGCCGTTTTTTTATGGGTGACCGAAGATTGTGATTCAGTGGACGGTGGCGTGCTGCGCGGCGCCTTTATCGGTTTCCGTCAGCGGTACTGGCGGAGCAGGGTGATGGTGCCGGCGGGTAATGCGCAGGACGCCCCACAACATGGCGGCGGCCACCGCCAGCCAGCCGGAAATCAGCATTACGATTGTCATTGCCAGGCTCATCCAGGCCTCCTCTTTGCCCTGCAGCGGGCACACTCACTATCCAAATGACAGTCTAGTCGCTGGCGTGTTTCAGGCTATTGACCAAAGGTCGCCTATCACCAACCAGTTTGCTCTATCGAATGCAAACAACTGCCGGTTAAGGCTATACCGCTGCGGTGCGGCATCCTATGATCGACGGCCAAGCCGGGAATGCGATTGCCTGGCAACTGATCAAGAGAGTGATGATGGTGCGAGTGATTTCTCGAATGCTATCGGCGGCGCTGATTGTCGGGTGCGTTGCCAGTCTGGGGGGATGCGCGGGAAGCGTTGCGCCGCAGATCCAGCGCCTGCCGGAGCGGGTCGAACTCAGCGGGCGGTTCTACAAGGGGGTGGCGAACCAAAGCGGGCCGCAGGTTTTGGCGAGCATGCTGTCGCAGCAGGGCATCGTGATTACCCCGGGGCTCCTCGATAAACCGCTGCGCTTGCCGGGCGCCGAAGCCCAGTTGCAACAGAACATGCAGAACCTCGCCCGCGAATACGGGATGGTGGTCTATCCCCTCGACAGCAGCCTGCCGGCCTTGCTGACCCAGGTCGCGGCCGGGTACCCGGTGATGGTGCGCTTCACTGAAGGCTCGGCGCTGTGGGCCGAGCCGCGTTACGCGATTTTGACCGGCTACAACCGGCAGAAGCAGACCGTCTTGCTGCGCGCAGGCATGGATCCGCGGTTGATGATGAGCTTCGGTTCGTTCGAATCGGCGTTCAAGGATGCCGGTGGATGGGCGGTGTTGATCCAGAATCCGACCCAACTGCCTGCCCAGGTCGATCAGCAACGCTGGCTCAAGGCAGCCAGCGATCTCGCCCAGGCAGGCCAGGAACAGGCTGCCGCCAAGGCGAAAAAAGCGCTGGGCGCGCAGTAGGCCCGTTCGTCACCCGCCGGGCACCTGCGCCCATTGCCAGCCTCTTATAGGGAAGGCCCGGATTTTCCCGGGCCCTCAGGAGGCGCCATGGCCCATTCCAATACCCCCGACGGTCCTCACTCGTCCGAGCATTCGTCCGGTGATGAGTTGGACTTTGATCCCGACTCCCCGGACCTTGCTGACCCGGCGGTCGATCCCATCGGGCCGGCCAAGGCACCGAGGGACGTAAAGCCGGATGACAATTCCAAGGCGCCGGCCAAACCCTACGATCCACTCGGTGACCTGAAACCCTGATTGCCTCCTGGAGGTGCGTATGTCTACTGATTCGAGTTTCAACGACAAGCGTCCGGAAACCGTACCGACCACTCCGGAGCAGGACATCGACCCGGTGATGGATCCTGAGAGTCCGATGCGCGATCCGCTGGCGCGGCCAACGGTGGTGCCCACCGAACATCCGCAGGGATGGCACGACCCAAGCAAGGGTGATGGCATTCCGGATGACGACCAGATGCCACTGCCCAACGATTAATCGCTGACGAAAAAAGCCCCGATTGATCGTAATGCTGTTCACTTAAGCATGGTGTTGTTAAGAACTGGATTGGGGGAATATCC
>NZ_JAXDEQ010000080.1:0-6771 GCF_035065025.1 Pseudomonas sp. YuFO8 | reverse complement strand
GCCAACACCTCATCGACCGCTTGCTCGATAGAACACAGCTGTACCATCCGATCCTCCATTCCTTTCCATGACGTGCGTTGGACCGAGCTTGCCGGGCCCTAGTTTCGAAGGAAGGGCTAATGGCTGAGCTTCTCCATGAACAATTGACTGCCGAAATAAATTATTAATAACGCCAATAAAAAACAAGCTCTAAAAAATAATAATAACAACAAGTTACCTAGTAAGTAAGAAACATCCCACAAGAACCTACTGTCTTTCCCACAAATAAGAAGCCTTTTCACACAATTTTTTAGGACCGCTTCTGATTGTACTTACCACATCCAAAACTACTATCTATCCCATGCCATTCAAAACAAAAACCGAACGAAAAGGAGATGCTATGGTTGAAAAATAAAAATGTGCATCAAACAGTTATATTCACAAACAGCTACATATACGAGTATGGAACGCTCGGTAGAATAAGGTAGTACGGGTACATTCAGTCTCCCTATACATCTACGGCGTACTAAAACTAAAAACAAAGGATCAAACAATGCAAATTGATATCAGTTCAATTCAGAGCGCTAGGAAAAACTTTTTGAGCTCAAGCTCTCCAATCTCCACAATCGCTCTCCAAGCATTTAGCAATCTATCTGCCGCGTCCAGCGGAACGCGACCATGCACAAGTTGTTGCACGCAGTGCTGGAACCAATGCTGCTATGCAACTTACTCTTGACGTTAACTTATAGCGCAAGGCGCCTCCTACCTGGGGCGCCTTCATAAATATATAGAGGCCTTACGGATGACAACCTCAAACATCTTCTCTAAGCTTCCGAACCACCATGAAAAAACACTGCAAACTGACTGCCCAGTCTGGCCGTATCTTTTATACTACATTGACAATATAGAAAAACACCTACACCCCAACGCAAAAATAACAAAAAACGAACAGCGCGTAATAATAAATGGTTTTTTAAGCAACCTGTCATCTAGAATAATGACCGCCTCTAAAAATGTACTATTCACCGAAAAAAAGTTTTTTGAAGAAACCACGCTGGGAACCGAAATCGGTACTGATAGTTACTTCAAGATCGTAGGCGAAAACAAAGATTATTTAAGTGACATACTAAAAGCATACCCAGAACTGGATCGTGTACTAACAAAAATAGCTGATAACTTTATTGAGCAAACCACCACGTTCATACTCCATTTCTCAGAGGATAGAGCAGAGCTGGCCATTTTTTCAAACACCATAAATAAAGATTCTCTAGTCACATGTGAAGTCTCCAATGGAGGGACCCACAATGGGTCAAAAGCTGTTTGCATCTTAACCTTTTCAAATGACAAAAAAGTTGTATACAAGCCTGGAAATTTATTGCTAGAAACCGCCGCGTCAGACTTATTACTATCTCTCAGCAGAAAAGCAGGGAAAGATTACCTTGCTTGGAAGATTCCTTCTTACTTGGTTAAGGCAGAGCATGGATGGTCAGAACATACACCACAAAAGCCGGCCGAATCAGAGGAAGAGGTTATTACATACTTTAAGAGAGCGGGGTTTTTATTAGGATACTGCACAATATTCACAGCTTCGGATATTACATCTGACAATCTAATTGCTAACGGCTCGAGCCCCATCCCAATTGATCTTGAGACTATTTTTTACAACACATTAAATATAGAATCAATTCCAAGAGAAGTAAGATGGAATGTCACACAAACTAGTATTCTTCCAAATTGGACCTGGAAGGGTACGGATGGGGTCGGCGTCGATTTAAGTGCACTAGGAGGCCTTTCAGAGCAATATGTTAGTCTAAATCTATACCAGCACCTAGAGGATGAAAGTGGAAACAGTCATTTTGGTATGGACGGAGTAAAAATACTTCCGAATGATAATGTGTTAACTTTCAATGACAGCCCCGTACTGCCATGGCGCTATGAAAAAGAAATAATCGAAGGGTTGGGCACTTTACTATCTATTGCCACTCTCGAAAAAAACCTGCTTATTGAAAAAATTAGCTCTTTACGCTTTATAAGAAACAGATATGTACCCAGACCTACTGCAACATACCATTATGCTATCCAATGTTCGATGCATGCGACGCTGATGAGCTGTACTGAACGCAGGAAATCTTTTTTAGAAAAAATATTAAACAACGACACTGCGCCCGCCATTGGATTTTTGGACGCCGAAGTGTCTGCTTGCCTGGATTTGGACATCCCATATGCACAGGGCAAAACCGGAACGCTTTCATTCAATGAATATAGATATGGTGGGGAGGGATACCTTAACGAAGAAGACTATATCGACGGAATCACTCACAGCACAAACTATATAGAAACCTTGAATAACAACAGAATTGCCTTTGAAAAAAATCTGACAAGCAATACTCTTTTAGCAATGAAAAACATGTACGATCATGGCAACAAACTTACAGATCACACATTCCGACAAAACGATGATTTAGAAAACTCAAAATGTTTAAGCACCAACTCCATTCTTAACATCATTCGAACCTCACAGAATGAGAACTCAATTCTACTCAATAGCATGTTGAATGTGGAGCTTTCTGCGAACGGTCTGTGGCTAGGTTTTCACTCTTCTCCAGGTGGGTACATGGAGTATTCTGAGTTAGGAGATGATTTTTATTACGGTTTATCTGGAATGCTCTATGGGTGCGTAGTGGCAGCGAGTAACCAGACCCCTATTGAGCAAGACCTGCTACATAGCTTACTAAATCAAAGTTATTTTCGGGTACACAAAAAACTTACAAATCCAGGCATGCACTTAGGTGGATTTCACTTTGGCTTATCGTCTGCAATTTTGCCGCTATATACAAGCCTCTCGTATTACAAAGACATACGAAGCGAAGAACTACTTTCGCAATATAAATCCTATGTAAATAACGCCTTACAAGACACTTGGTGGCAAAAATATTTTTGGGGAAGCGACCTTCTTTCGGGAATGTTCGGGACGCTTTCAGTATTAACAAAGCTATTTGATTTAACTCGAGATGAAAATTTCAGCGCGCTTGCGCAGTCCTTATTCAACAAAATAAAAACAGAACTCTCACCAGTTAAAAACAAATTACTAATAAAATTTGACAACTCAATTACAACTAGAAGTGACGCACTACTGAGTGGAATTTCCCACGGCATCATGGGCTGTGCCTATGCATTATTTTATTTCAACCAAGTCATAGCTAAAAGTGAATGCGTTGATTTAATATTCTTAGATTTTCTAACCTGGGAATTAGATGAGTATGATGAGTCAATAGAAAACTGGAAGGACTATAGAAGGAGGTCAGAGTCTTCTCGCGGTGAGTTTGCATGGAGCCACGGATTACCGGGAAATTACTTAGCTCTTGATTATTTTGCAAAAAACAATGTTGCACCTGCTCTTGATTTTTTAGACAAGCACCCTGCCGAGCACGCGTTTTCATATGAAAGTCTTCTCAAAAGAAAGAGACCAATCAATGATTCCCTATGTCATGGTGCATACGGTCTTCTCAACATAATAAAAAAGGTGTCGCCAAACTCTTTGCTCGACCCAAGAGTTTTCTTATGGTCTAACATTATAAATCTTGTTGAGCAGGACAGCAGAGAACTTAGAATAAAAACTGCTGACCCTTTGGGTCTTTGGGTTGGAAAAACTGGATCGCTTCTCGGATCGATGGGTCTACTGAATAAGAACTACGACTTCCCCTTTTTACCTCACCAAATGGGGTTTATAGGGATATGATACATAATATCACTCTTTCATGCTTAGGAGTAGCTGTTGCATTATTCAGCGCTATCTCCCCCGCCTTGATCGGAAACTCCATTGACCTTTATCTATCCGGAGATGACTCGTATATAACGATGATAGGCATGGCGTGTTTGCTTATCTTAACTACCCCCCCACTAAGGCTACTCGCAAATATCTATCTACAAAAAATCTCGTCAAAAACAAGAATGAATGTCAAAGAAAGTGTTTTAAAGTCGTTATTCACATATAATTTCTCCAGCAAAAGAAAATGCGGAGAAATTATAGATCTAGTCGATGGGGATGTGGAAAGCGCTCTGTATTTATATCATGCCGTATTTTTAGACATTGCAATAAACGCCACCCTTATAATTCTGGCCCTTTCAATTATCGCCTATTACTATCCAGTCATGATTATTGCCCCACTAGCAGGCATGCTTTTATCAGTTACAATTTATATATTCACAAAAGAAAAATGCGACAACTTATACATGAACTATGTAAATGAAAACACTATGACGATAGGAAAAATTTGCGACCTACTTATGCTAGAAAAAGTAGATCGTTCCTATCCATTGGATGAAGAAGTAAAAAGAATCAATAAACTTTCACTTTCGACTAGCTTTAAGGCATCTATGCTTGAAGCACTATCCGGATCATCATATTTTGTGGGGATTATTACGATGTTGCTTGTCGGTTTCTATGCTGTAGATAATAGTCTAATGAATGTTGGAGCAATTTTTGCCTCAGCAATGTACATTGAACGTGTACTTGGCCCAACAACCGCGCTAACTTCCATTTACTTCTCAAGTAGAGAAGCCTTCTATCGCAGATCAAGAATTCGAAACCAAATCACGTAAGGCTAACCAATGTACCTGTCCATGCGTAAAAACGCAGCACTGACATCACTAGCGATAGGCTTTTTAGCAATAGCATCCTATTGCCAATTACAAATACCCGCTCTCATCGCAGATGGCCTTTCCAATATAATGAACGGCAATTATAATTCTGCACATATATTCACTTTCGGCATTGTTTTTTTCTGTAAAAATGTCGCTTTGGGTCTCGGCAGCAGCTTAGCTTCTTACATAGAATCCGACACTCGTTTTTTCTTGATTAATTCGATATTAAGTAACCCAACTCTTAACAATGTTGCTACAGGTTTAACTTTAGTAAAGGAGGACGCAGAAAGGGTAGCGTCGGCCGTATCCGAACTCATCCAGCTCACAGGATCGTGCATATTAACGATTTTAACAGCATATATTCTGATAGCTGAAAATTTTTACTTCTGCGTACCCATCATTGTAATTACAATATTTACGACCAGATATGTGCGTACAGCAACCAAAACTGTCCAAGAAGCTTACAAAACAGAGATAAAGAAAGAAGAGCTGTATAAAGCATCCATCCTTCAGCTATTCAACCTGAATACGTCTAGGCATCAATCCAAACATAGCAGTCTAACCAAAATCCATCGTCACTTAGAAGAGGCAACTTATGCTCGCTATCTTTATAACAAGACAACTTTGGTTCTTAGCTTCTGGCCAGAACTAGCAATTGCCATTAGCGCTGTATTTATTATAATGTTAAGTGCACGCTTTTCGACGGAGCTCTTTGGCGTCAAACTAATAGCTTATCTAGGCTATATAGGTATATTTTCGATGGCCAGTGCTAACTCTGTGAGAATGGCGTTATCGTTGATTGGCATAAATGTCTCCGTGAAAAGAATCTTTGAAGGGCGTATATAATGAACACCCTATTTCTTCAAGTCATCCGCTTGAAAACTAATAGCTCTCCACCTAACTTCATAAAATCATTATTCCCTCTTGATCTAAAAAACAATATCACAATAATAATTGGGGAAAATGGTTGTGGGAAATCCACATTATTAGAAGCTATTGCAGTTAAACTTGGTTGCAATCCTGAAGGTGGAGGCAAAAATTTTAATTTCCAGACGGAGAACACTCACTCAACATTGCATACTTGTTTACAACTATCAAAAGGCTATAGCAAAGAAAAAGACATTTTCTTCTATAGAGCCGAAACCTTTTATAACTTCAACACGGCGATCCGGGACCTGGACAAAGAAACCAGTTTCGATCCGGAAATAAAGACGTACTACGGAGGGAGAGATCTTCACTCCATGTCTCATGGCGAAGCAATGGAGGCCTTGTTTATAAATAGATTTAAAGCAAAAGGACTTTACATCCTTGACGAGCCTGAAGCGTCCTTGTCGCCGCTAAGACAGTTGATTTTTATCAAGAGATTACTTGAACTAGCACAGAAAGGTGCTCAATTTATTGTTGCTACTCACTCACCTATTATCATGTCGATTCCAGGTTGCGAGCTATTACAAATATCAAATGGCCGATTTGAACCAATTTCACCCATCGACACTGATGCCTACGCCATATACAAAGCCGTGATCAACTCATCAGGTGAATACATCAAAACGCTTTGTGATGAGCAGGACTTTAACTGAGCAAATCCCGCTGATTCGCGGCCTTGCTGAGGATGTAGCTCTATTTCAGACCAGACATATTCTGAAGCGCACCCTGAGTTCTTCAATTGGAGCAGTCGAAGGTGCCTTTTAGCGCCATCGAGTAGATACCGGTATTGCCTTGGCCAGGATGCCATCGAGGCCACCCGAGTGATCTATACGGTCTTTTCAGACCGCGGCGTCGCCGATTTTGGGTGCGGCAGCTAGGCCGGTACCGGGCAAGCGTTGCAATGCTTTGCAATAACTTCGTCGGGCGTTAGCACCGCCAGCTGCAGCAGCCACTTCCATGCCCTTGGACTCTTTACACTGGACACAGACCCGGCCGACAGGCTCAAGGCGCTTGGCAATTTCGTTGTTGGTCGCTGCTTGAGCGCTGACAGGTCAGAGGGTAAGAGGGCCAATACGGTTGCCTGGTACGGCCAGCATTTTCATAGCCAGGTTCACGCGCTCACTCTCAATGGTGGCTAGCACGCCTACGGCCAAGGTTCGCAGGCGTGGCTGTAGTTGCTGCTGACGTAATCCTGCTGGGCCGACGCGCTGTGGAGCAGGC
>NZ_JAXDEQ010000007.1:0-205081 GCF_035065025.1 Pseudomonas sp. YuFO8 | reverse complement strand
GGCTTGCCGGCGAAGGCGTACTTGAGAACGCCTTCGCCGGCAAGCCGGCTCCTACAAAAAGCAGGTCGGCGAAGCGGTTTCACGGCTGCCAAACACTCTTTTCGCCGCTCAATTTCCTGTCCAGAAAACACGCCGCGCTTATTAACGCAAGGTGCGTCAGTGCCTGCGGGGTATTACCCATGTGCCGCGCGTGGCTGTCGAATTCTTCGGCGTACAACCCCAGAGGATTGGCGTACCTGAGCAGTTGTTCGAATTCCAGATGCGCCTTTTCCACCCGACCGGCACGGGCCAGGCATTCGACGTACCAGAAGGAGCACGCGGCGAAGGCGCCTTCGGTGCCGGGCAGGCCGTCGATGTGGTTGTCGTCATTGTGGTAGCGGTAGACCATGCCGTCGCGCACCAGGTTTTTCTCGATGGCGTCGAGGGTCGCGAGCCAGCGCGGGTCCTTGGCGCTGACGAAGCGCACCAGCGGCATCAGCAGCATCGAACCGTCGAGGCCGGTGCCGCCGAGGTGCTGCACGAAGTGTCCGCGTTCTTCGTTCCAGAAGTTGTCCCAGATGTCCGAGTAGATGGCCTGACGCGTCTGGTCCCAGCGGGCGAATGGCGCGGGCAACGAGCGTTTCGAGGCGAGACGGATCGCCCGGTCCAGGGCGACCCAGCACATCAGTCGCGAGTGCAGGAAATGGTGCTGTTCGCCGCGCATTTCCCAGATCCCGACGTCCTCCTGCTGCCAGGTTTCACAGACCTGGTCGATCACTTCCACGGTGTGCTTCCAGCCCTCGTGGGAAATGGCTTCGCCGTATTTGTTGACCAGGTACACGGCGTCCATCAGCTCGCCGAAAATGTCGAGCTGGACCTGGGCGTAGGCCAGGTTGCCGATGCGCACCGGCGTGGCGCCGCCGTGGCCGGACAGGTGCGCGAGTTCGACTTCCGGCAGTTCCTGGCGGCCGTCGATGCCATACAGGATATTGAGTTTCATCGGTTTGCCCTGGCAATCGCTGACCCGCCCACGCAACCAGCGCATATAGGCGTTGGCCTCTTCGGTGAAACCCAGGCGCATGAAGGCGTAGACGGTGAAGGACGCGTCGCGGATCCAGGTGTAGCGGTAATCCCAGTTGCGTTCGCCGCCAGTGACTTCCGGCAGGCCGAAGGTCGCCGCAGCGAGGATTGCGCCGTGTTTGCGCGACGTCAGCAGCTTCATCGCCAGGGCCGAGCGGTTGACCATTTCCCGCCAGCGGCCTCGGTAATTGGACTGGCCGATCCAGTCGCGCCAGAACTTCAGCGTGCGTTCCAGGCACAGTGTGGCCGCCCCTTCCTTGAAGCGCGGGTCGTCGATGTCGCCAAGGAGGAACTCGGCGGTCTGGTCTTGCTTGAGCGTGAATTCGGCGACCGCTGCCTGGCCTTCGATGCGCATGACCTGATCCGTCGCCAGGCGCAGGGACGGCTGATCGGCGGCTTCGAAGATCACGTCCTGTTTATCCAGGCGGGCGAGGGTGCGGGCGCGCGCGTAGTCATGGCGCACGGCGCAGCGCAGGTGAAACGTCGCTTGGCCGCTGACTACCCGGACCCGACGCATCAGCACGGGCAGGTTGTCTTCGGTGTCGCCGATGGGCAGCAGGTCGGTGATTTCCACCACGGCGCGATCGCTGAGCCAGCGGGTTTGTAGGACGTTGGTGTCGGGCAGGTAGATTTGCTCGCGGCGAGCGTCAGGCAGGTCCGGGGACAGCTGGAAAATACCGGCCTCGGGGGTGTCCAGCAGCGAACAGAAAATCGACGGGCTATCGAATTCCGGCCAGCAGAAAAAATCCACGCTGCCTTTGTCATTGACCAGCGCGGCGCTGCGCATGTCGCCGATGATGCCGTGGGCGTCGATGGGGCTTTGGCGTTCGTGGTCGGGCATTGGGGCTCCGGGAGCTGAGGGCCTAAATAGCTGACTGGTCTTGGCGGGCTGGAGTTCATTTTGCGGTGACTGTTCTGGCCCTATCGCCAGCAGGCTGGCTCCCACCTTGGATGGGTGTACATCAGTCATTGTGGGAGCCAGCCTGCTGGCGATGGGGCCTTCACATTCAAGCAACAATTGGCTGCTTTCCCCTCGATCAGCGTTTATGGCAACTTGCAGGCCCTTGTCGAGACCCGCACCCATGGCAAATCCCTACCGCGAACTGTTCAAAGCCCCTGGCAGCGGCGCCTTCGTGCTGGCCGGGATGATCGCGCGCATGCCGATTTCCATGACCGGTATCGGCCTGATCACCATGCTCTCGCAGTTGCAGGGTGGTTACGGTTTGGCGGGTGCAGTGGCGGCGACGTTCGCGCTGGCGACAGCGTTTTGTGCACCGCAGGTGTCGCGGCTGGTGGACCGTTTTGGTCAGCGCCGGATCTTGCCGGTGTCAGCGCTGATCGGGGGCGGGGCGCTGTTGATGGTGCTGCTCTGCACCCGTTTGCAGGCCCCACAGTGGACGTTGTTTGTGTTCGCCGCGATCGCCGGCTGTATGCCGAGCATGTCAGCGATGGTTCGGGCGCGCTGGACCGAGCTCTATCGCGGCCAGCCGCAACTGCAAACCGCCTACGCCCTGGAGTCGGTGCTGGACGAAGTCTGCTTCATCGTCGGGCCACCCTTGTCGGTGGGGTTGTGCGTGGTGGCGTTCCCCGAGGCGGGGCCGTTGGCGGCGTTGCTGATGCTGGCGATCGGGGTCACGGCGTTCGTGTTGCAACGCGGCACCGAGCCGCCGGTGCATGCCCATGAAGAACATCACGCTGCATCGATCATCCGCTCCCTGGACATCCAGCTGCTGATGCTGTTGATGGTCGCCATGGGCACCATCGTCGGTGTGGTGGATGTGGTCAGCGTGGCCTTCGCCCAGCAACAGGGCCAGCCAGCCGCAGCGAGCATCGTGTTGTCGGTGTATGCGATCGGTTCGTGCCTGGCGGGGTTGGCGTTCGGCGCGTTGCGCTCGAAAGTGCCGCTGCCGCGCTTGTTTCTCTATGGTGGAGTGGCGACGGCGGTGACGACCTTGCCGCTGCTGCTGGCGGTGAACATTCTCGGGTTGTCCCTGGCGGTGTTTGTTGCCGGGCTGTTTTTTGCCCCGACGTTGATTGTCGCCATGGCCCTGGTGGAGCAGATCGTGCCGCCGGCCAAACTCACTGAAGGCCTGACCTGGTTGGTCACCGGGCTGAGCATTGGCGTGGCGATCGGCGCGGCGGGGTCGGGGTGGCTGGTGGATGCGTTCGGGGCGCGGAGCGGGTTTTGGCTGGCGATTGCGGCGGGGGGTGTCGTCCTCGGTTCCGCGATCCAAAGCTATCGCCATTTGAAATAAAGCATTTACCTGTAGGAGCGAGCTTGCTCGCGATGGAGTGTCAGGCGACACCGATGTGTCTGACATACCATCGCGAGCAGGCTCGCTCCCACAGGGGGGGATTCATCCGACTAATTCTCCTTGGCGCTTATCCGTTCTGTTACCTAGACAACATTTCGAGGTAAGCCCCGTGCCCCCGCTGACATTGCTGTGCCTGCCCTATTCCGGCGCGAGTGCCATGGTCTATAGCCGCTGGCGGCGCAAGCTGCCGGATTGGATCAAGCTGCAACCGGTGGAACTGCCGGGGCGGGGTGCCCGTTTCGGCGAGCCATTGCATACCGACATGCGTCGTCTGGCGCTACAGCTCGCACAGGAACAAAAAACCACGCTCAAGGCGCCGTATGCCCTGTTCGGCCACAGCCTGGGCGCGCTGCTCGCTTGCGAAATGGCCCACGCCTTGCGCTCGCTTGGCTGCCCGGAACCGGTGGCGCTCTTTGCCTCGGGCACGGCGGCGCCAACCCTGCGCGAGGACTACGACCGCGGATTTGCCGAACCCAAATCCGATGCCGAGTTGATCGAGCAGTTGCGCAGCCTCAACGGCACCAGCGAAGAAGTCCTGGCCAACGAAGAGTTGATGAGCCTGACGTTGCCAATCCTGCGCGCCGACTTCCAGTTGTGCGGGCGCTTCGAGCCGATGCAGCGACCGCTGCTCAAATGCCCGGTGCACGTGCTCGGCGGCAAGGCGGACCGGGCGACGACCGAACAACTGATGGGCTGGCGCAAGGAAACCCACGGCAGCTTTTCCGTGGACATGTTGGCGGGTGGGCATTTTTTCATTCATGAGCGTGAGGCCAAGGTGCTCAAGGTGATCAAGGATCAGCTTGAAGTTCATCATCGTCGGCACGCCATGGCCGCTGTGGGTTAACCCAATCGCAAACATTACCGAATCCCTGTGGGAGCGAGCTTGCTCGCGATGACGGAGTGTCAGTCGACATCAATGGTGTCTGATACACCTCTATCGCGAGCAAGCCCGCTCCCACAATGTTTTGCCATCCTGATACTTATTCTCATTCGCTAATTTTTCCCGTCTGCATTCGTTTTATAGGGACGACGCGCCTTTGTGCTTCCTGCCTACTGATCCGGATGCTGAGAAATGAATGCTGAAGACTCCTTGAAACTTGCTCGCCGGTTTATCGGGTTGCCCTTGGAAAAGCGCCAGCTGTTCCTTGCGGCCTTGCACAAGGAGGGCGTGGATTTCGCCCGGTTTCCGATTCCGGCCGGGGCCCTTGCCGAGGATCGCCAGGCGCTGTCGTACGCCCAGCGACGCATGTGGTTTCTCTGGCGGCTTGATCCGCAAAGCGGCGCCTACAATTTGCCGGGTGCGGTGCGCCTGACTGGTCGTCTGAACCTGGCGGCGCTGGAACAGGCATTCGCCAGCCTGGTGGCGCGTCACGAAACCTTGCGCACGGTGTTTGCGCCGCAGCCCGACGACAGCCTGCTGCAAGTGCCGGCCACCGCGTCGCTGGTGATCGATCATGTGGACTTCAGCGCCTTGCCGGCTAGCGAGCGCGAGCAGGCCGTGGCCGAGTCCGCCGAGCTGCAATCGGTGCTGCCGTTCGATCTGGGCGTCGGTCCGTTGCTGCGCGTCACCTTGCTCAAGCTGGCCGAACAGGAACACGTCCTGCTGCTGACCCTGCACCACATCGTGTCCGACGGCTGGTCGATGAACGTGCTGATCGACGAGTTCGTCCGCTGCTACGACGCCTTCGATGCCGGCACGTTACCGCAACTGGCGCCCTTGCCGATCCAGTACAGCGACTACGCCCTGTGGCAGCGCCGCTGGCTGGAGGCCGGCGAGCAGACGCGCCAACTCGACTACTGGCAAGCGCAACTGGGCGACGAGCATCCGGTGCTGGAACTGCCCCTCGATCACCCACGCCCGGCGATGCCGAGCTACCGCGGCACCCGCTACGAATTCGCCGTCGACGGGCAACTGGCCGAGCAACTGCGGGCCACCGCGCAGAAGCACAACATCACCCTGTTCATGCTGCTGCTCGGCGCCTTCAACGTGCTGCTGCATCGCTATACCGGACAGACCGACTTGCGCGTCGGCGTGCCGATCGCCAACCGCAACCGCGCCGAAATCGAAGGGCTGATCGGCTTCTTCGTCAACACCCAGGTGCTGCGCACGCAACTGGACGGGCAGACCCGGGTCGACGAACTGCTGCGGCGCATCAAGGAAACCGCGCTGGGCGCCCAGGCTCACCAGGACCTGCCGTTCGAGCGCCTCGTCGAAGCCTTGAAACTGGAACGCAGCCTCAGCCACACGCCGCTGTTCCAGGTGATGTACAACCATCAGCCGCAGGTCGCGGATATCTCCACAGTCACCACAGCGTCCGGCCTGGCGCTGGGCATGATCGAGTGGCAAGGGCGCACCACGCAGTTCGACCTCACACTGGACACCTATGAAAAGGGCGGCAAGCTCCACGCGGCACTGACTTACGCCAACGACCTGTTCGACGCCGCGACCATCGCGCGCATGGCGCAGCACTGGACACGGTTGCTGCAAGGCATGGTCAGTGATTCGCAGCAGCGCATCAGTGATTTGCCGTTGCTGGAACAGGCCGAGTATCAGCGCATCGTCCACGACTGGAACCGCGCTGATGACAGCGCCCCGCAGGACCTGTGCATTCATCAGATGATCAGCCAGCAAGTGGCTGCAAGCCCTGATGCATTGGCCGTGACCTGCGCGGACAAGCAACTGACCTACAACGAACTCGACCAGCAAGCCAATCGCCTGGCCCACAAGCTGATTGAGCTCGGCGTCGGCCCGGAAGTGCGGGTCGGTGTGGCCATGCAGCGTTCCGAGCAACTGTTGGTGGCCTTGCTGGCGGTCCTCAAGGCTGGCGGCGCCTACGTACCGTTGGACCCGGATTACCCGGCCGAGCGCGTCGCCTACATGCTCGAGGACAGTCGCGCGCTCGTGCTGATCACACAGCAGGCCGTCGCCGAATCGTTGAGTGTGAGCGCAGACACTCAAGTCCTGCTGATGGACGAGATCCAGTCGCTCGCCGCCTACCCGCAAAGCGCTCCGGTCACCCGCGTCACCCCGGACAACCTGGCCTACGTGATCTACACCTCCGGTTCCACCGGCAAGCCCAAGGGCGTGGCGATTGCCCATCGTAACGTGATGGCGCTGATCGACTGGTCCGGATCGGTGTACAGCCGCGAGGACATCCAGGGTGTACTGGCCTCGACTTCGGTGTGCTTCGACCTGTCGGTGTGGGAGCTGTTCGTCACCCTGGCCAACGGTGGCTCGCTGATCATCGCCCGCAACGCCCTGGAGTTGCCGCAACTGCCGGCGCGGGATCAGGTACGCCTGATCAACACCGTACCATCGGCGATCAACGCACTGCAGCGCGACGGGCAGATCCCGTCGAGCGTGCGCATCATCAACCTGGCCGGTGAGCCGCTCAAGCAAAGCCTGGTGGAGGCTCTGTACCAGCAGCCGACCGTCGAGCATGTCTACGATCTGTATGGCCCGTCGGAAGACACCACCTATTCCACCTGGACCCGCCGCGAAGCCGGTGGCCACGCCAATATCGGCCGCCCGCTCAAGCACACCGCCAGCTATCTGCTCGATGCCGAACTGCAACCGGTGCCCCAAGGCGTGTGCGCCGAGTTGTACCTGAGCGGCGCGGGCATCACCCGTGGTTACCTGTCACGGCCGGGCCTGACCGCTGAAAAATATGTACCCAATCCGTTTTCCAGCACTGGCGATCGCCTGTATCGCACCGGTGACCTGACGCGCTATCAGGCCGACGGCACCCTGCAATACGTCGGCCGTATCGATCATCAGGTCAAGGTCCGTGGCTTCCGTATCGAGCTGGGCGAAATCGAAGCGCGGCTGTTGCAGCAGGGTGGCGTGCGCGAACTGGCGGTGCTGGCCCAGGACGGCGCCAGCGGTCAGCAACTGGTGGCCTACATCGTGCCGAACGATTCGGCGTTGCTGGACGACCCCGACGCGCAAGCGACCCTGCGTGAATCCCTGAAAGCAGCGCTGCGCCAGCACCTGCCGGACTACATGGTCCCAGCGTTCCTGTTGTTCCTCGGACAACTGCCGCTGACCCCCAACGGCAAGCTCGACCGCAAGACCTTGCCAGCGGTGGATGGCAGCCAGCAGCAACGCGAACACGTCGCGCCACGCAGCGAGCTGGAGAAATCCCTCGCCGCGATCTGGCAGGACGTGCTGGCCATCGACAACGTCGGCCTGGAAGACAATTTCTTCGAACTGGGTGGCGACTCCATCGTCTCCATGCAGGTGGTCAGCCGCGCGCGCCAGGCCGGCATCGTGCTCAGCCCCAAGGATCTCTTCCAGCACCAGACTATCCGCAGCCTCGCCCAGGCGGCTCGCAGTGGCGAGCAATCGCAGATCGACCAAGGCCCTGCGGTTGGCGCAGTGGCGTTGGCGCCAGTGCAACAATGGTTCTTCGAACAAAACATCCCCGAGCGTCAGCACTGGAACCAGTCGCTGTTGCTGGTGCCGCGCGAGCCGTTGAACGTCGCAGCGCTGGAGCGCGCCCTGGAACAATTGCTGACCCAACACGACAGCCTGCGCCTGTGTTATGCACAGGCAGAAAACGCTTGGCAGCAAACCTACGCCGCCCCAACCACTAAATCGGTGCTGTGGCAGCGTCAGGCGCAATCGGTCGAGCAGCTCAACGCTTTGTGCGACGAAGCCCAGCGCAGTCTCGACTTGCACAATGGCCCGTTGCTGCGCGCAATGTGGGTGGCGATGGCCGACGGCTCTGAACGTTTGCTGCTGGTGATCCACCACCTGGCGGTGGACGGCGTGTCCTGGCGCGTACTGCTGGAAGATCTGCAGCACTTCTACAACGGCGGCAGCGCGCCGGCCAAAACCAGCACCTATCAGCGTTGGGTCGCGCGCTTGCAGGCGCATATACCAGCCTTCGAGCACAGCCTCGGCCACTGGCAGGCCGAACTGCAACACGCGCCAAAAGACCTGCCGTGCGAGCGCCCGAACGGCGCGCTGGAAAACCGTTTCGAAGAAAAACTCGAACTCAAGCTCGACACCGAGCAAACCCGCAAGCTGCTGCAACAGGCCCCGGCGGCCTACCGTACCCAGGTCAACGACCTGCTGCTGACCGCCCTGGCCCGCACCGTTTGCCGCTGGAGCGGGCAGGGCAGCACGCTGATCCAGCTCGAAGGCCATGGTCGCGAAGACCTGTTCGACGACATCGACCTGACCCGCAGCGTCGGCTGGTTCACCAGCCTGTTCCCGGTCAACCTGACACCCGCCCTTGAGCTCGGCGCATCGATCAAATCCATCAAGGAGCAACTGCGCAACGTCCCGGACAAAGGCCTGGGCTACGGCGCGCTGCGTTACCTCGGCACGCCTGAGGTTCGCGCCGAACTGGCGGCGCTGGCGCAACCGCGCATCACCTTCAACTACCTGGGACAGTTCGACCGTCAGTTCGATGAGGGGGCGTTGTTCACCCCGTCCACCGAAGGCAACGGCATGGCTCAGGACCCGGCGGCAACCCTGGGCAATTGGCTGGTGGTCGAAGGTCAGGTCTATGGCGGCGAGCTGTCCCTGAGCTGGGGCTTCAGCCGCGAGATGTTCGACACCGCGACCATCCAGGGTCTGGCCGACGACTACGCGCTGGAGCTCAACGCCTTGATCGATCACTGCTGCTCGCTGCCGGCACCGCAAGCCACACCTTCGGACTTCCCGTTGGCGCGGATCGATCAGGCGCAGCTCGATGCACTGCCAATGAATGTCGCTGCGCTCGAAGACCTGTATCCGCTGTCGCCGATGCAGCAGGGCATGCTCTTTCACACCCTGTACGAGCCGCAAGTCGGCGCCTACATCAGTCAGCTGCGCCTGGACATCGGTGGCCTGGACTGCGAGCGCTTCACCCGCTCCTGGCAGGCCGCGGTCGAGCGTCACGACATCCTGCGCAGCAGCTTCCACTGGCAAGGCCTGGACGTGGCGCACCAGGCGATTGCCCGTCAGGTCGCATTACCACTGCAAGTGCTGGAAGCGACCGATACCGACGCCCTGGCCGATGCCGAACGCGCGCAAGGTTTCGAATTGGGCACGGCACCGCTGTTGCGCTTGAAACTGGTGCGCACCGGCGCTGATACCTGGCACCTGATCTACACCAGCCATCACATCCTGATGGACGGCTGGAGCAACGCGCAGTTGCTCGCCGAAGTCATCCAGCACTATGCCGCCGGGCATGCGCTGCCGGCACCGACGGGGCAGTACCGCGATTACCTGGGCTGGTTGCAGCAACAATCGACGGTCGCTGGCGAACAATTCTGGAAAGCCGCACTGGCACCGCTTGAAGCGCCAACGCTGCTGGCCGAAGCCTTGCGTCCTCCCGTCGGTGGCGCGGGCAGCGAGGAATGTCGCGTGACCATCGACCCACGCGCGACCCAGCGTCTGGCCGAGTTCGCCCGGCAGCAGAAAGTCACCCTCAACACCGTGCTGCAAGCGGCCTGGAGCCTGTTGCTGCAGCGCTACACCGGCCAGGACTGCGTGGTGTTCGGCGCCACCGTGGCCGGCCGTTCGGCGCCGCTGCCGGGCATCGAAGAGCAGCTCGGGCTGTTCATCAACACCCTGCCGCTGGTGTGCGCGATGAAGCCGGACCAGACCGTCAGCCAGTGGCTCGGCGAGTTGCAAGGCCTGAACCTGGCCATGCGCGAGTTCGAGCATGTGCCGCTGTATGACATTCAGGGTTGGGCGGGGCAGCAGGGCTCGGCATTGTTCGACAGTTTGCTGGTGTTCGAAAACTTCCCCGTTGCCCAGGCGCTGAAGCAGGGCGCACCGGCGGGGTTGTCGTTCGGCAATTTGCATAACCACGAGCGCACCCACTATCCACTGACGCTTGGCGTCGAGTTGGGCGAAGCTTTGAGTTTCGACTTCAGCTACGACGCGGCGCGCTTCAGTGCCGCTCAAGTCGCTCAACTGTCGGCCAATTTGCAGCATCTGCTGACGCAATTGGTGGCTTCACCAGACGCGGCGCTGGGTGCGCTGGAACTGCTCGATGCCGAAGGCAAGAACGCGGTACTCGCCCTCAGCCAACCGGCCACGGTTGAGTTATCCACAGTGCTTCTGGTCCATGAACGCATCGCCGCTCAAGCCGCCGCGACTCCGGATGCGCTGGCATTGCAGGTCGACGGCCGGAGCCTGAGCTACGGCGAACTCAATGCCCAGGCCAACCGCCTGGCCCATCGCCTGATCTACAACGGTGCCGGCCCCGGCAAGCGTGTCGGTCTGGCGTTGCGTCGCGGTCCGCAGTTGATCGTCAGCCTGCTCGCGGTGCTCAAAAGCGGCGCGGCCTATGTGCCGCTGGACCCGAAATACCCGGCTGAACGCTTGGCCTACATGATCGACGACAGCCGTCTCGACGTGCTGCTGAGCGAGCCTGGCCTGCTGGAAGACCTGCCGCTGCCGACGGGGCTGGCACGCCTGCGCCTCGATGACAGCGCCGGTTATCCACAAGGCAATCCGAAGAACTGCGCGATCGCTGCCGACCTGGCCTACATCATCTACACCTCCGGCTCCACCGGCCAACCCAAAGGCGTGGCCATCGCCCACGACGCTTTACGCGAGTTCTGCCAGACCGCCGCCGATTATTCGAGGTTGACGAAAGAAGATCGCGTACTGCAATTCGCCACCTTCAGCTTCGACGGCTTCGTCGAGCAATGCTTCCCGACCCTGTGCGTCGGCGCGGCACTGATCATGCGTGGCGATGACCTGTGGGACGCCGGTCGACTGGCTGCACAGATCGTCGAGCAAGGTGTGACCGTGGCCGACTTGCCCGCCGCCTACTGGTTCCTGCTGGCCGGTGAATGTGCCAGCGGTGCAGTGCGTAACTTTGGCGCTCTGCGTCAGGTGCACGTCGGCGGCGAGGCCATGTCGGTAGAAGGACTGCGCCTGTGGCATCAGGCTGGTCTGGGTCACGTGCGCCTGCTCAACACCTACGGGCCGACCGAAGCGACGGTGGTGTCCAGCGTGCACGAGTGTGGCCTGGAGGATGCCAGCGATGCGTTCGGCATTCCGATCGGTCGCGCCATTCCCGGCCGCGCACTGTATGTGCTGGATGCAGCCGGCCAGTTGCTGCCCGCCGATGGCGTTGGCGAGTTGTGCATCGGCGCGCCGGCCTGCCTGGCGCAAAGTTATTTCGACCGTCCGGCGCTGACCGCCGAACGATTCCTCCCGGACCCGTTCGCCCGCGAACCGGGCGCGCGCCTGTACCGCAGCGGCGACCTGGCGCGCTACAACGCCAGCGGTGACCTGGAATACGTCGGGCGCATCGACCATCAGGTGAAAATTCGCGGTTTCCGCATCGAGATGGGCGAGATCGAAGCCTGTCTGCAAGCCCGGTACGAGGTACGCGAAGCGGCGGTCATCGCCCAGGATGGCACGCAACTGGTGGCGTACATCGTCGCCAGCGGCGCGGTGGTTTCCGAGGCCGACTATCTGGAAGGGCTCAAGGCCGTCATGCGCCAGTCGCTGCCGGAATACATGGTGCCGAGCCATCTGATCATGCTGGCGAAATTGCCGCTCAACAACAACGGCAAACTCGACCGCAAGGCCTTGCCGCGTGCTGAGGCCGGCGCTGCACAACGTGCCTTCATTGCCCCGGCCGAAGGCCTGGAAACGCAACTGGCGCAGGTCTGGCAGGACGTGTTGCAGGTCGAGCAGGTAAGTCGCGACGACAACTTCTTCGAGTTGGGCGGCCATTCGTTGCTGGTGCTGCAAGTGATCTCGCGGGTTCGCCAGCAACTGAACATCGAACTGTCGGTGAGCAGCCTGTTCTCCGCCACGAATCTGGCGGAATTTGCCGAGCGTGCAGTGCTTGCCGAAACCAGCGCTCAGCCGACCTTGCAACGTGCAGCCGATGATCAGGCGCCGATTCTGTCCTACGCCCAACAGCGCCAGTGGATTCTCTGGCAACTGGACCCACAGAGCAGCGCCTACAACATTCCGGCGGCCTTGCGCCTCAAGGGACCACTGAACCGCCAGGCCCTGCGCGAAGCCTTCCTGCAATTGCAGGCCCGGCACCAGACCCTGCGCACTACCTTCGAACAGGACGGTCAGCAGGCGCGTCCATTGCTGCACACGGAACTGGCGTTGCACTTCAGCGAACGGCAGCTCGATGAGTCGTCGGTCGACGCCGCCGTTGCCGAAGAAATCGCCCGGCCGTTCGACCTGCGCAACGGTCCGTTGTGGCGCGCATTGCTGCTGCAGGTCGGCGCCGAGGAGCATGTGCTGGTGCTCACCGTGCACCACATCGCCGCCGATGGCTGGTCGATGCAGGTCATGGTCGATGAATTCAGCGCGTTGTATCAGGCGGCTGTCGAAGGCAGTGCAGCCAACCTCTCGAGTCTGCCGGTGAACTACAGCGACTACGCTCGTTGGCAGCGCGACTGGCTGGAAGCCGGCGAGGGCGCGCGGCAGCTGGCGTGGTGGCGCGAACAACTGGCGGGCAGCCAGGCGCCGCTGGAATTGCCGAGTGAACTGACCCGTCCGGCTCGCCGCAGCGAACGCGGCGCCAGTCTGACGCTGAACGTCGATCGCCCACTGCTGGCCGGTTTGCGCGAGCGCGCACAGCACCAGCAAGTGACGCTGTTCATGCTGTTGCTGGCCAGTTTCCAGACCTTGCTGCACCGCCAGAGCGGGCAGTCGAGCATCAGCGTCGGCGTGCCGAGTGCCGGTCGTTCGCGCCTGGAAACCGAAGGCCTGATCGGCTTCTTCATCAATACCCAGGTGCTGCGCGCCGAGATCGACGGGCAGCAATCGTTCAGTGCGTTGCTGCAACAGGTCAAGCAGGTCGCGCTCGACGCCCAGGTGCATCAGGACCTGCCGTTCGAGCAACTGGTGGATGCCCTGCAACCGGATCGCAGCCTCAATCACAGCCCCTTGTTCCAGGTGCTCTACAACCACCAGCAGCAGATGGGGGCGAGTGTCGAGCGCGAGGTCGCCGGCCTGCAGGTGGAGCGTTTGCACTGGCAGCAACACACCGCGCAGTTCGACCTGGTGCTCGATACCCAGGAGCAGGGCGACACGCTGGCCGCCAGCCTCAGCTACGCCACCGACCTGTACGACGAGGCCTCGATGCAGCGCTTCGCCGAGCAGTGGCTGAACCTGTTGCGCGCGGTGGTTGCCGATCCGCAGCAGCGTGTCGCTGAACTGCCGTTGCTGCAAGCGCCGCAACAGCAGGCGTTGATCCAGCACTGGAACCCGGCGTTCGAGGCGCAAGCGCCATCGCCAACTCTGCATCAGCTGTTCGAAGCCCAGGCCGCGCAACGCCCGGACGCCATCGCACTGTCCTGTGAAGGCGAGCAGCTGAGCTACGCGGCGCTCAACGCCCAGGCCAACCGCCTGGCGCGCAAACTGCGTGAGCAGGGTGTCGGCCCCGAAGTGCGGGTGGGTATCGCTACCGAGCGGGCGGTGCCGCTGGTGGTCGGTTTGCTGGCGATTCTCAAGGCCGGTGGCGCCTACGTGCCGCTCGATCCGCAATACCCGGCCGAGCGCCTGAGCTACATGATCGATGACAGTGGCATCGCGTTGCTGTTGACCCAGGCTCACCTGATCGATGGCTTGCCGGCCCGCGACGGCGTGCAGGTCCTTGACCTGGCGGCGTTGCAACTGGACGCCTACAGCGACGACAACCTGGCGCCGTTGGCGACCCCGGACAATCTCGCCTACGTGATCTACACCTCCGGCTCCACCGGCCGGCCAAAGGGCGCCTTGCTCAGCCATGGCAACGTCGGGCGCCTGCTCACCGCCACCGCGGCCGAGTTCAACTTCGGCGCAGACGATGTCTGGACCCTGTTCCACTCCTATGCCTTCGATTTCTCGGTGTGGGAGCTGTTTGGCTCGCTGTGCACCGGCGGGCGCCTGGTGATCGTGCCGTATTACATCAGCCGTGAGCCCCAGGAGTTCCACCGCCTGCTTTGCGATGAAGGGGTGACGGTGTTGAACCAGACCCCGACGGCCTTCCGCCAGTTGCTGCCGATCGCCTGCGCCAGCCCGCGCCAACTGGCGTTGCGCCAGGTGATTTTCGGTGGCGAAGCCCTGGAAGTGGCCAGCCTGCGTCCCTGGTTCGAACGCTTTGGCGACCAGCAACCGACCCTGGTCAACATGTACGGCATCACCGAAACCACGGTGCACGTGACCTACCGCGCGATCCGCCTGGCCGACCTCGACGGCAAGGCCCAGAGCCCGATCGGCCTGCCGATCCGCGACCTGCGCTGGTACCTGCTCGACAGCCAGTTGCAACCGGTGCCGGTGGGCGTGGCGGGGGAGTTGTACATCGCCGGCGCCGGCCTCGCACGGGGTTACCACGGGCGTTTCGGCCTGACCGCCGAGCGTTTTGTGCCCAGCCCGTTCGATGCCGCGCAACGCCTGTATCGCAGCGGCGACCTGGCGCGCCAGCGCGCCGACGGCAGCATCGACTACCTGGGGCGCATCGACCAACAGGTGAAGATCCGCGGGTTCCGCATCGAACTGGGCGAGATCGAAGCCGCGCTGCTGGCGCAACCGGGCGTGCGCCAGGCGGTGCTGAGCGTGCATGCCGGCGACAGCGGGCCACACCTGTGCGCCTACGTCGTCGCCGAGCAAACCCCGCACGATCCGATCAGCTGGCGCGACAACCTGCGCGCCGCGCTCAAGGTCGACCTGCCGGACTACATGGTGCCCAGCCACTGGCTATTGCTCGATGCCTTGCCGCTGACCAGCAACGGCAAGCTCGATCGCAAGGCCTTGCCGCTACCGGATGCCGAGGACTGGCAACGACCGTTCGAGGCCCCCGAGGGCGAGCTCGAACAGCAACTGGCAGCGATCTGGGCCGAGGTGCTGGGCGTGGCGCAGATCGGCCGGCGCGACAACTTCTTTGAATTGGGCGGGCATTCGTTGCTCGCCGCCCAGGCCAGTGCCCGTGTGGAACTGGAACTGGGCATCGAGCTGCCACTGCGCGCGCTGTTCGAAAGCAACGACCTTCAGGCTTATGCCGCCACCGCCGGGCAACAAGCCCCGACCGACAACGATGCCCGTCTGGATGCGCTTGAGTCGCTGCTGGACGAGATGGAGATCAACTGATGGAACACAGCACCGCCTCGCGTATCGCCACCCGCTTCGCTGGCCTGCCTGCCGACAAGCGCCGCGAGTTTCTGAGCAAAATGCAGGAGCAGGGCGTGAGCTTCGGCCAACTGCCGATCCCGCCTGCCGCCGCGCTGCAATCGTCGTTCGAGCTGTCCTATGCGCAGCAGCGCCAGTGGTTCCTCTGGCAGCTCGACCCGCAGAGCAGTGCCTACAACATTCCCGCGGCCCTGCGTCTCCAAGGCCCGCTGAATGTCGCGGCGTTGCAGCAGAGTTTCGATGTTTTACTGGAGCGGCATCAGAGCCTGCGCAGCCGATTCGTCGAGGATGACGGCCAGGTGCTGCAGACCTTGGCCACGTTCACCACGCTCCCCATCGAGCAGCACGACCTGCGCGGCGAGCCCGAGGCCCAGCGCCTCGAATTGGCGATGCAAAAAGTCGAGCAGGAAATCGCCCGACCGTTCGATCTGCAACACGGCCCGCTGTTGCGCGTCAGCCTGTTGCAGCTGGATTTTGATGACCACGTGCTGGTGCTGACCCTGCACCACATCGTCACCGACGGCTGGTCGATGGGCGTGTTGGTGGAGGAGTTTTCCCAGTTGTATGCCGCCCATTGCCAGGGCCGCAGCGCACAGCTGCAAGCGCTGCCGATCGAGTATTCGGACTACGCTGCGTGGCAGCGACGCTGGATGGAAGCCGGCGAGCTTGAACGTCAACTCGATTGGTGGCGTGGCAAGCTCGGCAGCGAACAGCCGCTGCTGGAATTGCCGACCGATCGCCCGCGTCCTGCGCAACCGAGCCAGCGTGGTGCGCGCCTGGATTTCGCCCTGGACGCCACCCTCGCAACCGGCCTGATGGCCCTGGCCAGACAGCGCGGCGTCACGCCGTTCATGCTGCTGCTGGCCAGTTTCCAGGCCTTGCTCTATCGCTACAGCGGTCAGGCCGACCTGCGCATCGGCGTGCCGATCGGCAACCGCAATCGCGCCGAGACCCGTGGCCTGATCGGCTTCTTCGTCAACACCCAGGTGATGCGCGCCGAACTCGACGGGCGCCTGCCGTTCACTCAGTTGCTCGACCAGACCCGCGCCTTTGCCCTGGATGCCCAGGATTATCAGGACCTACCATTCGAGCGCCTGGTGCAGACGCTGCAAGGCGAACGCAGCCTCAGCCACAGCCCGCTGTTCCAGGTGATGTTCAACCACCAGCAGGCCAAGCCCGCCGCCGTCGGTGGCTTGCTGGCCGGCCTGCGTGTGGAGGCGTTGAACGCCACGGCGCACACCACGCAATTCGATCTGCAACTGGACACCCAGGAACAGGGCGACCAACTGTTCGCCAGCCTGACCTACGCCACCGACCTGTTCGATGCCGAGCGCATCGAGGACCTGGCCCGGCATTGGCGCAACTTGCTGGCCGGGGTGCTGGCAAACCCGCAAACGCCGCTGGCCGAATTGCCGTTGCAGGAGGCCGACGAGCGCCTGCGCATGCTCGACGACCTCAACGACACCGCTCAGGTCTATCCGGGCGAAGTCTGTGTACAACGGCATTTCGAAGCACGGGTGCTGGAAAATCCTCAGACGACGGCGCTGGTGTTCCAGGGCCAGTCCCTGAGCTATGCCGAGTTGAACCTGCGCGCCAACCGCCTGGCCCACCACTTGCGCACCCAGGGTGTCGGCCCGGAAGTGATCGTCGGCATCGCCTGCGACCGTTCGCTGGAAATGGTCGTCGGGCTGCTGGCGATCCTCAAGGCCGGCGGTGCCTACGTGCCACTGGATCCGGAATACCCGCTCGATCGCTTGAGCTACATGATCGAAGACAGCGGCATAACACTGCTGCTGACCCAGGAACACCTGCTGGCGCAACTGCCGACGCCGGACACCGTGCGCACCCTGTGCCTGCACGCCGATGCCGACTGGTTGAGCGACTTGCCAGGCAGCGATCTGCCGAACCTGGCGGTGGCGGAAAACCTCGCCTACATGATCTACACCTCCGGTTCCACCGGCAAACCCAAGGGCGCCGGCAACCGCCACGTGGCGCTGCACAACCGCATCGAGTGGATGCAGGCCGCCTATGACTTGCGGCCCACGGACCGCGTGCTGCAGAAAACCCCGTTCAGTTTCGACGTGTCGGTGTGGGAGTTTTTCTGGCCGCTGATGAAAGGCGCCACCCTGGTGATCGCCGCCCCGGGTGAGCATCGCGATCCGCAACGCCTCGCCGCGCTGATCGTCGAGCAGGCGATCACCACGCTGCACTTCGTGCCGTCGATGCTCTCGGCGTTCATTGCTGCCGACGAAGCCTTGGCCTGCACCTCCCTGACCCGCATCATCTGCAGCGGCGAAGCGCTGCCGATGGAGCTGCAACGCCAGACCCTGCGCAGCCTGCCGCAGGCCAACCTGTACAACCTGTATGGCCCGACCGAAGCGGCCATCGACGTGACCCACTGGACCTGTGTAGAAGAGGGCCGCGACAGCGTGCCGATCGGCCGACCGATCGCCAACCTGCGCACCTATATCCTCGACAGCGAACTGCAACCGCTGCCGCTAGGCGCGGTGGGTGAGTTGTACCTCGGTGGCGTCGGCCTGGCCCGGGGTTATCACCGTCGCGGCGCACTCACCGCCGAGCGTTTCGTGGTCGACCCGTTCGGCAGCGGCGAGCGCCTGTACCGCACCGGTGACCTGGCGCGCTACCGCGCCGATGGCGCCATCGACTACTGCGGGCGGATCGACCACCAGGTGAAGATTCGCGGCCTGCGCATCGAACTGGGGGAGATCGAAGCGCGCCTGCAAGAACACGCCGACGTGCAGGAAGCCGTGGTGCTGGCCCTGGACGGCCCGAGCGGCAAGCAACTGGTGGCCTACATCGTGCCGCAGGATCGTGCGTTGCTAGACGCCGATGCGGCGCAACAAGGCGCCTGGCGCGAAACCCTGAAAAGCCATCTGCTCGGCAGCCTGCCGGACTACATGGTGCCGGCGCAGACCGTGCTGATCGAACAGATGCCACTGAGCCCCAACGGCAAACTCGAGCGCAAGCGCCTGCCGGCACCGACCGCGCAGGTCAGCCAGCGTGCATTCGAAGCGCCACGCACTGAACACGAGCGCGTGCTGGCGCAGATCTGGCAGGACGTGCTGGGCGTGGAGCCGGTCGGGCGCCAGGATAACTTCTTCGAACTGGGCGGTGACTCGATCATTTCGATCCAGGTGGTCAGCCGCGCCCGCCGGGCCGGCCTGAGCCTGCAACCGCGCGACCTGTTCCAGCAGCAGACCCTGCAAGCGCTGGCCGCAGTGGTGAAAGAGCAGGCCGCCCCGGTGGCGCAACAAGGTCCGGTAGACGGCGTGCAAACCCTCACACCGATCCAGCGCTGGTTCTTCGAAGAACCGATCCCGCAGCGTGCCCACTGGAACCAGGCGGTGTTGCTGACGCCGCGCGAAACCCTCGAACTGCCGCGTCTGCAAGCTGCCCTGCAACGGCTGCTCAAGCAGCACGATGCCCTGCGCTTGCGTTTCAGTCAGGTCGACGGCCAATGGTCGGCGCGCTATGTCGGTGCCGACAGTGCCGATGTCATCGACATGCTCTGGACCGCCCGCGTCGCCAGCGATGCGTCGCTCGAATCGGTGTGCGACGAAGCCCAGCGCAGCCTCAGCCTGCAAGACGGGCCGCTGCTGCGCGTGGCGCTGATCGCCCAGGCTGACGGCTCGCAACGCTTGTTGTTGGTGATCCACCACTTGGCGGTGGACGGTGTTTCGTGGCGGGTGTTGCTGGAAGATTTGCAGGCCGCGTATCAAGGTGAGGAACTGCCGCCGAAGACCAGCGCCTTCCAGGCTTGGGCAGAAAAACTCGGTACCTACGCACGCTGCGAAACCGCCACCGACGAACTTAACTGGTGGCAGGCTCAACTGACTGGCGCCAGCGATTCGCTGCCAGCGGCCAACGCGCAAGCAAGCCAGGCCGGGCATCTGCGCCAGGGCGTGAGCATCGGTCTGGACCGCGAACAAACCCGTCAGCTGTTGCAACAGGCGCCGGCGATCTACCGCACCCAGGTCAACGACCTGCTGCTCACCGCGCTGACTCGCACCCTCAGCCGCTGGACCGGTCACGAATCAGCGCTGATCCAGCTCGAAGGCCATGGCCGCGAAGAGCTGTTCGACGACATCGACCTGACCCGCACCGTGGGTTGGTTCTCCAGCCTGTTCCCGGTGCGCCTGACGCCGACGGCCGACCTCGGCGGCTCGATCAAGGCGATCAAGCAGCAACTGCGGGACATCCCCGGCAAAGGCCTGGGCTATGGGCTTTTGCGCTACATGGGCGATGCCACGGCCCAAGCGGCTTTGGCTGCATTGCCGCAAGCACGGGTGACCTTCAACTACCTCGGCCAGTTCGACCAGAGCTTTGCCGAGGACGCGCTGTTCACGCCTTCAAGTGAGTCCAGCGGAGCTGCGCAATCGGCGGACGCACCCTTGCCGAACTGGCTGTCGGTGGACGGTCAGGTGTATGGCGGTGAACTGAAACTCGACTGGACCTTCAGCCGCGAATGCTTCGACCGGCGCGAAATCGAGGCCCTGGCGAACGATTTCCGCGCTGAACTGCTGGCGCTGATCGAGCATTGCCTGAGCGAGGGCGCGGGCGGCGTGACCCCGGCGGACTTCCCGCTGGCGCGACTGACCCAGGCGCAACTCGATGGCCTGCCAGTGCCACCGGCGCAGATCGAAGATATGTATCCGCTGTCGCCGATGCAGGCCGGTTTGTTGTTCCACAGCCTGTACGAGTCGGATTCCGGCGCCTACGTGAACCAGCTCAGCGTCGAGGCTCGCGGTCTCGATGCCGAACGCCTGGGCCGCGCCTGGCAAGCGGTGCTCGACAGCCACGCGATCCTGCGCAGCAGCTTCCACTTCCCCGAAGGTTTCGAGGCGCCGGTGCAACTGGTGCATCGTCATCTGCATTTGCCGCTGACCTGCCTCGACTGGCGCGGCCGCGATGATCAGGCCGAGGCGCTGGCGCAACTGATCGCCAGCGAACGCCTGCAACTGGATTCGACCCGGGCGCCACTGATGCGCCTGACCCTGGTGCGCCTGGACGACGAGCGTCAGCAACTGATCTACACCCACCATCACCTGTTGCTCGACGGCTGGAGTAACTCGCTGCTGCTGAGCGAAGTCCTGCAGCGTTATGCGGGGCAAGAGATTCAGGCGCCGACCGGGCGTTTCGCCGACTACATCAGTTGGCTGCAACGTCAGGATGCGCAAGCTGACGAACTGTTCTGGCGCGAGCAACTGGCATCCCTCGACAACCCGACGTTGTTGGCCCAGAGCCTCGCCAATGTCGACAGCAAGGTGGACGCAGGCTTTGCCGACCACCGCCAGACCTTCGACGTCGCCACCAGCAAGCGCTTCAGCGACTTCGCCCGGCAGCAAAAAGTGACCCTCAACACCCTGGTGCAAGGCGCCTGGGCACTGCTGTTGCAACGCTACAGCGGCCAACGCAGCGTAGCGTTCGGCGCCACCGTGGCCGGTCGCCCGGTGGATTTGCCTGGGGCCGAAAGCCAGCTCGGCCTGTTCATCAACACTTTGCCGGTGATCAGCAGCCCGGATGCTCTCGAAAGCGTCGGGCAATGGCTGACGCGCTTGCAGGCGCAAAACCTCGAGCTGCGCGAGCATGAATTCACCGCCCTGGGTGACATTCAGCGTTGGGCCGGGCGCGCCGGCGAACCGCTGTTCGACAGCCTGCTCGTGTTCGAAAACTTCCCGGTGGCCGAAGCCTTGCAACAGGGCGCACCGGCCGGGTTGAGCTTCTCGATTCCGCAGAACCATGAGCGCACCAACTTCCCGCTGACCCTGGCGGCCACCGCTGAGAGCCAGCTCAGCCTGAACTGGAGCTACCAGTGCAGCCATTTCAGCAGCACTGCCATTGCGCGCATGAGCGAACATCTGGCCGCATTGTTGGCTGCGATGGTCGCTGCGCCTCAGGCCGCTTTGAGTGAGCTGGACCTGCTGACTGCGCCAGAACGCACCCAGCAATTGCTGGAATGGAACCCGCCGTTCAGCGCGCAGGAAAACCCGCTGTGCGTGCATCAACTGATCGAGGCCCAGGCCGTTATCCGGCCTGACGCCACGGCGTTGATCTTCAACGAACTGGAGCTGAGCTTCGACCAGCTCAATCGCCGCGCCAACCGCCTGGCCCACCACTTGCGCGGGCGCGGCATCGGCCCGGAAGTGCGGGTCGGCCTGGCCATGCAACGCTCGCCGGAGATGATCGTCGGCCTGCTGGCGATCCTCAAGGCCGGCGGCGCCTACGTGCCGCTGGACCCGGCCTACCCGGCGGAGCGCCTGCGCTACCTGATGGACGACAGCGGCATTTCCCTGCTGATCAGCCAGTCCTGGCTGCGGGAAAAACTGCCATTGCCCGAAGGCCTGGCGGTGCTGGAAATCGACCGCGAGCCGCTGGAATTCATGGCGGACAGCGACCCGGTCAACCTGACCTGCGGCGAAAACCTCGCCTACCTGATCTACACCTCCGGTTCCACCGGCCGGCCGAAAGGCGTCAGCGTGGCCCACGGTCCGCTGGCCATGCATTGCCTGTCGATCGGCGAGTTGTACGGCATGACCCCGGACGACCGCGAACTGCAATTCGCCTCGATCAGCTTCGACGGCGCCCACGAGCGCTGGCTGACGCCGCTGGTGTTCGGTTCGGCGGTGATGCCCCGCGACGACGAGTTGTGGAGCGTGGAGCGCACCTGCGCCGAGATCGAAAAACACGACATCACCATCGCCTGCTTCACCCCGAGTTACCTGGCGCAGATCGCCGACTACATGGGCGAAGCCGGGCGCGATCTGCCGATCCGTTCCTACACCCCGTGCGGTGAGGGGATGGCCAAGCATGCCTTCGACGAAGTGCAGCAGGTGCTGCAACCCAAGCGCCTGATCAATGGCTATGGCCCGACCGAAACGGTGATCACGCCGCTGATCTGGCTGGCCTATCCGGATACCGAGTTCGATTCGGCGTTCATGCCGATCGGCCGGCCGGTGGGCAACCGCAGCGCCTACATTCTCGACGGCGGCTTGCAGCCGTTGCCGGTCGGCGTGGCGGGTGAGTTGTACCTGGGCGGCGAGGGCGTTGCCCGGGGTTATCACCAACGTCCTGACCTCACCGCCGAGCGTTTCGTACCGGACCCTTTCGTGCCAGGGGCGCGCCTGTACCGCAGTGGCGACCTGGCGCGGTTCCGTGCCGATGGCGTGGTCGAATACCTCGGCCGTATCGACCAGCAAGTGAAGATTCGCGGCTTCCGTATCGAGCTGGGCGAAATCGAAGCCTGCCTGATGGAGCACGAAGGCGTGCGTGAAGCCTTCGTCATCGACCGCGAAGGTCCGGTGAGCCGTCAACTGGTCGGCTACGTGGTGCCGCGCGATCCGCTGGCCAACGAGCAGGACCTGCATGAAGCACTGACCGCACACCTGCGCAGCCGTCTGCCGGCGCACATGTTGCCGGCGCACTTGATGTGCCTGGCGGCATTGCCGCTGACGCCGAACGGCAAGCTCGATCGTCAGGGCCTGCCGGCACCGGAGGCATCACGTCAGAGCCTCGACCAGGTGGCCGCCGCGTCGCCGGCCGAAGCACTGCTGGTGGAGATCTGGCAGGAGCTGCTGGGCCTGGACTCGGTGGGCGTCACCGAAAACTTCTTTGAACTGGGCGGTGACTCGATCATCTCGCTGCAGGCGGTGAGCCGTGCCGGGCAGCGTGGACTGGTGTTCAGTCCCAAGCAGTTGTTCGAACAGCAGACCATTCGTGCACTGGCCGCGGTGGCGAGCCGTGATGAAGCGGCGTTGGTCGAAGCGCCGGCAGTCGAGGCGTTTGCCTTGGTGCCGCACATCGATCTCGCCGCCCGCGATGGCTTGCAAGACCTGTATCCGCTGTCGCCGATGCAACAGGGCATGCTGTTCCATTGCCTCGAATCGCCGCAGCTCAACCCCTACGTCAACCAGTTGAGCGTGGCGGTTGACGGCTTGCAGGTGCCGCGATTCCGCGCAGCCTGGCAAGCCTTGATCGAACGTCATGAAGTACTGCGCGCCGCCTTCCGCTGGCGCGATGGCTTGGCCGATCCGCTGCAGGCGGTGTTTGCCAGCGTCGAGTTGCCCATCGAAGAACTCGACTGGCGTGAGCGCAGCGACACCGAGCAGGCGCTGAGTGAACTGGCGGCCGCCGAACAGGCCAAGGGTTTCGACCTGAGCTGCCCGCCGCTGATGCGCTTTGTGCTGGTGCGCCTGGGTGAAGATCGCTACCAAATGATCTGGATCTACCATCACCTGCTGCTGGACGGCTGGAGCGCTTCGCGCCTGCTGGGCGAAATGCTGCGCCTGTACCACCACACCAGCCTGCCGGCGCTGACCGGACGTTACGCCGACTACATCGCCTGGCTGCAACGCCAGGACGAGGCACAGGCAGAAAGCTTCTGGCGTGAGCGCCTGGCGTCGCTCGAGGCACCGACCATCCTGGCCACGGCATCGGGTGCCACAGGCTCCGGCCACGGCGTGATGTACAGCGACCTCGACGCCCAGGCGACACGCAAGCTGCACAGCTTCGCCAAGCGTCAGCGCGTCACCCTCAACACTTTGGTGCAAGGCGCCTGGCTGTTGTTGCTGCAACGCCACAGCGGCCAACGCAGCGTGGCGTTCGGCGCCACGGTGGCGGGGCGGCCGACGGGGCTGGCCGGTGCGCAGGACATGCTCGGCCTGTTCATCAACACCTTACCGGTGATCCAGACCCTCGACCCGCAACAGCCGCTGGGCGAGTGGCTGCGTGACCTGCAGGATTACAACCTGGCCGTGCGCGACTACGAACACACGCCCTTGTCCGACGTCCAGCGCTGGGCCGGGCAGGGTGGCCAGGGTCTGTTCGACAGCATCATCGTGTTCGAAAACCATCCGGTGGACCGTGCCTTGCGCGGTGGCGAGGAAGGCGAGCTGCGCTTTGCCGAAGTCGGCAGCGGCGGCGTCACTAACTTCCCGATGGACCTGATGGTCAGTGCCAACGATGAAGGTCTGGAAGTCGAATACCTGTACCTGCGTGATCGCTTCAGTGAGCAGGAAGTGGAGCGGATTCGTGCGCAGATGGAAGGTTTGCTGCGCGCTCTGCCAGAGGATGCGGACTGCCTGCTGGGCAACATCGGCCTGCCGCAAGCGCGCCTGAGTTTGCCGCAAACCTCCAGCGATAACGCTGATCTGCTGCACAGCTTCAATCAGCATGTGCGCAACCAGCCGCAGAAAGTGGCCTTGTTCTGCGAGGATCGCGAAGTCAGCTACGCCGATCTTGAAGCCCAGGCCAATGCGCTGGCTCATCAGTTGATCGCCCGCGGCATCGGTGCGGAAAGCATGGTCGCGGTGGCCTTGCCCCGCTCGGAACGCACCATCGTCGCGTTCCTGGCCGTGCTCAAGGCCGGTGCGGCGTATCTGCCACTGGACCTGTCCTACCCGGCCGAGCGCCTGGCCTACATGCTCAGCGATTCGGCCGCCAGCCTGTTGCTGTGCGACAGCGACCTGGGTGATCGCCTGGCCCTGGCTGACAGCCCGCCACGCCTGTTGCTCGATCAACTGAGCGTTGCGGGCAGCCCCCAGTGCCCTGTTGTCGAACCACTGCCGGGTCACCTGGCGTACCTGATCTACACCTCCGGCTCCACCGGCCAACCCAAGGGCGTCGCGGTGGAACGTGGGCCGATTGCCCGGCATTGCCGCGGCATCATCGACCTCTACGAACTGGCGCCACGCAGCCGTGAACTGCACTTCATGTCGTTCGCCTTCGACGGTGCCCAGGAACGCTGGCTGAGTGTGCTGTTGGCCGGCGGCAGCCTGGTGATCCGCGAAGACAACCTGTGGACCCCGGAACACACCCTGGAGGTGCTGCATCGCCACAGCATCAGCGTCGCCTGCTTCCCGCCGGCGTACCTGCAACAGATGGCCGAAGTAGCCGAGCGCCTGGGCAATCCGCCGGCGGTCGAGGTGTACTGCTTTGGCGGCGATGCGGTGCCGGATGCCAGCTTCGAACAGGTCAAGCGCACCTTGCGCCCGCAGCGCCTGGTCAACGGCTACGGCCCGACCGAAACCGTGGTTACACCACTGCTGTGGCGTGCCGAAGCCAGCGAAACCTGCGAGGCGGCCTATGCGCCGATTGGCCGTGGCGTGGCGGGCCGTGGCCTGTACATCCTCGACGCCGACCTCAATCCGTTGCCGGTGGGTGTCAGCGGCGAGTTGTACCTGGGCGGCGAATGCCTGGCGCGGGGTTATCACCAGCGGCCGGGCATGAGCGCCGAGCGCTTCATTCCCGATCCGTTCGAGGCCGGTGGCCGCATGTACCGCACCGGCGACCTGGTGCGCCAGCGCGAATGCGGCTTGATCGACTACCTCGGCCGGCTCGACCAGCAAGTGAAGATCCGTGGTTTCCGTATCGAGCTGGGCGAGATCGAAGCCCGTCTGCGTGACTGCGCCGCTGTGCAGGATGCCGCCGTGGTGGTGCACGACACGCCGACCGGCAAACAGTTGGTCGGTTACGTGGTGGCCGCTGCTGCCACCGGACTGGATCGACGCTTGAAGGCCGATCTGCAAGCGCAGATGCCTGACTACATGGTGCCGGCACGGATCCTGGTGCTGGAGCGCTTCCCGCTGTCGGCCAACGGCAAGCTCGATCGTCGCGCACTGCCTGTGCCGGAATGGGCACTGGGCGGTTACCGCGCGCCGCGCAACGCGCTGGAAAGCGCGCTGGCGACGATCTGGCAAGAGGTGTTGGGGGTGCCGCAAGTGGGCATCGATGACAACTTCTTTGAACTCGGCGGCGACTCATTGCAGGTGCTCAAGGTCATCTCGCGGGTGCGCAGCCAGCCGCAACTGGGCTTCGAATTGAAACTGCGCGACCTGATGCAGAAACCCTGCATCGCCGAACTCAGCGGCTATCAAGTCGCAGAACCTGCACAAGCGCCGGACCCGCTGCTGGCGCTGAATGGCCGGGTCAGCAACGTGCCGGCGCTGTTCTGCCTGCACGCCGGTTTCGGCACGGTGTTCGACTACGAGCCGCTGGCCCGTCGCCTCGAAGGCCGGCGCACGGTGTACGGCCTGCAATGCCGCATGCTGCTCGACCCGCAGTGGCAGGACGAGTCGCTGCTGGCCATGGCCCAGGCCTATGCCCAGCGAATCCGCACACAACAGCCGCAAGGACCGTACTACCTGCTCGGGTGGTCGCTGGGTGGCGCATTGACGCAACTGGTCGCCCATGAACTGGAACGCCAGGGGCAGACGGTGGCGTTCGCCGGGCTGGTCGACACTTATGTGGCGGGGACGGCGGAAGCGGGGGACTGGCGCGAAGACCTGGCGGACTTCCTTAAGTTTGTCCTCGGTCAACCGTCTGTAGAAGCACAGGCCTTGATTGCTTCGAAAACCACAGGCCTGAACGAACGCGAAGGCGCCACCGCAGTGATCGAAGCAGCCATGCACGGCGCCAATGGCCACGCGGCGTTGGGTGCCAGTGAACTGACGCAGATCTTCGCTACCGGTTCGTCGCTCAAACAGCTTGCGCTGTCGCAGCGACAACTACCGAAAATTCAGGTCTCGGCCCATCGCTGGTGGGTAGCCGGACGCGAGGACGAACGCCGGGTGTTCGAAGCCCAGGTCGGCAATCACGGCATTGATCGCTTGTTGGCCGGCGGCCACTACGAGCTGCTACGCAGCGACGAATTGCTCGACGACCTCGAACACCTACTGGAGCGCACCCCAACCACCGCCTGACAACACCGCACCCCTGTAGGAGCTGGCTTGCCAGCGATGGTAGCCAACGATAACGCGTGTTTGTTGGATAAACACACCCCCTGTAGGAGCTGGCTTGCCAGCGATGGTCGCTAACGATAACGCGTGCTTTCTGGATACACGCGGCGTATTCGAATCCATCGCTGGCAAGCCAGCTCCTACAGGGGACCGCGTTTACTACAAGATTTTCTACTTTCTTGCGTAAAGGATCCCTCCAATGGCCGTACTGCCAGAACTTGAAGCTTTCCTCGAACTCGCCGAGTTCGGCCGCCTGACCGGCAAAAGTCACCCCATGCACGAACAGACCCCGCAACAGGCACGGATCGACTTCGAAGCCTCCTCAAGCTTCCTCGATACACCGCTGGACAATATCGCCTGCGAAAACTTCACCATCCCCGCCCGCGACGGCCACAGCCTCGCCGCACGCCTGTATCGCAACGGCCAAACCGTCGAAGCCCTGCAACCAGTGATGCTCTATTTCCACGGCGGCGGCTACGTGGTCGGCAGCCTCGACTCCCACGACGCCCTGTGCCGTCGCCTGGCAGCCCAGGGTGGTTTCGCCGTGCTGACCGTCGATTATCGCCTGGCCCCAGAATGGCGCTTCCCGACTCCGGTACAGGACGCCTGCGACGCCGGCAACTGGCTGCTACGCGAAGGCGCAACCCGCCGCCTGGACGCCACACGGGTGGCCCTGGCCGGCGACAGCGTCGGTGCAACACTGGCCACGGTGTTGTCGATCATCTCTGTTCGCGACCCACAGGAACTCGCGTTGAAACCCAAGGCGCAACTGCTGGTTTACCCCGTCACCGACGCCACCACCCACCGCGCCTCACACCGGGATTTTGCCGAGGGCTACCTGCTGGAAACCCCGACCCTGGACTGGTTCTACACCCACTACGCCCGCACCCCCCAGGACCTGGCGGACTGGCGCTGCTCGCCGCTGCTGGCCGAGGATTTGTCGGGTTTGGCCCCGGCACTGGTGTACCTGGCCGGTTATGACCCGTTGCATGACGAAGGGCTTGAGTATGCCGAGCGTTTGCGGGCGGCGGGGAATGAGGTGACGTTGCTGGAGCAGCCGGGTATGACCCATGACTTTCTGCGCATGGCGGGGTTGTTGGGGGAGGTGGAAGGGATTCACCGGGAGATGGCGAGGTGGGTGCGGTCGTGGTTGTGATGTGAAATGAAGTAACCGCCATTCCTGAATAAAAATGGCGGTTGACTCGACTCCTCTTATATTTCATATAACCGATCAATGTTGTTTGATAGGACTGGAACACTCAAGGCTGCTCAATTTTCCGCTTTCGATAGGAATCCAGCATTTTCGTAACTGCTCTCCTATGGGTTCTAGCGGTGTGATACTCAAATTCAAGTGAATCCCATCTTCTTCAAAAGTAATGTCCTGGAAGCCAGCGTAAGCAAATCCTGTCGAAAAAGGTTTTCCTTGAAAGCTGCAAATATTCTGTCCGTCCAGAACTGTTAGTCCGCCATTGATTTTTATAATCTCGACCGCCAAGCATCCGTCTTCAAAGGTTTTGATGTAGCGGACAAGTACGCCTCCACTTCTTCCAGACCTTACCTCTGAAGCATTTGAGTAATTAGTAATTTCGGCTTTTGCAAAGCTGAATGAAAATAAAATTAAAAAAGACGCCAGTCCTAAACGTACCATTTATTAGCTCCTTATGTAATTGGCTCGTTTGTTGAATCTGTCGTTCGGAACAGTAGACCAGTTTTCACGATTGCAAATGGCTTCTGAGAAACCAGCGATATTATTTTCAGTCATGAATAGCTGTATTATTTTTCTGGTCTCGCCTGTGTAGTCTCCACGATAAATTAGATCTATAGATATGTCCTTTATTTTTTTATTTAATGCTTCCCATCTTAGATTGCCATATATTTTTGCAACATCCTCTTTTCGTGAAATTCTCAATATTTCATCCTTCATAAATTTATACACTGGAAGAAATAGATCGTATTGCTGCTTTCGAGATATGAATGTTGATTTTATTTCAGGGTTTGCGCTATCCATGTAATTTTGAGCTGCTTGACCTTTAAGTCCCTTGGCGCCAATTAACCAGCCAAATAAAGGCTCAGTTATACCCACAGATAACAAGTCCTTTTCTGGCGAGGGACGTTGTCCGAGGTCGTATCCTCTCCCAATCGTTACTCCAGACGCACCGCCGGGCCAATGAATTTTCCGACTAAAATAACGATGTCCCGCGTGGGAAGGATCTTCGATGTCATTACCTTCGACATCGAAAGTAAGCTGACCAAAGGGTACGGTTAACCAACTTATGTCGTTCTCGTCGACAGCGGAACAGAAACTAGCAACCAATCCAACCGGATGAAAGTGATACGCCTTCCCCCACGATGGCAGCCCCACCTTCTCCGCCACCTCTTCCCACCAACTGAGTTCCTTGATCCGCTGCTTCTCCGCCAGCCAGTTCAAGTGCGGGGTCGAGCCGCTATGTCCGAGCATTTCATCCAGCACATCCCAGACATGCGCCCGGTGAAACCACTCGCTTTCCTTGCGAATGATCATCTGCGCGATCACTTGCGCGTGGGCCGGCAATCTGAGTGCTGCTTGCAATTCGTCTGCAGTGATCTGGCCGACGCGGTTGGGGTCGATGATGTCGAACAAGCGGCTCCTGATCGGTCCCTGATCTTCGTCGTCGGCCAAGGAGCGGTAGCGGTCCAGTTGTGCCTCGCTGAAGTGACGCATGCTGCGCATGAACGACGCCATGGCATGGATGGGCCTACCGTAGTCGTGCAGGACTTCGTAGCCTTCCCAGTCCCAGGGACTGACCCACGGCGTGTTGCCCACGTCTTCACGCACCCAGCCGTTGAGCAGATTGCCGGCAGCGTCGTGCAGCAGGCCGTCGAGGCGGTACCAGTTGATCACCTTGCGGACGGAAGAAGTAGCAGGCACAGAAATCTTTTCGTCGGCTGACAGGCCCTCAAGCAGGCTTTTGGGGATCAACAGGTCGGCGCCGCTCACCGGGTCGGTCTCGCTCGGCACCGGCCAGCGCGTGGCGCTCGCGCCGTCGCGATGCGCCATCACGGCCGTGCCCTTGGCCAGTTTCAGCCAGGTCCGCTCGCGCGCTGGCAGGCGTTGGGCCCAAGCCCGACTGTCCTTGATGAAGACTTCCACGTCTTCTTCGCTGAACGTTTCCAGATGCAGCTTTTTTTCCGGTCGTTCCGCCCCTTCGCTGTGATAATCGCCGAGGTGGCCGATCAGCGCGCCGGCCTGGATCGCGACGGGGGTGTCGAGGACCACGATCTGATCCGTCGCCAGCGGTTCCAACACGCTTTGCAGCGCCGCGAACTGTACGTACTGCGGGACCCGTTCCAGTTTGCGAAAATCGCCTTCACCGCTGACGGTGACAACCGTGCCATTGGGCAGCGTGCTGATCGCCTCGTTGCGCAGGCTCGCTTCGGGGCGCACGTTGAGCTCGTCTCCCCTCGTTTCGATGCGATGCTCGCCTGCAACCTGCGACTGCAGATATCGGGAGGCGAGGTAACCGCGCAGCGAACCGTCGTCGTTGCTCAGGCTGGCCGGGCCCAGGCGGTTTTTCAGGCGGCGGTAATCGCCCTGGCCGCTGATGACCACCTCGGCGCCGCGGGGCAGGAAGTCGGCGACCTTGCCGGACCGGGGGCGGTAGTAAACGTGCAGGCCGCGTTGTTCGGGATCGTCGGGATGTGGATCGTTCGCTGTCACCTTGACCCGATGTACTTCGGGCCAGAATCCCGGGCGCGCCAGGGTCGGATCGTCGTCATAATTCACCCAATCCTGCAGGTGCATGTACAGGCTGTAGAAGACCAGGCTCGGCGGCTTGTCCGTGCAGCCCTGGATCTTCGGCGGCTGCAGGCGATGGCGGACCAGCACGAAGTTGCGCGAGAAGGGTTTGGCGACGGTGATCTTGTGGTCGTAGTAGGTCGTCTTCGGCGATTCCTGGTCGATGCGGTAAGCCACCACTTCGCCGTCGGCCAGGCAGTGCACGCTGGATTGCTCCAGGCCCACGGCGGTACCGCTGTCGAAATGCACGCCGCCGTGCCACAGGCCATTGCGGCCCAGAGGGTAATAACCGGCGGTGGCGTTGGCAAGGTGGGTCAACTGCTGCAGTGGGTCGCGCGTGTCCTTGAACGGGTGGCACCAGTTTTTCAGTGGCGGCAAGCCGTCGGTTTTCGAGGCCGTCGGCGGGGTGATGGGCTGGGTGTCGGGGGTAGGCCACACCGAGGGCATGGTCCTGGGGGTGCTTGAGTCGTAGTGGCGTCCAAAAATCCAGTCGAGCAGCTTTCCCATGATGTGTACGCTCCTTGTAATGGAAGGGGATCAGGCAGAGGAACTGTTAGCTTCAGGAGGCTGGCGGGCGCTCAGGCATCAGGGGATTTTTATGACCATCCACGTGCCAACGCTCGCAAGCTTTTACGAAGTCGGTCGAAGTGGAAATAGGGCTTTTCTGATGGATGCGTAGGACGCTTCTGAACATCCTAATCTTTGTCAGAAGGCCCACATCGCCTTGCGTCGTTGCCTACATGTACTCCAGAATCCGCCGGCTTGTGCGCCTTGGGGCTGCTCGGTAACTTGGATCGGGTCACTGATTGTCAGTGATCGGGTTTAGTAGCTCGTGGTGTTATCAGTAAGGTGTACAGGCTCTGTCAATCAGGTATCCCATCCCTGATCTTGATGGTGGCTGGCGCAGGGCGCTTCGGCGCGCCGGTAAATGCTGATCTCCCCGGTCTACTAACCTGCGTCCAGCCGCCACCCTTCTTTTAGTAGAGAAGGGTTGGCGGCTCCAATCAGGAGTAATCAGCATATGATCAGAGAAACGCCGAATCCCCAGCACACTGATCCGACACCCTCATCGGAAAATTCCGAATCTAACAATCCCAACGACCGCATCCCCTCGGCTGCCGACATTCAAGCCACCCCACGCAAACTCTGCAGCATGTTCATCGTCAACCCTGAACTCGATGTCGAAACCCTGCTGGCCCACGCCTGTGAGTCGCTGGCTTCGGCAAACGTCATGGCGTTGGATCTGGCGGATCATATGCAGGGGACTGGCCGCAATTCACTGTTGGGGATTGCCCAGGTGATCATGCTTGGGGAGTTGGCGGTCAATCGCGCGTTGGATCGAATTGATTCGGCGGGATAGAAGATCAAAAGATCGCAGCCTTCGGCAGGTCCTACAGGGGAATGCGTACACCCTGTAGGAGCTGCCGAAGGCTGCGATCTTTTGATTCTGAAATAACGCCCATAAAAAAATGCCCGCATCTCTCAATGCGGGCATTTTTCATTTCAGCTCAGCGACTCAGAAGTCGTACTTGGCCGTGAGTTGAAAGTTACGCGGCTCGCCGTAGAAGGTGGTGCCGAAGTTGCCCAGGCCTGTCAGGTACTTCTTGTCGAAGACGTTGTAGGCGTTGGCGGTGAAGCTCAGGTGTTCGTCGTACTGGTAACGGGTCATCAGGTCGACGAGGGTGTAGCCGCCTTGCTTGAGAGTGGCGGTTGCACCTTGACCGCTGCCATCCACGCTCGGGTTGAAGCTCTGGCCGTAGAAGGCGCTCTGCCAGCTGACGCCACCACCGACGGTGACCTGATCCAGGGCGCCGGGCAGGCGGTAGGTGGTGAACGTACGCACGACGTGTTCCGGTTTAGTGGTGGCCAATGGGAAGCCGTAGATGCGTTGTTCGTCATCGTCACGCGAACGCGCGTAGGTGTAGCCAGCCGACAGGTTCCAGCCTTCGGCCAGTTCGCCGGCCATTTCCAGTTCTACACCCTCGGTGGTGGCGCCGGAGATTGGCTTGTAAACGTCCTGGCCGGTGGTGGTATCCGTGGTGACGTACTGGGCGACGTTGTCCTGTTCAATGCGGAAGAAGGCCAGGCTGGCGTTCAGTCTGCCTTCGAAGTAGGCCGCTTTCAGACCGGTCTCGTAGCTGTCGCCTTCAACCGGGTCCAGGGTCTTGCCGCTGGCATCCTTGTAGATTTGTGGCTGATAGATGTTGGTATAGCTGGCGTACACCGAGTACGTGTCGTCGAGGTCATAGACCACACCCGCGTAAGGCGTGACGACGCCGTGTTCCTTGTAGCTGGCATGGGTGTCAGCCAGGCCGGCGCCGGGGTAGTAGGTGTAATCCTCGTTGTACTTGAAGGTGCTGACACGGCCGCCGAGGATGAACGACAGGTCGTCTGTCGGACGCAGGCGGGTGGCCAGGTAAGCGCCGTTCTGGCTTTGGGTGCGTTCGTACTTGCCGTTCTTCGGAAACTCCGGTTTGGCAATGTGGCCTTTCCAGTCGAAGATGTCGCCCGGCACCAGTCCGAACTCGGAGCTGTCGTAGGTCGCACCGGTCTGGCGGGAATGGGAGGTCATGAAACCCGCCACCAGTTCATGTTCGCGACCGCCCAGGCTGAACGGGCCGGAAACGTTGACATCAGCGGTGTTCTGCACGCGATGGCCTTCCCAGCGCCCCCAGTAGAAGAACATACCTTCGCCGGTGTTGCGATCCGGGTTACCGCCGCTGGCGGAGGCCAGTTGGGTATCGTGATCGGTGGTTTTCTGGTCGAACGTGGCCTTGAGTTTCCAATCGTTGGCCAGTGCCTGTTCCAGGGAGGCGAAATAAGTAGTGCTGTCGAAATCACGACGGCTCCAATCGGAACCCGGGTTGAAACTGCGAGAGAAATCGGTACGACCACCGTCGCTATAGAACGGTGAGTTACCGGTCCAGGAACTGCCGCGAGGGGTTGCGCTGGACCTGTCCACACCCAGGGTCAGCAAGGTGTCGTCGGTCAGGTCGGCTTCGAGGATGCCGTAGTACAGGTCTTTCTTCTGGCTGTAGTGGTCGATGTAGGAATCCTTGTCCTGCAAGGCTCCGACAAAGCGGCCGCGCACGCTGCCGGTGTCGTTCAGCGAACCGGAGATATCACCTTCGGTGCGGTAATTGTCCCAGGAGCCAACAGTGCCGCTGACCGAAGCCTTGAAGTCCTTGGTCGGTTTCTTGCGCACCAGGTTGACGGTGGCGGCCGGGTCACCAGCGCCGGTCATCAGGCCGGTCGAGCCCTTGATGACTTCGATGCGGTCGAGGCTGGCGGAGTCGTCGCTGTTGTTCGGGTTTTCACCGTAGACACCGTCGTAGGGAATGTTGACGCCATCGTACTGAAAGTTGGTGATGGCAAAGCCACGGGTGGAAAACTCGGTACGGTCGCTGTCGTACTTCTGCATGGTGACGCCGGGCGTGTTACGCAGGACATCACCCACACTCTTTGAGCCTTGATCGTCCATCTGCTGACGGGTCACCACGGTCACCGACTGCGGCGTTTCGCGAATGGTCAGTGGCAGCTTGGTGGCGGTGGTGGTCGCGCCCGTGGTGTAGGAACCGGTGCCTTCAGTGGTCAGGCCCAGGGCCTGGCCGGAAATGGTGGTGGCGCCCAGTTGCAGGCTCGACGAGCCGCCGGACACCAGCGTCACGCTGTTGCCGTTGATCTGGAACGAAATGCCGGTGCCCTTGAGCATCTCGGCCAGGGCCGCGGAAGGCTCCAGCGAGCCGGACACCGCACGGGACTTGATGCCGGCCACCTGGTCCGGGCTGTAGAGGATCTGCAGGTTGGTCTGCATGCCCAGCTGGCTCAGGGCGCTGGACAGCGGCTGAACCGAAATACTGACTTTCACAGGTGCAGCATTGGCCATCGAGCTCCCCAGCAAGGTGGCGGTCAGCAGAACGCTGGTCAACAGGGTTTTATGCAGTGACGGGCGCTGTACGGCCAGCGCGAGAGGTGTACGGCGTGGAAGAGATCGCATTACTTGCCTGTGCTCCTGAAAAGTGTTTTGTGAAGTTTTTGTTAATGGGAATGATTATTAAGACGGAGCACTGACAGGAAACCGGAAAAATAATTTTTGAAGGTTCGGAACTGCGCAAAACCTGTGGGAGCGGGCTTGCTCGCGAAGGCGGTGTGCCAGTCAGCATTAATGTCGCCTGACACGACGCTTTCGCGAGCAAGCCCGCTCCCACATTTGAATGGCGCCAGACTTGTTCAGGCGGTTGTCAGCTCGGTCACGACCCGTCCGCTTTCCATGCGCACCAGTTGGTCGGCGACGTCGAAGTAGCGGTCGTCGTGGGAGATCACGATGATGGTCTTGCCCAGGCGCTTGAGGTCCGGCAGCAGCTCGGTGTAGAAAATCCGCCGGAAGGTCGGGTCCTGGTCGGCCGCCCACTCGTCGAACACCAGCACAGGACGCTCTTCCAGCCAGGCATTGACCAGCGCCAGGCGCTTGCGCTGGCCGGTGGACAGGTCGGTGGTGGTGAAGTTGCCGTCCTTGACGCTGACCTTGTGCGCGATCTCCAGGCGCTGCAGGTACTTGTTGGCGTCTTCGGGGATATGCGTATCGCCCTGGACCACGTCGTCGAACAGGTAGTAGTCGGCAAAGATGGTGGTGAACAGCTGGCGATAGTCGTCGCGGTTGTGCGCGTCGATGGCCTCGCCGTTGACCCGGATCTGCCCCTGTTGCGGCGTGTATAGACCCAGCAGCAACTTGATCAGGGTGGTCTTGCCACAGCCGTTCTCGCCGACGATGAAGGTGATGTCGCCCTGCTTGATCGACAGGTTGACCGGGCCCAGCTGGAACGGCGCCGCGCCCTCGACCGCCGGGAAGGCGTAGCGTACGTCCGCCAGTTGCAGTTCGTGCACGGTCTGTTTGACCTTGCCCTGGTCGCTGAGCAGCAGGTGCGGTTCCGGGGTGGAAAACTGTTCGGACAGTTCGGCGATGCGGCGGAAGGCGATCTGCGCGCGGCTGACGATCGGCAGGGTGCTGATCAAGTGCTCCAGCGGGCCTTTCATGTACAGCAGCACCAGGACAAAGCCGCTCATCACGGTTTTGTCGGCGCTAGGCCAGAAGGTTTGCAGGGCCAGGGCCAGGCCGATGACCACGAAGAACAGCATCGAGCCGAAGGTCTTGGCGATGACGAAGGTGTTGATCGAGCGCACCTGGGTGTTGCAGATGAACTCGGCGGTGCCCTTGATGCCCGCGGTGAACATGCGCTGGCGGCGTGGGCGATGAATGCGCAGTTCCTTGGCGCCTTCGGCAATCGCGTTGTAGTGCTTTTGCAGCTCGTCTTCAGCCTCGCGGGCGGCCATGAAACCTTGCACGCCCTTGCTCTGGGCATAGGCCTGGATCGCGGTGCCGATCAGGATCGCGGCGACCATGATCAGGAACATCGGCCACGACAGGATCGCCAGGTAACCCATGCAACCCAGGGTCACGGTGACGGAAATCGCCAGCGGCGCGAAGGCGAAGGCGAAGTCGCTGATGGTGTCGACATCGTGGGTCAGCACCGGGATCAGGCGATGGCTGCGATAGCGCTCGATCTGTTCGATCGGCGCCGACAGCACCTTCTCGCCCAACTGTTTGCGCAGCTTGGCAATGATGTGCTGGCCGACGTAGTTGGTGCCGATGTCCGAGCAGATGGAACTGGCCAGCGCCAGCAGGCACAGGCCGGCGAACAGCGCGACCACGCCCTGGGTCAGGCCACTGTCCGAATGCAGGGCATTGTTGATGGTCGCCAGCAACACCGTGACGCTCAGGCCGCCGACCATGCCCAGGAAAATGGACGCGGCGACGATGAGTCGAAAGGGTTTGAGCAGGGCGAACAGTTCGCCGATGGCGCCGCGGGTGGGCTGGGTCATGGAAGACGGTTCCTTGGGTCGGAAGGCAGATACCCAGTAGAACGTCTGGTCGAGGGGTTAATTTAGACAGTGCTGATTGGCGGTGAGGTTGCTCACACCGCAAAACCCTGTGGGAGCCAGCCTGCTGGCGATGGCGGACGGTCAGTCGACATCTTTATTGACTGAAAAGTCGTCATCGCCAGCAGGCTGGCTCCCACAGGGGGAAAGTGGTACGCCTTAGAGCTGGCGGATTACGCGAAAGCCCATCCAGTCCCCACGTTCCTGCGGGTACTGGCTGTTGCGGTTGCCTGAGCGGGAGAACACCGGGGCTTCACCCCAGTCGTTGCCGCGGATGCGCACGGCTTCGCAGTTGGCTTCCAGCCAGGCGCTGCCGTCGGTGGGGGCGCCGACGTAGTTCGGGTGTTCGCAGTCTTCGACCCATTCATAGACGTTGCCGTGCATGTCATACATGCCGAAGGCGTTCGGTGGGTAGCTGCCCACCGGCGAGCTGAAGCTGAAACCGTCGGCCGGGCCGTAGGTGTTGGCGTGTTTGGCGATGCTGTATCCCTTGCCTTCATCGAACGGGAAGGGGAATGGGCCTTTGGTGCCTGCGCGTGCGGCGTATTCACGTTGGGCCTCGCTGACCATGCCGTACTTCTGCCCGGTTTTTTTCGACAGCCAGGCGACATAGTTTTTCACGTCGTCGAAGTTCATGCACACCGCCGGCTGGCGCGGGCTCTGCGGGTAGCGCGGCTTGCTGGCGACGCACTCGCGGCCTGGGCGGGTATCGCCGTTGGCGATGGTCACGCCGCTTTCTTTCACATAGCTGTCCCACTCACCGGCGGTGATCTGGAAGCGGCTCATGGCGAAGGGCTTGGCGAAGGTGACTTCATGCATCGGACCTTCATCGGGCTCGCGGCCGACTTCGTCATCGGGGGTGCCCATGGTGAAGGTCCCGGCGGGCAGCACGACCATTTCCGGGCAGTTCTTGCAGTCCTTGAATACCTTGCCCGCTGGCGGGGCGGTGGCGGCCTGTACGGCAGATGGCAGCAGGCTGGCGAGGAGGGCAGCCAATCCAACGGTCAGCAGATTTCGGTTCATGACTCATCTCGATCGAAGAAAAAACGGGTGTCGTGCGAGGTCCAATGTGGGAGCGGGCTTGCTCGCGAATGCGGTGTGTCAGGCAACATGAGTGTCGACTGACACACCGCATTCGCGAGCAAGCCCGCTCCCACAGGGTTTCGCGTCATGCCTTCAGGCGGTTTTGTTCAGCAGGGCCATGAAGCGGTCGATTTCGTGTTCGTTGTTGAGCAGGCCGGGGGCGATGCGGATCACCGGGCCGACGTCGCGGTCCACCGAGTCGCAGACCACGCGGTTCTGCATCAGTTGGACGGCGACCTTTTCGCAGTCCTGGCCCTTGATCCGGAAGAAGGTGAAGCCGGCGGACAATTGCGGGCTCTTTGGCGTGACCAGTTCGATCAGCGGCTGTTCCAGCAGGCGATTTTTGGCATAGCTGTTGAGTTCATGGATGCGCGCCTGGACCTCGGCCTTGCCCAGGTCCAGGTGCAGCTTGAATGCTTCGTCTGCGGCCCAGCGGTGTTCGAAGCTGTGATAGCCGCCGGGGGTCATGATGGTGGCGAAGTCGCTGGATTCGCTGAAGGTCGGAATGATCGGCGTGACGTCCCTGACCTCGGCGGAGCGGGCGCAGATGATCCCGGTACCCCGGGGGCCGAACATCCATTTGTGGGTGCCGGCGATGAAGAAGTCGCAGTGCATGTCGGGAAAGTCGAGGTCCTCGACGCCAAAGCCGTGCACGCCGTCGACCACATAGAGGATGCGGTCTTTCTCGTCGCGCTGGCGGTTCAACTCTTCGACCAGCTTGCCGATTTCGCCGATCGGCAGCTTCACGCCGCTGCCCGATTGCACCCAGGTCATGCCCAGCACACGGGTCTCGGGGCGGATGCCCTGTGTGATCGAAGCGAGCACTTCATCCACGGAAACGTCGCGGCTGTTGTCGAACAGCTTGAGCTTGCGCACCTGGGTCCCCTGGCGTTGCTGACGAAATTCCAGGGTGTAGTTGGTCGAGTAGTGTTCGTGTTCGCTGACCAGGATTTCCTGGTCCGGGCGCACATGAATGCCGCCATAGATCATCGCCAGGCCTTCTGTGGTGCTGCCGGTCAGCGCGATCTGCTCAGGCTTGGCATTGAGGTAACGACCGGCCCAGACCCGCACGTTGTGCTCGCGTTTCTCGGTTTCCTGCAGGTCCCAGTCCATGGCCCGGCCAGGGTTGCGGTCGATGTTGGCGCGGTGCATGTCGATCGCGTTGCGCACCGGCGTGGGGTGCGAGGTGACGAGGAAATTGGCGAAATGGAGGTAGTCCGGGTCCTGATTGAACAACGAGCGCAATTGCGCCCATTTGCCCTTTGGCAAGGGCTGGGGATTGCCGGCCAGCGCCGGCAGGTTCACGCCAGCAGCCAGGGGCAGGCCGGCGGCGAGAATGCCGGCCTGCTTGAGGAAGGAACGACGGTTGGTCATGGCTTGGGCTTCGCTTGGCAAAAGTGGCATCAGTTTTTCGCGACGGGCCGGGCGGATTTCTCGACCTGGTCCCAGACCCGCAGGAAGTTGCCGCCCCAGAGCTTGGCGATATCAGCCTCGCTGTAACCGCGGCTGATCAACTCGGCGGTCACGTTGCGTGCCTCGCTGACGTCCTTCCAGCCGTCCAGGCCGCCGCCATCGTTGAAGTCGGAGCTGATGCCGACGTGATCGATGCCGATTTTCTTCACCGCGTAGTCGATCGCGTCGCCATAGTCCTTGAGGGTGGCCTTGGGTTCTTCGTCGACGATCGCGTAGAGCTCGCTGGCGTATTCGCCGAACCGTTGCTCAGACCACACGGTGATGATCGGGTCGCCCGGCATCAACGCCATCTCCAGTCCCTGCAGCGGTTGCAGGTCGAAACGCGCACGCAGGGCGTTGAGTTTGTCCTGGGTGGCCTGGCTCAGCGGGCGGATGTAGGTCGGGAAACCGACAATCTGCACCACGCCGCCGCTGTCCTTGATCAGCTGCATCTCGTGGTCGCTAAGGTTGCGCGGGATGTCCACCAGGGCGCGCGGGGCAGAGTGCGAGGCGACCATCGGCGTGCGGCTCAAACGGGCCACTTGCTCCAGGGCCTTGGTCGACATCTGCGACACATCGATGATCACGCCGAGGTCGTTGAGGCGCTGCACGGCTTGCTTGCCGATGTCCGAGAGACCGCCGAGGGCGTCCCGGGAATCGTTGAAGAACGGCAACGGCCGGGACGAATCGGCCCAGGCGTTGTTGCCCACATAACTGAAGCCGAACATGCGCATGCCCCGCGCCGCCCATTTGTCCAGGGCGTTGAGGTCGTTGCCCAGCGGGTAGGCGTTGAGCATGCTCATGAAGATCGCGAACTTGCCTTCGCCATGCAGGCGGCGGAAGTCGTCGGGGGTGTAGGCGATGGCGGCCTGATTGGGAAAATCCCGCACCAGGGCGCTGATGATCTTGTAGCGGGTTTCCTGCTCGAAGCGTGCCTCTTCGATGAACCCGGCGGTGGGGCGATGCGGCGCGTTGGCGCCGTTCCAGATTTCCGGCCAGCCGAAAATCGTCAGGGCCGCGCCGGACAGGCGTCCGCGCCCGCTCTTGACCAGGTCGAACTGGCCGCTGCCGTCCTTGTCGGCTTCATTGCCGGCGGTGCCGAAGTCCATGGGGATGGTGATGTGGCTGTCGAACGAGAGAAGGCGCTCATGCAGATCATCGGCCTGTTTCATCACCTTGACCGGGTAGCCGGAATTGTCCTTGAACCAGTAGTCCCAGGCAGCAAAGCCTGCGCCCGCGCTGATCGCCAGGGCCAGCGGCAGGCCGATGAAAAGAGCCTTTTTCGAACGTGGTTTTGTCATTGCCGTCTCAGTCAGGTTCGCCTTTGCTATCTGGGGGGAACGAGTGGCCGAGGAAGGAATTTAGTGTTTGTGCTGGCCTCTTCGCTGGCAAGCCAGCTCCTACAGTAGACCGCTTTTAAATTTGTGCGGGCAACATACGTTCTAGCTTGGATAAAGCCTGCTTCATGGCTGACACAGGTAGGGCAATGACGATTTCTCGACGATGGTTCATGGCAGGCCTGGCGCTGACCGGCGCTGCCGTGCCTGCGGCTTTTTATGGGCATCGTGAATGGACGAAGCCGGACCCGACGATCACGCCGGGGGAAGCTTCATTCGATGTGGCGGATGTCGCCGGTCAACGCCTGGCGGACACCTTGCGCGGGGTCTGGCAGATCCGTTTCGAAGGTCGCGATGCCGGGCTTGAGGGCTTGCCACAGGACGGGTTGGAGCTGTTTCTCGACATCGGCCACAAGGGCCGTGGCCTGATCGGCTTTCTCGACACCGCCGAGCGTTTGCGTGGCAGCGAAGCGCCGCGTTATCGGGTGCTCGGCGATGTGGCCGGGGTCAAGCCGGCCCAATTGAGTTGGCGCTTGCTCAGCGCCGGTGGCAGCTGTGATTACGAATTCAGCATGGCACTGGACGAAGTCTGGGCCGGTTTCGGTAACGCCGGCAGCGGCAGCCTCAGTGGTCGCGTGCTGGATCTGGATCGTCCCTTGATGCTGACGGCCCAGGACAATCGCTTCGTCGCGGTCAAGAAAGTGTTCCCCGAAGCCCGCGAGCGAACCGGTCTGAATCCGCCACTGCTGGCCTGGCTGACGTCCCAGGAACATCGGTTGTTCCACCAGCTCTGGCATGCGTCCCGGGACAAATGGCACACCTTGCCCGAAGACAAACGCAACGCCTTGCGCGGCATCGGCTGGCAGCCCGGGCCGCGGGACCAGGAGCGTGACGCCCGGGGCAAGCGCAAGGATCGCAACGGCTCGGGGGTGGACTTTTTCTTCATGCACCGGCACATGCTCGGCACGGCGCGTTCGATGATGGACTTGCCGTCGTGGACGCAGTTCCCCTTGCCGCAACCGGAGCTGGCCCGGGACCGCATCGGCTTCGCCAATTATTTCGACAACCACGACGGTACGGCGCTGCCGCCGACCTGGTTGGCCGAAGACGATGACGAGTATTCGCAGTGGGTCAGCGACATCAAGACCGCCGAGACCTACCACAGCAATTTCCAGGTCTGGGAGTCGCAATACCGCGATCCGCGTTACCTGTCGAAGCTGACCCTGGGGCAGTTCGGCTCAGAGGTCGAGTTGGGCCTGCACGACTGGCTGCACATGCGTTGGGCCTCGGTGCCGCGCGATCCGTCCAACGGCCAGCCGGTACCGTTCGCCCGCGATCCGTCGGACTTTTCCGCGCGCTGGTATGCGCCGGAAAACGACTTCCTCGGCGATCCGTTCTCGTCCCATGTGAACCCGGTGTTCTGGCACTTCCACGGCTGGATCGACGATCGCCTGGAAGACTGGTTCCGCGCCCATGAGCGTTTTCATCCGGGGGAGGTGAGTCGGCTTGAGGTCAATGGCGTGCAATGGTTCGCGCCGGGGCGGTGGGTCGAGATCGATGATCCGTGGCTCGGCCCGGGGACCCATGGTTGCAGCACCACGCCGGGGTTGCAGGCGGGGAAGTCGGTGGAGATGGACCCGGAGACCATGAAACTGGCGTTGCGGATTACCTTTGGTGAGGATGAAAAGAAGCTCGCGGATCTGTTGCGCAAGGTGCCGCAGCGGCCTTGGTATGCGCGGAATCTGAAGGCCAAGACGGTTTCGAGTTAACCGCCCCCCAACCATGCGGCACACAAAAAACCTGTAGGAGCTGGCTTGCCAGCGAAGGCGGCCAGACAGGAGATATTGATATTGGATGTGCCGGCCTCTTCGCTGGCAAGCCAGCTCCTACAGGTATTGCGGCAATATCACGATCACAAGGCCTGCCACCCACCGCCAAGCGCCTTGTACAACGCAATACTCGCCTGCATCCGCGCCAACCTCAGCTGCACATTCAAATCCTGCGCCGCATACAGCGTGCGTTGCGTCTCCAGCACCGTCAGCAAATCCTCGGCCCCCGCTTCATAACGGCTTTGCGCAATGTTGAACGCGGTCTGCGCCTGGCTCAGTTCCTCGCTTTGCCATTGCCGCTGTCCGTCCAGCCCGCGAATGCTGTTGAGGGCTTTTTCCACGTCGGCGAATCCATTGATGATCGCCCCGCGATAGGTCTCCAGCAGTTCTTCCTGGCGGCCCAAAGCCTTGTCGCGTTGAGCGCCCAGGCGCCCGTTGTTGAACACTGGCGCCAGCAGCCCGGCGGTGAGGTTGTAAAAAGGGCTGCGCAGGATGTCGCCAGCACTGTCGGCACCCGAGCCGATTTCCGCGCTCAGGGTAACGGTCGGCAGCATGGCGGCGCGGGCGACGGTGACGTCGGCCTGGGCGGCGGCCAGTTGCGCTTCGGCCCGGGCGATGTCCGGGCGCCGGCTGAGCAATTCACTGGGGACACCGGCGTCGATGGCGGGCCAGGACAATTGATCGAAGTGTTCCTGGACCAGCGCCAGTTCCTGCACCGGGCGGCCGAGGAGGGTGGCGAGGCTGATCTGCGCGTCCCTGGCCTGTTGTTGCACCAGGGGCAATTGGCGTTGCTGCGCCGCCACCAGGCTTTTTTGCTGGGCCAGTTCCAGGGCGGTCGCGGAACCTGAGTCGAAGCGGGTCTGCACCAGTTTCAACACGTTCTGCGCGTTAGCCAGGTTCAGCTCGGCAATGCGACTCTGCTCCTGCAACGACAAGGTTTGCGCATAGGTGTTGGCCACGCCGCTGAGCAGCGTCAACTCGACGGTGGCCTGATCGAACTCGCTAGCCTGCAAGGCAAATTGTGCGCTGTCACGGGACGCACGCTGGCCACCCCAGAAATCGATTTCGTAGCTGGCACTGAGGCTGGCGTTGAAGTAATCGACGGCGCTGTTGTCGCTGTCCGCATCCAGTTGGCTGTAGCCATCGCCGCGCAGCAGTTTCTGCCGGTTGGCATTGAGCCCGGCCTTGACCTCCGGCAGCTGCGAACCAGCGGCGACCACCGTTTGCGCCTGAGCCTGGCGCACCCGGGCGATGGCGGCGGCCAGGTCGTAACTGCCCACCCGGGCCTGTTCGATCAGGCGACCCAGTTGCGGGCTGCCAAAGCGGTTCCACCATTGCTGGTTGTCGTGGCTGGCGCCGGCGGTGTGCGGCGATTGCCAGGCGGCGGGCGGCGTTATGCCGCTGTCCGGGCGCTGGGCAGAACTGCCACAGGCGCCGAGCAACAGGCAGAGGGTCAACACACTCAGTTGCGGCTTCATCGAGAGATCATTCACTGGTAAGGGCCGTGACCGGGTCGAGTCGGGCAGCTTTGCGGGCCGGCATGAAGCCGAAGACAACACCGGTGACCAGGGCGCAGCCGAAGGCGCCCAGCACCGCTATCAGGGAGAACGCCACGGCGACTTCGCTGAGGATCAGCACGCCGCCGACGATCAGCGCCAGGGCGATCCCGGCCAGGCCGCCGACCACCGAGAGCATCACCGCTTCGGTGAGGAACTGGCGCAGGATGTCCCGCTGGCGGGCGCCGGTGGCCATGCGGATGCCGATCTCGCGGGTGCGTTCGCGTACGGTCATGAGCATGATGTTCATCACGCCGATGCCGCCCACCAGCAGCGAAATCGCGGCAATCGACCCGAGCATCAGCGACAGGGTGTTTTGCGTGCGTGCTTCGGCCTGGATCATGGCCGCGTTGTTGGTCAGCTCGAAATCCTTTTTGCCGTTGTGCAGGCGCAGCATCAACTGTTCGATGGCGTGCTCGGTCTCCTTGACCTTGCGCGCATCGGCGGCGGCAATCGCGATGTATTCCGGGTTGTGGGTACCGAACAGCCGCACGCTGGCGGCGGAGTAGGGGATGGCGATGCGGTCGTCGCTGTCGGAGTCGCCGGAGCTGGCGCCTTTTTCCGCGAGCACGCCGACCACCTGGAACGGCACGTTTTCGATCAGGATGTACTGGCCGATGGGGTTGGCCACGTCCTTGAGCAGTTTGGTCCGCACCTTGTGGCCGATCACCGCGACCGCAGCTGCGTTCTGTTCATCGGCCTCGGTGAAGTAACTGCCTTCGACCACCGGCCAGTTGAAGATGGCCGGGAAGTTGGTGTCGTTGCCGCCGACGTAGCTCAGGTGGTCGAGGTTGCCGAAACGTACCCCGGCTTCCTGGCCATTGACCGGCATGATGCGCATCACCTGGGGCAGGCTCGCCACCGCCTTGACTTCGTCCAGGGTGACGATGCCCAGCGGCGTTCGCGGGTTGGGCGATGAGCCGCTGAGGTAAATGATGTTGGAGCCGAACGCGCCCATCTGGGCCATGACCTGGCGCTTGCTGCCTTCGCCGACGGCCAGCATCACCACCACCGACGCCACGCCGATGATGATCCCCAGCAGGGTCAGCGCGGTGCGGAACTTGTTGATCCACATCACCCGCCAGGCGGCTTGCACCGCGTCGACCAGTTCGCCTTTCCAGGCACCGTTGGCTTGCGCGCCTTCCGTCAGGCGCTTGCGCAGGTCCACGGCCTGCAGCGCACCGGGATTGGCCGAGGTTTGCGCGGCGGGATTGTCCCGGGCGCTGTCGCTGATGATCAGGCCGTCGCGGATCTCGATGATGCGCTTGGCCCGCGCCGCCACTTCGCGGTCGTGGGTGATGAGGATCACCACGTGGCCCTGGCTCGCCAGCTCGTCGAGCAGCGCCATGACTTCCTTGCCGCTGTGGCTGTCAAGGGCGCCGGTGGGTTCGTCGGCGAGAATGATATGGCCGCCGTTCATCAAGGCGCGGGCGATAGACACCCGTTGCTGCTGGCCGCCGGACAGTTGGTGCGGGCGGTTGCCGGTGCGCGTGGCCAGGCCCAGGCGTTCGAGCAGGGCCGCGGCGCGGGCATGGCGCTCGGCGGCCGGAGTGCCGGCGTAGATCGCCGGCATCTCGACGTTTTCCTGGGCCGAGCCCGACGGGATCAGGTGGTAACCCTGGAACACGAACCCGAAGGCTTCACGGCGCAGCCAGGCCAGTTCATCGCTGCCCAGGGCGGCGACGTTTTCTCCGGCGAAACGGTATTCGCCTGAGGTAGGGCGGTCGAGGCAGCCGAGGATGTTCATCAGTGTCGACTTGCCGGAACCGGAGGCGCCGACGATCGCCACGAACTCGCCGGCATGGATCGACAGGTCGATACCGCGCAACACATGGACTTCAGGGGCGTCGCCACCGCCGTAGGCTTTGCGGATGTCAGAAAGGCAGATCAGGGGCGTCTGCATTCAACCGCCACTCCCGTCGGCCGGGCCGATCAACAAGTGATCGCCCTCCTGCAGGCCGTCGAGGATCTGCACCCGCAGGCGGTCGCTGATGCCGGTGCGCACGTTGCGTTGTTCGATGCTGCCGTTCCTGGCCACCACTTGCGCGGTCTGGCTGTCGGCTTGCGCGCCGGCCTGCAGGGCGGCGATCGGCGCGGTCAGCACGTTCTGCGCCTGATCGGCGACGAAAAATACCTGGGTGGTCATTTCCGCCATCAGCGCGTTGTCGGCGTTGTCGACGTCCAGCAGCACGGTGTACAGCACCACCCGCGCGCTGCCGCTTTTGCTCGAGCTGGCGGGGCTGCCGCCACCCTGGCTGGTCTGGTCCAGGGGTTTGGGCGGTACGGGCAGAATCTGCCGCACGGTGCTTTGCCAGCGCCTGGTGCCGCCGCTGAGGGTGGTGAACCAGGCGTTCATGCCGGGTTTGACGTGGCCGATGTCGGCTTCGGAGACCTCGGCCCACACGGTCATCGGCGACAGCTTGGCGATACGCAGGATCAACGGGGTCTGCTGCTGGGCATTGAGGGTCTGGCCTTCCCGGGCATCCAGCGCGACCACGGTGCCGGACATCGGCGCATAGATCCGCGTGTAGCCGAGCTCGGCCTGATCGCTGCGCAGGCTGGCCTGGGCCTGGCGAATCTGTGCCTGGAACATGTCGATGCGCGCTTGGGTGGCACGCAGTTCGGCCTGGGCGGTCTGCACGTCTTCTTCGCGGGTGGCGTTGCCGGCCTTGAGGTGCTGCTGGCGCTGGTATTTCTGCTGGGCGAGGTCGTGTTGCGCGCGTTGCTCCTGGAGCTGCGCTTTCAGGTTTTCGATGGAGAAGCGCCCGGCATCGAGTTTGGCCTGTTGCGTGGAAGGGTCGATTTCCACCAGCAACTGACCTTCCTTGACCCGGTCACCGACTTCCACATGGATCTTCTGGATCTGCCCGGAAGCCTGGGCGCCGACGTCGACATAACGCCTGGGTTGCAGGGTACCCAATGCCGTGACACTGCTTTCGATGTCGGCGCGGGTGACCTGCACGGTGGCGAACTGGTCACGCCCGGGCGGGATGAACTGCCAGGCCGCAACGGCGATAACGGGGATCAGGCTGAGTGCTACAAGCAGGGCGCGTCGGGTGTGACGGGGACGTTTCATGCAGGGTTCCAAAGCAGTTGAACACTGCCGTGGAGCCGGCAGGGACATGGAGCTGTCCTTGTAGACGAGGACAGCAGCAGGGAATTTAGGCCCGGACACACGGCGTTACACCTGCCCCTGTAGGAGCTGCCGAAGGCTGCGATCTTTTGATTTTAAAGATCAAAGGATCGCAGCCTTCGGCAGCTCCTACGGGGGCGTGCAAGCCGTAGACCATGACTATTTGTCGGGCAAGCCAAAGCAATACTTTAAATCTATATGAGAATTACTATAAATTACGCATCTCAAACTGCCACTATCGTGCCACTGCCAGCTTTTGTGGTCGAGTAGCGGGCTCAAGGACAGTAACCGCACCCGTGCGGACGGGAGTCATGTTGGAAAACTACTATCGAGAGCTGGTGTGTTTCCTCAACGCCAAGCTCGGCAACCGCCAGGTCGCCGAAGATGTGGTGCATGACGCTTATCTGCGAGTCCTGGAGCGCTCCAGCGACACGCCGATCGAGCAGCCCCGGGCCTTCCTCTATCGCACGGCCTTGAACCTGGTGATCGACGATCACCGGCGCAATGCGTTGCGCCAGGTCGAGTCGCTGGACGTGCTCGACAACGAAGAGCGCTACTTCAGCCCATCGCCCCTCAGCAGCCTCGATCACGGCCAGCGCCTGGACATGCTCCAGCGCGCCCTGGCGGAATTGCCGCGCCTGTGCCGCGAGAGTTTCCTGCTGCGCAAGATCGAAGGCCTGTCGCACCCGCAGATCGCCGAACACCTGGGCATTTCCAAGGCCTTGGTCGAAAAACACATCGTCAATGCGATGAAGCATTGCCGGGTGCGGATGCGCCAATGGGATGCCCATTGATCTTCGCGTACATCCGTTCTTGTTAAATTTTATTTCACTGTCCTCGTTCCTAATCAACAGACGACCTGCTGTCCTGCTCAAGGCCGGTCAGGTCACTTAGGCTTATCTCCCCGCCGCTCGGGGGCTTATCCAGAGGACACTGGAAATGACACAGGCAATTGCATCGCCCATCGTTCACGACCTGATCGGCGTTGGTTTCGGCCCTTCGAACCTGGCGCTGGCCATCGCCCTGCAGGAGCGCGGGCCGACCCAGGGCGAGCTGGATGTACTGTTTCTCGACAAGCAGGCCAACTACAGCTGGCATGGCAACACCCTGTCGACCCAGAGCGAGCTGCAGATTTCCTTCCTCAAGGACCTGGTGACCCTGCGCAACCCGACCAGTCCTTATTCGTTCGTCAATTACCTCAAGGCCCACGGGCGCCTGGTGGACTTCATCAACCTGGGCACCTTCTATCCGTGCCGCATGGAGTACAACGACTATCTGCGCTGGGTGGCCGCGCAATTCGAGAAGCAGAGCCGTTACGGCGAAGAAGTGCTGACCATCGAACCGGTGCTGCACAACCAGCAGGTCGAAGCGCTGCGGGTGATTTCCCGCGATAGCACCGGGCATCAACAGGTGCGCACCACCCGTTCGGTGGTGGTCAGCGCGGGCGGTACGCCGCGTATTCCCGAGGCGTTCAAGGCGCTCAAGGGCGACAACCGCGTGTTCCACCATTCGCAGTACCTGGCGCAGATGGCCAAGCAGCCGTGCGTGAACAACCAGCCGATGAGTATCGCGATTATCGGTGGCGGGCAGAGCGCGGCTGAAGCCTTCATCGACCTCAACGACAGCTTCCCGTCGGTGCAGGTCGACATGATCCTGCGCGGTTCGGCCCTGAAGCCGGCGGACGACAGCCCGTTCGTCAACGAAGTGTTCTCGCCGGAGTTCACCGACCTGGTGTTCCAGCAGGAGAGCAGCGAGCGTGAGCGCCTGGTCAACGAGTACCACAACACCAACTATTCGGTGGTGGACATTGACCTGATCGAGCGGATCTACGGGATTTTCTACCGGCAGAAAGTTTCGGGCGTTGCCCGCCATGCGTTCCGTACCCTGACCACTCTCTCTAAAGCCACCGCCACCGAACGCGGCATTGAACTGACGATGTGCAACAAAGCCACCGGCGAAATTGCGGTCCGTCACTACGACGCCGTGGTGCTGGCCACCGGTTACGAGCGGCAGATGCACCGCAAGCTGCTGGCCCCGCTGGAACAGTACCTGGGTGATTTCGAGGTGGACCGCAACTACAAGTTGATCACCGACGAGCGCTGCAAGGCCGGCATCTATATGCAGGGCTTCTGCCAGGCCAGCCATGGCTTGAGCGATACCTTGCTGTCGATCCTGCCGATTCGTGCGGACGAGATCGCCGGGTCGTTGTATGACCATGGCAAGAACCGTGGGCATCGTTCGGTGGTGGATCTGTTGTTGGCGACTGCCAGCTGAGAACTTCGGCGGCTGTGAGGCCGCCATCGCCAGCAGGCTGGCTCCCACATTTGACCTGTGTACGCAGATCTATTGTGGGAGCCAGCCTGCTGGCGATGAGGCCCTGAAGAACCCTGCGATTCCCCCACGTATCACCAGCGTCAGATTAAGCGGGCAGTATTTCGGATTTTTCCTACAGAACGCTCGGCAGGTCTTCCGTAGTCTTGCCCCCTCATCAATCTGACCCGGGGGGGCACGTTGCCCAACAAGTCCTTACGCATCCTGATCGCTGACCCACAACACTTCAACCGGATGAAAATCGAGCGGCTGTTCAACCAGCTCGATTATTTTCGCGTGGCGCCGGTGCACAGCCTCGAAGAGCTGCTGAACCTGGTCGAGTACGGTTGCGAACCCTTCGATCTGCTGGTCATCAATGCTGGCATGGCCGACGGCAAGCTCGACCTGCTGGATTTCTGTCTCGACAACCGGCAGGTGGCGCACGCGCTGATTTTCGACGGCGAGCGCGCGCAACTGCGCCCCACCGCGCCCTCTGCAAGGCAAAAAGTCCAAGTGAGCCATGCCTTGCTGCCGGACCTGGCGACTATCCAGCGGTTGATGGCGGTCGTTGATCGACCTCTACCGTTCGTCGCGACTGTCATTTCTGTCAGGTAGTCCGATCGGTTTTTACGTGCAAGAGTCTATGCGCAGCTGCTGTGTTCATTTCGGGTTCTTGCCCATGGGCCGTCAGTGCCCGAACGTCGTGTTTATGCATAGGGAGTTGCCATGAAGTCAGCGATGGCTGTGGACGATCATCCGGTGGTTCGCGGTGCAGTCAAAAGCGTACTCAGGCATTTGGGATACAAGCGTATCCACGAAGCGGCCTGCGGTAACGAAGTTTTGCCGATGATCCGCGATAATAAACCGGAACTGATTGTGCTGGACCTCAACCTGCCGTCGCTCGACGGCCTGGATGTACTGGCACGGATCCAGATCGAGGAGATGCCATGTAAGGTGGTGGTGTTCACTGCCCAGGAACCGGCGTTTTTCCAGGATCGTTGCATGCGCGCCGGTGCCATGGCCTACGTCGCCAAGACCAACGATCTGGAGCATTTGCAAAAAGCCGTGCAGGCCGTGATGGCCGGCTACACCTATTTCACCCGGTTGCCCACAAGCTCCGTGTCCCTGAGCCAGGCGCAACGCAGTGAAAAACAGATGATCGACAGGCTTTCAGATCGCGAGTTGTCGATTTTCCAGCAACTGGCCCAGGGTAAGAGCAACAAGGCAATCGCCGAAATCATGCACCTGAGCCACAAGACCGTCAGCACCTACAAGACCCGCTTGACTGAAAAACTCAACGTGGAGTCGTCGGTGCACCTGAGGGATCTTGCCCAACGTCATCACTTGATCTGAATGAACGCCATTCGATACCTGCTGTTGGCCCTTTGCCTTTGGGTATCTAGTGTCTGCGCGCAGCCGCAAACCTTGACCTTGCTGGGCCGTTCCAGCGTGGAGGGCCAAGTGCTGCGGTTGTCGGCCGCCGATGCGCGCTGGTTGCAGCAAAAAGACCGTTTGGTGCTGGCCGTTTCAGCCCCGGATTATCCACCTTTCGACATCACCACCGACCACACGCTCGAGGGGGTGACCGCCGACTACGCCGATCTGCTCCGGCAGTTGCTGCGGGTAGAGATCGAAGTCCGGCGCTATCCATCGCGCGAAGACGCCGTTCGAGCCGTCAAGCAAGGCGCGGCAGACCTGCTGGGAACCTCCAACAGCTACGAGTCCCAGGACCCGCAACTAAAAATGTCCCGCGCCTATGCGGTGGATCAGCCGGTATTGGTGACCCGCGTTGATGCACTCCAGGTGCTGGACCCGACACTGGCCGGCAAGCGCCTGGCGATGCTCTACCACTACTTGCCTGAACAAAACGTCCAGCGGTTCTATCCCGAGGCCCAGGTTCAGCTGTTCCCCTCGACACTGGCGGCTGTCGGGGCCGTCGCCTTCGGCCAGGCGGATGTGTACCTGGGCGATGCGATCAGCGCCCATTACCTGATCAGCAAAAACTACCTGAACAACGTCCAGCTGGCTGACTTCTCGCCCATGGAATCCGGGCGCTTCGCCTTTGCCATGGCCGGCGACAACCCGGCGCTGCTGCGCATTGTCGACAAGGCCCTGGCGTTGATAACGGCCAATGAACAGATGAACATCCAGCGCCGCTGGGGAGCGAGCGGGGTGTCCATGCCGGGCACGCAGTCCCTGCAACTGAGTGTGACCGAGCAGCGATGGCTCGACCGGCACCCGCGAGTGAGCGTGGCGATCAACGAGAACATCCCGCCGATTACTTTCCTGGACAGTGAAGGCCGGTTTCGCGGCATCGGTGTCGATGTGCTGGCGAAAATCAGTTTGCGCACCGGCTTGCAATTCGACATCCGCGCCATGCCGTCGGTGGCGCAGATGGTGCAAGCGATCAAGCGTGGCGAGGTCGATGTGCTGGCGGGTATCGGCCTGAGTTCCCTGCGTGAGGAAGACCTGCTGTTTACCCGGGCGTTCCTGACCAGCCCATCGGTGCTGGTGACGCGCCTGGCGCCGGACAGCCCCAGGACCCTGGATGACCTGGCCGGAAAAACCCTGGCGCTGACCCAGGGCAATATCTCAGGCGAGTTCGTTCGCCAACACTTCCCGTTGATCCGGTGTGTGGATGCGCCCTTGTCGGCCGATGCCATGGAAATGGTCGCCCAAGGCAAGGCACAAGGTGCCATCAACTCATTGATCAGCGCCCGTTACCTGATCTCCCGGCAGTACCGTGATCGCCTCCAGGTCACCAGCACGGTGGGCATCGATCCCGCGCGCAGTACCCTGGCGACCGGGCGCGAGGCCAGCGAGTTGCACTCGATCCTGGACAAGGCCTTGCTCAGTATCCCCCCGGAAGAAATCGACGAACTGATACTGCCCTGGCGCAATGACCTGATGGTGGAACAGAGCTATTGGCTGCGCCATCGCCAGAGCATTTTCCAGGCGTTCGCGGTGGCCGGCGCCTTGCTCTTGCTGGCCCTGGCCTGGATCGCCTGGCAGCGCCGGCAGATCCGTCAGCGCCAGCAATGGCTGGCCCGATTGCAGGAGGCCAAGGACGCCGCCGACGATGCCAACCGGGCCAAGACCACGTTCCTGGCAACCATGAGCCATGAGATCCGCACGCCGATGAATGCCCTTATCGGCATGCTTGAACTGGCGCTGAAAAGCGCCGATGAGGGCGTGACCGATCGCCCGGCCATCGAGGTGGCGTCAGATGCCGGGCAACAGTTGCTTGCCTTGATCGGCGACATCCTGGACATTGCCCGTATCGAGTCCGGGCACTTGTCGCTGACGCCGGAGCGAGCCAATCTGCAGGCGCTGGTGCTGTCGGTGTGCCGGGTCTTTGAGGGCCTGGCCCGGCAGAAGAGCCTGCAGTGGCGGGTCGAACTGGACGAGCACAGCGACCGCGATGTGTTGATCGATCCCACGCGATTCAAGCAAGTGCTGTCCAATCTGCTGAGCAATGCCATCAAGTTCACCCACAAAGGCGAGGTCAGCCTGCGCTTGCGAGTCGTGCCCGCGTCGGCGGAGCGTCTCGCGGTCAGTGTGCGTATCGAGGACAGCGGCAGCGGTATCAGCGCCTTTGACCAGCAACGCCTGTTCAGCCCGTTCGTACAGGCCGGCAACCGTCAGCAATCAGGCCGTCAGGGTTCCGGCCTGGGTCTGGTGATCAGCCGCACGCTGTGCGAAATGATGGGCGGGCGCTTGCAACTCTCCAGCGTCCTGGGACGCGGAACCCGGTTGGACATCAGCCTTGAACTGCAGGCATTGCAGACGTTGCCCGGCACTGAAATGGCGCCGAGTGAATCGACGGCAAGGACCCGGCCGCTGACGATTCTGGTGGTGGACGATTACCCGGCCAACCGCTTGCTGCTTTCGCGGCAACTGAGTTACCTGGGGCACCGGGTGCTGCTCGCAGAGGATGGCCAGCAAGGGTTCGAGCAATGGCGTGAACACGCTTGCGATCTGGTCGTCACCGACTGCAACATGCCGGTGGTCAGCGGTTATGAACTGGCGGGTGCGATCCGCGATGAGGAACGCTTCCAGCTGGGGTCGCCAACGGTGATCCTGGGCTTCACCGCCAACGCTCAACCCGAGGAGAAAATGCGTTGTATCGAAGCGGGGATGGACGATTGCCTGTTCAAGCCCATTCGACTGGTCGACCTGAGCGCCTGGTTGGCCACGCGTTTTTCCAGCGAATCGCCAGGCCTGAGCGCAGCGCCTTCCAGCAGCGAAATCGATTTAAGCGGCTTGCAACGCTACACAGGGGCCGACAATGAACTGATCACTCAGTTGTTGCATGACCTGGCCGTTGCCAATCGCGATGATCGCGAACGTCTGCGGCAAGAACATGCCAGTGGTAACTACCACGGCTTGAAGGACCTGGCGCACCGCATCAAGGGTGGCGCGCAGATGGTCCGGGCGCAGGCGCTGGTGGCGTGTTGCGAGCAACTGGAGCGTGCCTGTGGCGAGGGCGATGCCGCACTGATCGACGCCGCCGTCGATCAGTTGCACCAAGTCATGACGCGCCTGGACCGCAGTCTTGAGCAGGGCTGCGGCTTGAACCCGGCGGTTTAATCCCAGGCTGGCGCCAGGCCCTTGGGCTTGCCCCGGGCGGCGTTCCGACGATGGGACGACTCGGCCTACAGGCTTAACCCCGAGCCTCAAGAATCATGCAAGTCGTCGTCCCCGTCGCATACAACCGTCCATCCACATCATAAATCCGCCCCTCGGCCAGCGCCGTCGAACGCCCCAGATGCACAATCTTGCCCTCGGCCCGCACCGGTCCGCTGGCGCTGTTCAACGCCCGGACATAACTGATGCGCAGATCCAGCGTCGTATAACCCTGGCCTTTTTTCAGTTGCGTATGGATCGCGCAGCCCATGCACGAATCCAGCAAAGTCGCGGCATAACCGCCGTGCACGGTGCCCAGCGGATTGTAATGCCGCGCATCCGGAGTGCCCTGGAAGACGAACAGCCCGGCGGACCATTCGACAGGGATGAAATCCATCAGCGTGCCTATGGGCGGCGAGGGCAGTTCACCGTTGCCGATGCCCTCGAAAAATTCGGCGGGAGTCAGCGCACTGACTTCGGCCATGGACAAACTGCCAGGCCCGGCCAAGCGGGCGCGCATGGCCTGTTCCTGGGCGATCCATTGGGCGAGCGTGGCCTCGCGGGTTGGGCTTTGCATGTGTAAGTCCTCTGAAGAAAACGAATATTATGGTTGTAATTTTCAAACCATATTATGTTCAGAATAAAATCTCCGCTACCCCTCAAATCAACTTGACGCTTGCAGCTGAAAACCTGCAGCTGCTGTCAGGCAATATCGCTGCGGCTGAACTCCTCGCCCAGAAAGTCGATCAAGCTACGCACCGACGGCAGCAGGCCACGCCGCGACGGGAAGATCGCATGAATGACGCCACTCCTGGGCGCCCAGCCCGGCACCAGTTCGACCAATTGGCCGGCCTTGATCTCATCTCGCACCACCACACTGGGCAGGTGGACAATCCCGATGCCGGCCACCGCCGCGTGGCGCAAGGCCAACAGGTCATCGGTGACCATCCGTGGCGAGTGCCTGATCAGCGCGCTGCTGCCATCACCACCGAACAATTCCCACTGGTACTCACGTTGCGCCGCCCCCCAGTGCAGGCTCGGCAAGCCACTGAGGTCGGCCGGGGAGGCGGGTGTCGACAGGCGCGGCAAAAAGGCCGGGCTGCCCACCACGCTCTGGGTGCTGTTGCCCAGCACCTTCATCACCATGTCGGTGTCTTCCAGCGGCGGAAATCGCACGCGCAAGGCGATGTCGAACCCTTCGTGGATCAGGTCGACCCGGCGGTTGGTGCTCTCGATGAACAGCTCCACCAGCGGATACTTGAGCAAGTAGCGGGTCAGCATCGGCCCGACCCAGGAGTTGAGCAGCGCCGTCGGACAACTGATGCGCACCACGCCCTGGGGCTCGGAGCGGTTACGTTCGATCAGTTCGGCGGCGCTTTCCGCCTCCACCCGCATTGCCAGGCAACGCTGGTAATACGCCTGGCCGATTTCCGTCAGCGAACAGTGGCGACTGCTACGGTGCAGCAAGCGTACGCCGAGGCGTTCTTCGAGTTCGGCGATGCGTCGGCTGAGCTTGGACTTGGGCATGTCCAGGGCCCGTCCGGCCGCGGCGAAACCCTGATGTTCGACCACTTGGGTGAAGTAATAGAGAGTGTTGAGGTCTTCCATCATCGTTCTCCAGATAGAACGCTAAAGCTGATTTTTGCAGTCTAGCGCAACAAAGGTCGCAGTTTTAAGCTCTGTCCATGGCTTCACTCACCTCATCAGGAGACACCATGAAAAACATCATCGGTATCTACACCAGCCCACGGGCCCATTGGGTCGGCGACGGTTTTCCGGTTCGCACGCTGTTTTCCTACGACAACCTGGGCAAGCACATCAGCCCGTTCCTGCTGCTGGATCACGCCGGCCCCGCGGAATTCACACCGACCACCGCGCGACGTGGCGTTGGTCAGCATCCGCACCGCGGTTTCGAAACCGTGACTATCGTTTACAAGGGTGAACTGGAACACCGCGACTCCACCGGCAGTGGCGGCAAGATCGGCCCCGGCGACGTGCAATGGATGACCGCGGCCTCGGGGATTCTCCATGAAGAGTTTCACTCCGAAGGTTTCGCCAAGAGCGGCGGCACCCTGGAAATGGTCCAGTTGTGGGTCAACCTGCCGGCCAAGGACAAGATGGCCGACGCCGGTTACCAGACGATTCTCGATAGCGACATCCCGAGCATTGCCTTGAAGAACAACGCCGGCAGCCTGCGCTTGATCGCCGGTGAATTTGAAGGCCACACGGGGCCGTCGCGCACCTTTACCCCCATCGACGTCTGGGACCTGCGCCTGAATGCTGGCAAGTTGCTCACGCTGGATCTGCATGAAGGACGCAACACCGCACTGGTGGTGTTGCGCGGCACGATCGAGGTCAACGGCCTGGAGTCGGTGCGCCAAGGGCAGTTGGCCTTGTTCGACCGTAAGGGCGATCAGATGACCCTCGAAGCCAGTGAGGACGCGGTAGTGCTGCTGCTCAGTGGCGAACCGATCGACGAGCCGATCGTCGGACACGGTCCGTTCGTGATGAACACCGAGCAGGAAATCCACCAGGCGTTCGCCGATTTCCAGTCCGGTCGCTTCGGCCAGATGCACGGTTAATCCGTTTCGCTTCAACAACCCGCTCTACACAGGATGAGTAGGCCGGTTCCCAGGCCAGGGATGGCTGTTGCCTGTCAAAAAGAGGAAACACTGATGAACACCGTCAATGCAGCCAATTTCAATGGCCAGAAACCGACGATCGACCCCAATGACAGCGCCATGCTGTTGATCGATCACCAGAGCGGACTGTTCCAGATCGTCAAGGACATGGATGTACCGCAACTGCGCGCCAACGCCATTGCCCTGGCCAAGGCGGCCACCTTGCTGAAGATGCCGGTGATCACCACCGCTTCCGTGCCCCAAGGGCCGAACGGGCCGCTGATTCCGGAAATCCACGAGGCTGCACCGCATGCCCAGTACGTGGCGCGCAAGGGCGAAATCAACGCCTGGGACAACCCGGAGTTTCACGCGGCAGTGAAAGCCACCGGCAAGAAAACCCTGGTGATCGCCGGCACCCTGACCAGCGTGTGCCTGGCGTTTCCGTCCATTGCCGCGGTGCATGAAGGCTACAAAGTGTTCGCCGTGGTCGATGCCTCGGGCAACCACTCCAAACTGGCCACTGATCTGACAGTTGCCCGCCTGGCCCAGGCCGGGGTGGTGCCGATCGACATCATGGCTACGCTCTCAGAGCTGCAAGGCTCGTGGAACCGTCCGGACGCCGAGCAGTGGGCCGCCGTCTACGCCCAGGCCATGCCGCATTATCAATTGTTGATCGAGAGTTACCTCAAGGCTCAACAAGTGGCGAACGAACATGAAACGCTGGATTCCCAGCGCTAACCGGGACACCCACGCCGACTTTTATTCGGCATCGATAACACGCGAGGACCATTGCCATGACAACTTCCTACAAACGTCTCGACAAGGACAACGCCGCCGTTCTGTTGGTGGATCACCAGACAGGCCTGCTGTCGCTGGTGCGCGACATCGACCCGGACCGGTTCAAGAACAACGTGCTGGCCCTGGCCGACCTGGCCAAGTACTTCAAGCTGCCGACCATCCTCACCACCAGTTTCGAAACCGGCCCCAACGGCCCGCTGGTGCCCGAGCTCAAGGCGCTGTTCCCGGACGCGCCCTATGTTGCGCGTCCTGGCCAGATCAATGCCTGGGACAACGAAGACTTCGTCAAGGCGATCAAGGCTACCGGCAAGAAACAACTGATCATTGCCGGGGTTGTCACTGAAGTGTGCGTGGCGTTTCCGGCACTCTCGGCGCTGGCCGAAGGCTTCGATGTGTTCGTCGTCACTGACGCCTCCGGCACCTTCAACGAGCTGACCCGTGAATCGGCGTGGAACCGCATGTCCACCGCTGGCGCGCAGCTGATGACCTGGTTCGGCCTGGCCTGTGAGCTGCATCGCGACTGGCGCAACGACATCGAAGGCCTGGGCACGCTGTTCTCCAACCACATTCCGGACTACCGCAACCTGATGACCAGCTACAGCACGCTGACCAACAGTAAATAAACCAGGCACACATTGCCCTCTGTAGGAGCTGGCTTGCCAGCGAAAGCGGTCTGTCTGGCGCCACGATGTGGAAGGTGCTGGCCTTTTCGCGAGCAAGCTTGCTCCTACAGTGTTCCGAAGCCACCAATTGCTCCTACACTCTGGCCAATCTGTGAGATCTTTCGCTCATTGTCCCGTGCCGGAGCTGCTTGATGCTGTCATTGCTCACCGAACACCCGTTGATCTGCGCTTTCGCCTTGATCCTGATCGATCTGTTGTTGTGGCGCTTGATCGGTACCCGTGGCCACAACGTGAAGCTTCTGGTTCGGCCGGTGATTTTCACCCTGTACAGCCTGGTGCTGTTCAACGAAGGCATGAACCCGTTGGAACCCGCACCCTGGGTCGACAATGTACCGTTGCATCTGGCGGCCACGGGGTTGCAGATCGGCTGGTGGCTGTTCGCTGCGCGCACCCTGACCGTGCTGATCGGTGCGGGACTGATGCAACGGGTGGGACATACCGGGCGACTGCTGCAGGACCTGCTGGGTGCTGTGATTTTTCTTGTCGCGGTCATCGCCGCCTTGGCTTATGTGCTCAATCTGCCGGTCAAGGGCGTACTGGCCACTTCCGGCGCCCTGGCGATCATCGTCGGCCTGGCCTTGCAAAGCACCCTCAGCGACGTATTTTCCGGGATCGTGCTGAACACCACCAAGCCCTATCAACTGGATGACTGGATCGCCATCGACGGCACCGAAGGCCGGGTCATCGATATCGACTGGCGGGCCACGCGATTGCAGACCTCCCAGGGCAGCATGATCGTGATTCCCAACTCGCTGGCGGCCAAGGCCAAGATCACCAACTTCAGTCGGCCCAGCGATATGTTCGGCCTGTCGATCAGCCTGCAGGTCAGCCCCCACGTCCGCCCACAAACCGTGATCGATGCCCTCGAGCGCGCGATGCAGGGCTGCCGGAACATGTTGACTTCACCCGGCCCCAAAGTCGCGCTCAAAAGCTCCAATGCTTCCGGCAACGAATACGAAATCAGCGGCTTTGTCGCCTCGATGAGCGAAAAGCGCTCGGCACGCAATCAACTGTTCGACCTGGCGTACCGGCATTTGCGAGCATCGGGGATCCATCTGCTGTCGAGTGTCGAACCCAGCCCCTCAAGCGACATCACGCGGCCACGGGCGCTACTCGACAGCTCGCCGCTGTTTTCCTCCCTGCGCCACGAAGAGAAAGAAACCTTCAGCCAGAACATGGCCCTGCAAACCTTCCGCATCGGCGAGACGATCCTGGAGGCGGGGGAGATCAGCGATCACCTGTTCATCATCGAGTCCGGGGTGGTTTCGGTCACGCTGAACCGCAACGGTATACCTATCGAATCCGGACGCATGGGGCCGGGGGAGGTGATCGGCGAGGCCGGTATCCTGACCGACAGCGCGCTGCCCGCCCATTTCACCGCGAAAACCCCATGCACGCTTTATCGCATCGAAAAGCAGTATTTGAAGCCCTGTCTGGATGCCCGCCAGGACATCAACGATGCGATGAAATCCTTGATGGAATTCCGCCTGAACAAGGCCCAGTCGCTGATCGCGGATGTGCCCGTCGTTGTGCCGAAGAAAGGGTTCTTGCAGTGGCTGCGTAGTCGGGTCTGATGGACGCGAGGGACCATTGGCCTCCTCGACTTCTGCAGGATTGGCTATTTGTGCACGCCGCCCCGGGGGCTAACTTAGTGCCACACCCACTTGCCCAGGAACATGCCATGCAACAGCGTATCGATTTCTACACCGCTTCCCCTGACGCCCTCAAGGCCATGATCGCCCTGGAATCGGCGGTATCAAAACTGCCGCTGGAAAAAAGCCTGATCGAACTGGTCAAGCTGCGCTCTTCACAAATCAACGGCTGCGCCTTCTGCATCGACATGCACACCGCCGACGCGATCAAGGACGGCGAAACCCCACGCCGCCTGTTCGCCGTGACGGCCTGGCGCGAGGCGCCATTCTTCACCGACCGCGAACGCGCCGCGCTGCTCTGGACCGAAACCCTGACCCAGTTGAGCCTGACCCATGCGCCGGACGAAGACTACGAAGTGGTCAGCGCCCAGTTCACGCCCAAGGAAATGGTCGACCTGACTGTGGCGATCAATACTATCAACGGCTGGAACCGTCTGGCAGTGGGCTTTCGCAAGACGCCTCAGGCCTGATTTATCGTCCCGGCCCCGTGTCGAGCCTCAATGCGCATCGGCACTCGGCGCGGCTGGTGGCTGCACCTTGCGCATCAAGGGCACCATCGCCGTGGCGATGATGAAGCAGACCATGATCATCAGGAACGCATCACCGTAGGTTTGCGTTTGCGCTTCGCGGTAGGTCAGCAACCAGAGCTGATGCAGGCTCGCGGTGACACCCAGGTCGCCGCTCTGGCCGAGGGCGGCGAAGTTGTTGCCGACCTGGGACAGCCACTGGTTGAGCGCTTCGTTGGTGCTGTTGAGGTTCTCCGCCAACCGGGTGAAATGCAGGTTGGTGCGGTCATTGAGGATGGTCGCGCACGCGGCAATGCCGATGGCGCCGCCCAGGTTGCGCATCAGGTTGAACAACCCCGAAGCATGCTTGAGTCGCGCCGGTGCCAGGCCGCCGAGGGTCAAGGTCACGGCGGGCGGGACCGCCAGTTGCTGGGCAATTCCGCGCAGGGCTTGCGGCAGCATCAGTTCCCTGGCCCCCCAGTCATGGGTGATCGGGCTGAAATCCCACATCGACAAGGCGAACAGGCCAAGGCCGGACATCATGATCCAGCGCAGGTCGACGCGGTTGGCCAGAAAGGCATAAAGCGGAATCGCCATGATCTGGAACACGCCGGTGGAGAAAACCGCCAGGCCAATGTCCAGCGCGCCATAACCACGGACCCGGCCGAGGAACAGCGGTGTCAGGTAGATGGTTGCGAACAGGCCGATGCCGGTGACGAACGAGAAGAAACAGCCGAGGGCGAAGTTGCGGTCTTTGAGGGCACGCAGGTCGACGATCGGGTTGGCCACGTGCAGGGTGCGGCCGATGAACGCCAGGCCGGCCAGGCCGCTGATCCACGCGGTGGTCAGGATGGTGCGGTCGCTGAACCAGTTCCAGCGCGGGCCTTCTTCGAGGGTGTATTCCAGGCAGCCGAGGAACAGCGCCAGGAACACCATGCTCAGGTAGTCGGCGCCCTTGAGCAGCGACAATTCCGGCTGGTCGATCTTCACCAGCATCGGCACGGCCACCGCGACGAAAATCCCCGGCACCAGGTTGATGTAGAACAGCCAGTGCCAGGACGATATATCGGTGATCCAGCCACCGATCACCGGCCCCAGGGTCGGGGCCAGGGACGCGACCGCGCCGATGGTCGCGGCGGCGATCACCCGTTGCTTGCCAGTGAAAAAAACGAACGCCGTGGTGAACACCAGCGGGATCATCGAGCCGCCGAGAAAGCCTTGCAGGGCGCGGAAGGCGATCATGCTCTGGATGTTCCAGGCCGCGCCGCAGAGCAGGCTGGTCAGTGTGAAACCCACTGCCGACGCGCAAAATAGCCAGCGTGTCGAGAACACTCGCGAAAGCCAACCCGACAGCGGAATCACGATGATTTCGGCGATCAGGTAACTGGTTTGCACCCAGGCGGTTTCGTCGGTGCCGGCGGAGAGCCCGCCGCCGATGTCGCGCAGCGATGCCGAGACGATCTGGATATCCAGCAGCGCAATGAACATGCCGATGCACATGCTGGCGAAGGCGAAGACCTTGGTCGCCGTCGCCATGCTCGCTGCATTGAACGGTTGGGCCGGAGCGGCGAGGGCGCGGCTCATGGCGCGCTGGCCACGGCTGGGGTTTCAGGCTCCTTGCGCGTGTCCACTTCGGCGGTGACCGACAGGCCGGGACGCAGGTGGCCAAGCACGCTGTCGGCCGGGTCGAGGTGGATGCGTACCGGTACCCGCTGGACGATCTTGGTGAAGTTACCGGTGGCGTTTTCCGGCGGCAATACGCTGAACTGCGAACCACTGGCCGGCGCCAGGCTGTCCAGGTGACCATGGAATTCCTGGCCGGAGAGCACGTCGGCACGGATGGTCACCCGTTGCCCGGGGACCATGTGCGCCAGTTGGTCCTCCTTGAAGTTGGCATCGACCCACAAGCCGCTGGACGGCACCACCGACAGCAGTTGCGAGCCGGCTTGGGCATAAGCGCCTGTGCGGGCGCGGCGGTTGCCGATCACGCCATCCACGGGAGCTTTCAATTCGGTGTAGCCGACGTTCAACTGCGCCAGGTCGCGTTCGGCTTTGGCTTGGATCAAGGCGGCGCGGGCTTGCTGTTTCTGGGTGGCGATCACATTCAATTGCCGTTGCGCGGCCAGCAGTTCGGCCTGGGCGCGGTTGCTTTGGGCCTGGGCCGTCTTGAACGTGGCGTTGGCCCGTTGCGCGCTTTCCACTGAGACGGCGCTGGTGCTGACGAGCTTTTTATAGCGCGCATCGTCGTCGCGTGAGCGGGCGGTTTCGGCACCGGCAGCATCGATGCCGGCGCGGGCCTGGCCGATCACGGCCTGTTGCAGTTGTTCGGTGGCGTCGAGATTGGCGAGCAGGGCTTCTTCCGCCGCGACCGCGCCTTCGGCCTTGGCCAGGTTGGCGCGGTAGTCCCGCGAATCGAGACGGACCAGCACATCGCCGGCCTTGACCTTCTGGTTGTCGGTCACCAGCACTTCTTCGATGTAACCCGCCACTTTTGGCCCGATCACCGTCACGTCGCCACCGATGTAGGCGTCGTCGGTTTCCTCGATGAACCGGCCATTGGTCCACCAGTGCGCGGCATACACGCCGGCCAGCACCAGCGCGGCGATGCCCAATGTCGGCAGGAGCAGGCGTTTGAGCAGCGGCTTGCGAGTGTTCACCGGGACGGCAAGGTCGGGCTCTACGGCGGGCATGCTGGTCATGAAGAGGTACCTGTGGGTTTAATTACGCACGTAATATGACGTATGTCATATTTAGTCGCAAATGATTTTTGCTGCCGGCTGTCAGGTGTTCGTTTGGAGGAGGGGGCGGGTCGTGGATGGCGGTCGAAGCGGCGGCGCGGTGATGTTGACGGTTGAGACGGTCCTGTAGGAGCTGCCGCAGGCTGCGATCTTTTGACCTTGATTTTTTTAGATCAAAAGATCGCAGCCTCGTTTCACTCGACAGCTCCTACAGCTCCTACAGCTCCTACAGCTCCTACAGGTCCTACAGGTCCTACAGGGAGCAGGGGGGTCAGGCGCGTTCGAAGATTGCCGCGATCCCCTGGCCGCCGCCGATGCACATGGTCACCAGCGCGTAACGGCCGCCGGTGCGGTGCAGTTCGTGGATGGCCTTGGTGGCGATGATGGCGCCGGTCGCGCCCACCGGGTGACCCAGGGCGATGCCCGAGCCGTTCGGGTTGACCTTGGCCGGATCCAGATCCAGTTCCTGGCTGACCGCACAGGCTTGCGCCGCGAACGCGATGTTGGCTTCGACCACGTCCATGTCGGCGACGGTCAGGCCGGCGCGCTTGAGTGCCAGGCGGGTGGCCGGGATTGGGCCCAGGCCCATCAGTGTCGGTTCGACGCCGGCGTGGGCGTAGCTGACCAGGCGGGCGAGTGGGCGCAGGTTGTTGACCTGTACCGCCGCGCCGGTGGCCATGACCAGTGCCGCAGCACCGTCGTTCAGGCCGGAGGCGTTGCCGGCGGTGACCGAGCCGTCCTTCTTGAAGGCTGGCTTCATCGCCGCCAACTGTTCCAGGGACGTGGCGCGTGGATGCTCGTCGACACTGAACAGCTTGGTGCCCTTGCGATCCGGGATTTCCACGGTCGCGATCTGCTCGGTGAAGTAGCCGTTGGCAATTGCATGGGCGGCGCGTTTCTGGTCTTCGAAAGCCAGGGCATCCTGCATTTCGCGGGTGATGCCGTTGCGTTCGGCGACGTTCTCCGCGGTGATGCCCATGTGGATGTTGTGGAACGGGTCATGCAGGATGCCCAGCATGTAGTCGACGGCCTGGACATTGCCCATGCGCGCGCCCCAACGGGCGGATGGCAGCAGGTACGGCCCGCGGCTCATGGATTCGGCACCGGCGCCGACGGCGATGTCGGCATCGCCCAGCATCAGGGTCTGCGCGGCGCTGATGATCGCTTGCAGGCCGGAGCCGCAGAGGCGGTTGACGTTGTAGGCCGGGGTTTCTTTCGGGATGCCGGCGTTCATCGCGGCGACCCGGGAGATGTAGGCGTCGCGGGTTTCGGTCGGGATCACGTGGCCCATCACCAGGTGGCCGACGAGCGCCGGGTCCACGGCGGCGCGTTCCAGGGCGGCTTTCACTGCAGTGGTCGCGAGCTCGGCCGGTGGTACGTCCTTGAGGGAACCGCCGAAGGTGCCAATGGCGGTACGGGCGGCGCTGACGACGTAAATTTCCGGAGTGTTCATGGCTGTGTTCCTTTCGGTGGATTCTTATCTGTACTGCGATTGAGCAGGGCGTTCAAGGCCGTTTTCGCCTCGACGGTATTGAGGCGCTGGATGAACAGCAGGTTTTCTTCGCGCAAGGTGGCTTGCAGTTCGGCCATGCCGGCCTGGGTCATCAGTTGTCGGGACTGACGCAAGGCTTGCGGAGGCATGGCCAGGAAGCGCTGGGCGATCTTTTCTGCCGCGGCCAGGCATTGCTCGCCGTCATCGAAGGCTTCGTTGGCCAGGCCCCAGGCCACCGCCTCGTTGCCGTCGAGGCTATCGCCCAACAGCAGCAAGCGCGCGGCGCGAGCCTGGCCCAGGCGGCGTGGCAGCAGCAGGCTGGCGCCGAACTCGGGGCACAGGCCCAGATTGACGAACGGCGTGCGCAGCTTGGCGTTGCGGGTCACCAGCACCTGGTCGCAATGCAGCAGCAGGGTGGTGCCGATGCCGATGGCCGCCCCGCACACCGCCGCAATCAACGGCTTCTGCAGGTGGGTCACGGCGCGCATCAGGCGGAATGCCGGGCTGTCCAGGTGCGTTGGCGGATCTTGCAGGAAGTCCACCAGGTCGTTGCCACTGGTAAAGCAATTCGGGCCACCGGTCACGATGACCACGCGGATTTCGTTGTTCTCGTCCGCCGCAAACAGCAGGTCGGCCAGGCGCGTGTACATGCCATTGGTCAGGGCATTGAGCTTGTCCGGGCGATCGATGGTCAGTGTCAGCACGCCATCGTGATGGTCTTGCTTGATCAGGTCGGTCATTGCTGGCTCTTGCAGAGTCGGTTCGACGGCCACTTTAAGCGTCAGCTTAGCCCCACAGCTATGACAAAACGGGTCAACCGACCTGATGCTTTTTGCCATATCGCGCCGTCAAAGCCGCCCACACACCCATTCGGGGTATGGTGCGGTCCGGCGAATCCACCAATAGTAGGGTCATCCGCTCATCCAGAGCCGAACTCGCTTGATAAGGTGCATTTGCTATGGGCAAGACACTGCTTAAGGTGATTTCCAGTCTGTTTGTTGTACCCCTGACCCTGAGTGCCCACGCTGGCGAGGTCAACGACAGCAATACGCTGCGGCTGTACAACTGGGCGGACTACATCGGCGAGAAAACCCTGGCCGATTTCGAAAAGGCCACCGGCATCAAGGTGATCTACGACACCTTCGATGCCTATGAAACGGTGCAGGCCAAGTTGCTCACCGGCCACTCCGGGTATGACTTGGTCGTGCTCAATGCCTCCCTTGCGCCGCCGCTGATCCAGGCCAAGGTGTTCCAGCCACTGGACAAGAAACTGCTGCCGGGCTGGAGCAACCTGGACCCGAAAGTCCTGCAAGACCTGCAAGGGTTCGACCCGGGCCCGACCTATTCGGCGCCTTACACCTGGGGCAGCAACGGCATCACCTACAACGTCGACAAGATCAAGGAGCGCATGCCGGATGCGCCGATCGGCTCGCTGGCGATGATTTTCGATCCGAAGATCGTCTCGCGCTTCGCCGACTGCGGCGTGACCCTGGTCGATGCGCCCACCGAAGTGATCCCCCTGGCCCTCAAGTACCTCGGCCGCGATCCACGCAGCGCCAAGCCCGAGGACCTGAAGGCGGCGCAGGAACTGCTGCTGTCGGTGCGGCCGTACATCCGCAAGTTCGATTCGGTCAATTACCTGACCAGCCTGCCCAACGGTGATGTGTGCATGGCCATGACCTGGTCAGGCGACTACGCGACGGCCATGGCTCGCGCCGAAGAAGCCAAGCTGAACATCAACCTGTCCTATTTCATTCCCAAGGAAGGCTCGTTGATCTGGTTCGACAACATGTACATCCCGGCCGACGCGCCCCATGTCGCCAATGCCCACAAGTTTCTTGAATACCTGATGCAGCCGCAGGTGATGGCGGACGTCACCGACTACATCCATTACGCCAACAGCAACGCGGCAGCCACGCCATTGTTGAACGCCGATGTGCGCAACAACCCGGCGATTTACCCCGATGAAGCCACCCGCGAGCGTCTGTTCCCGCAGAAGACCCAGGACGCCAAGGACATGCGGGCCATGACCCGGGTCTGGAGCACCGTGAAAAGCGGCATCTGATTCGTTCGATCGTTAGTCAATCCGGTTAGAGGTTTTTATGGCGACGCCAACACGCAGCGTTTTTTCCCCCGCGGACGAGTCCCGGCTGGTCAAGGCCGACAAGGCCCACCATATGCACGGCTATCACGTGTTCGACGAACACGCCGAGCAAGGTTCCCTGAACATCGTTGCCGGTGACGGCGCCTATATCTACGACACCCAGGGCAACCGCTTTCTCGATGCCGTGGGCGGCATGTGGTGCACCAACATCGGCCTGGGCCGAGAAGAAATGGCCGAGGCCATCGCCGACCAGGTGCGGCAACTGGCCTATTCCAACCCGTTTTCCGACATGTCCAATAACGTCGCCATCGAGCTGTGCGAAAAACTCGCCAGCCTGGCCCCTGGCGACCTCGACCATGTGTTCCTCACCACCGGCGGCTCAACTGCGGTGGACACCGCGTACCGGCTGATCCAGTACTACCAGAACTGCCGTGGCAAACCGGAAAAGAAGCACGTCATCGCCCGTTTCAACGCGTACCACGGCTCCACCACCCTGACGATGTCGATCGGAAACAAGGCCGCCGACCGGGTGCCGGAGTTCGATTACGCCAACCCGCTGATTCACCACGTGTCCAACCCCAACCCCTACCGCGCGCCGGAGGGCATGGACGAGGCGCAGTTCCTCGAGTTCCTGGTCAAGGAGTTCGAAGACAAGATCCACTCGATCGGCGCCGACAAGGTCGCCGGCTTCTTCGCCGAGCCAGTGATGGGCTCAGGCGGGGTGATCATTCCGCCAAAGGGTTACCTCAAGCGCATGTGGGAAGTCTGCCAGCGCTACGACATCCTCTTTGTCGCCGACGAGGTGGTGACGTCGTTCGGGCGCCTGGGCAAGTTTTTCGCCTCTCTCGATGTCTTCGACGTGCAGCCTGACATCATCACCACCGCCAAGGGCCTGACCTCGGCCTACCTGCCGCTGGGGGCGTGCATCTTTTCCGACCGCATCTGGAAGGTCATCGCCGAGCCGGGCAAGAGCCGTTGCTTTACCCACGGCTTCACCTACAGCGGCCATCCGGTTTGCTGCACGGCGGCGCTGAAGAATATCGAGATCATCGAGCGGGAAAACCTGCTGGCCCACGTCGACGATGTCGGCGGCTACCTGGAACAGCGCCTGGCCACCTTGCGCGATCTGCCCCTGGTGGGTGATGTGCGCTGCCTGAAACTGATGGCGTGCGTGGAGTTCGTCGCCGACAAGCGCACCAAGGCGTTGTTCGCCGACGAGATCAACATCGGCGAGAAAATCCATGTGCGCGCCCAGGCCCGGGGATTGTTGGTGCGGCCGATCATGCACCTGAACGTGATGTCGCCGCCGCTGATCCTCACCTATGCCCAGGTCGATGAAATCGTCGAGATCCTGCGAGTTTGCATTCTCGAAGTGGCGGCCGAGCTTGAGGCCAGCGGACAGTACGCCGGCCAATGATTTCGTCAGTCCGGCTGTTACCAAGGGGGTGTTCAGCCGCTAGACTGCGGGGCATGAGCAGACCAAACGACGATACGCTGATCGCGGTGCCCTTCGGGGCATTGCATAAATGGCATGGGGGCATGCGCGAGGCCTTCGCCCATGTCGATGAGCCTGACGCGCTGCAATACCTGGTGACGGCGTTGGGCCAACTGGTGTCCATCGAGTCGGTGATGATCAGCCTGGAGCGCAAGGACCGCGCACCGCAGTTGCTGCATCAGCGCGGCATTGCCCAGGAGTACCAGGTGTCGATCCTCGAGCGCTATTTTGCCGGGGGGTATCTGCTGGACCCGTTCTGCCTGGCGGTGGAGCAGGGCCTGGCGCAAGGTTTCTATCACCTTGCGGACATTGCGCCGGACAACTTCTTCGACAGTGACTACTACAAGACCTACTACCTGAAGGCGAACTGTTCGGAAGACAGCTACTACATCGTCGATACGGGCAATGACACGAAAATCTCCGTGAGCCTGTTTCAAGGTTTCGGCGGCGACTGCCTGGGCGTCGAGCAATTGAACCTGCTGCGCGCCGTCGAACCGCTGGTGCGAGAATTCATCAGCGAATTCAGCCGGCGTGGCCTGCAACGTAGCAGCAAGATCCAGGGCGATAACGATCAAGGCCTGCGCGATGATCTCAAGCATCGGGTGCAATCGGCGTTCGAGCAATTCGGTTGCGACCTGCTCACCGAACGCGAGCGGGAAGTGGCGCACATGGTGCTCAGGGGCCACTCGGTGAAATCCACGGCCAGCCAGATGAACATCTCACCGGAAACCGTGCGCATGCACCGCAAGAATCTGTATCTGAAGCTGGAGGTGGGGTCGCAGTCGGAGTTGTTTGCGTTGTTTATCGAGTGGTTGCGCGGGCATTGAAAGTCAAAAGCTCGTCGGAACGCGGCCCGAACCACCTCAAACCCTGTGATTCATTCAAGGGTTCGAGTGATTGATGACATGACCAGGCTGCGCATACAAATCGATACCCAGTGCGTGAATCACTTTCAAAACCGTATGGAAGCGGGGTTTTGCGCCTGGAGCGAAGGCCTTGTACAGACTTTCGCGACCCATTCCGGAATCTTTGGCTACCTGTGTCATGCCACGCGCCTTTACCACGTACCCGATGGCACGAAGAAACTCCTCATTGTCACCATCCGCTAGCACCTGGGACAGGTATTCGCTGATGGCCTCATCGCTGTCGAGCAAAGTCGCCATGTCGAAAATCGTCAAAGTCTGGCTCATGGTTAAACCTCCTTTGCCATTTTTTTTGCACGTTTGATATCAGCGTTTTGTGATGATTTGTCGCCCCCGGCGAGCAGGATAATGATGACAGTCTTGCGCATCGTGAAGTAAACCCGGTATCCGGCACCCACATCCACGCGCATTTCGCAAACGCCATCACCCACTGACTTGATATCGCCCAAATTACCCGCGAACGCGCGTTCAATGCGACGAGCAATGGCAATCCTTGCCCGCAAATCACGGATTGAGGTGTGCCATGCGGAAAAAATCGCTGTTTGCTGGACAAGATAATTCATTGCGCGACTGTATCCAAGTGGATACGGGTGCGCAGTCAGACATTTCCTGGATTACCGTTGGTTTTTCCGAGGAATGAGTAGGAATGTGTGGCACGGCGAGGAACCTTTGTGGAAGCTAGCCCCCTCCCACATTTGATCCGTGGTTGACCACAAGATCTGCGGTCAACCAGATAACTGATCAATCCTCGCGTTTGACCACCAAGGTCAGAATGTCATAGCTGGCCACCAGCTCACCCAACTGGTTGGTCACTTCCACATCCCACGCCACCACCCCTTGCGCAATGCCCTGCGGGCTCTTCTTGCCCTGGTCGATCTTGCGTTTGCAGGTCAGGCGCGCCTGGATGGTGTCGCCGATGCCCACCGGGTTGATGAAGCGCAGGGTGTCCAGGCCGTAGTTGGCCAGGACCGGGCCGACGCCAGGGGATACGAACAGCCCGGCCGCTGCCGACAGCACGAAGTAACCGTGGGCGATGCGCTTGCCGAACTGCGATTCCTTGGCGGCGATGTCATCGAAGTGCATGTAGAAGTGATCGCCCGACAGGCAGCCGAAGTTCACCAGGTCCGCTTCGGTGACGGTGCGACGGTGAGTCAGCAGCGACTCGCCGATCTGCAGGTCCTGGAAGTAGCGACGGAACGGGTGCACCTCGGTTTCGATGACCTTGGCGCCGCGCACGTATTCGCTGGTGACCGCCGCCAGCATGGTCGGCGAGCCTTGTACCGCCGCGCGTTGCAGGTAGTGCTTCACTGCGCGCAGGCCGCCGAGTTCTTCACCGCCGCCGGCGCGACCCGGGCCGCCGTGCTTGAGTTGCGGCAGCGGCGAGCCGTGGCCGGTGGATTCGCCGGCGCAGTGGCGATCCAGTACCAGCAGACGCCCATGCAACGCAGCCGCCACCGGAATGGCCTTGGCGGCGATCTGCGGGTCCTTGGTCACCAGGCTGGCGACCAGGCTGCCCTTGCCGCGCGCGGCCAGGGCCAGTGCTTCGTCCAGATCGTCGTAGGCCATCAGGGTGCTGACCGGGCCGAACGCTTCGATATCGTGGGCACCGCCTTCGGCATGCGGGTCGCGGGCTTGCAGCAGGGTCGGGGCGAAGAACGCGCCCTTGTCGACATTCTCGCCACGCGGTTCGAAACCGTCGCGGGCGCCGAACAGCATATCGCTGCTCTGCAACAGGGCTTCCAGGCGTTCGGCCACGTCTTTCTGCTGGTCGTGGGAGGCCAGCGCACCCATGCGCACACCTTCCACCGACGGGTCGCCGACCACGACTTTGGCCAGGCGATCACGCAGGCGGGTAGCAACGGCGTCGATGTGCTTGGCCGGGACGATCGCGCGGCGGATGGCGGTGCATTTCTGCCCGGCCTTGGTGGTCATTTCCCGGGCAACTTCCTTGATGAACAGCTCGAACTCTTCGTCGTCCGGGGTGACGTCCGGGGCGAGGATCGCGCAGTTCAGCGAGTCAGCTTCGGCGGTGAATGGCACCGAATTGCGGATCAGGTTCGGGTTGACCCGCAGCTTGGCCGCGGTGTCGGCGGAACCGGTGAAGGTCACCACGTCCTGGCCCTGCAGGCGGTCGAGCAGGTCGCCGGTGCCGCCGATGATCAGTTGCAGGCTGCCCGCCGGGAGCAGGCCGGATTCGTCCATCAGGCGCACCACGGCTTCGGTCAGGTAGCTGGTGGCGCTGGCCGGTTTGACGATGCATGGCATGCCGGCGAGGAAGCTCGGGGCGAATTTTTCCAGCATGCCCCAGATCGGGAAGTTGAAGGCATTGATGTGCACGGCCACGCCGCCGCGCGGCACCAGGATGTGGGTGCCGGCGAAGGTGCCCATTTTGCTCAGCTGCAGCGCCGGGCCTTCGTGCACCACGTTACCCGACGGCAGTTCCCGCGCGCCGAGGCTGGCGTAGGTGAACAGGGTGCTGTTGCCGCCCTCGATGTCGATCCAGCTGTCGGCACGGGTCGCGCCGCTGTGGTGGGAAATCGCGTAGAGCTGTTCCTTGCGTTCGCTCAGGTACAGGGCCAGGGCCTTGAGGCGCTGGGCGCGCTGCTGGAAGTCCAGCGCCATCAGGCCGCTAACGCCTTGGCGGCGACCGTGTTCGATGGCTTCTGCGAAGTCCGGGCGCTCTTCATGGGTACGGAAGATTTCATGGCCGTCGAGGGCGCTGCGCAAGACTTGTGCGCCGTGTTGGCCGATCCAGCGACCGGCGATGAAGCTCTGCAGGGTAGGGGCATGCAGTGTAGGTGAGGAGGACATCACGATTGCTCCTGATTGTGAAAAGTCTGGGTGCGGTCGCGACCGCACCCTTGCGGAATTACCAAAGCGCCAGGGTGTAACCGACGATCAATCGGTTCTCATCGAGGGCGGTCGTCAGGCCATTGCCGGAACGGAAGGTCACGTTGCGCCAGCGCAGGCTGACGTTCTTCAACACACCGCTCTGGATGACGTAGCTGATATCGGTGTCGCGTTCCCATTCGCGCCCGTTGTCGACGGTGCCTGCCTTGACGTGGCGACCATCGGTGTAGCGGGTCATGAAGGTCAGGCCAGGAATGCCTTGGGCGGCGAAGTCATAGTCGTAGCGCAGCTGCCAGGAATCTTCCTCGGCGCGGGTAAAGGTGTTGAAGGTCACCAGGTTGACCACGTACGGATCGCCGCCGTTGAGGAACGGAAAGGCGCTGTCGCCGGACAACTGCTGGTAGGCGGCACTGACCTTGTGCGCACCCTGGGATACGGTGAACATGCCGTTGAAGTTGCGGTTGTCGATGCGTCCGGCCTTTTCCGCGCCGTCGCCGCGGCTGTCGAAATAACGCAGGTCGCTGCGCAGGTTGAAACCGTTGCCCAGTGGTTGCGTATGCACCAGTCCGGCGAATTGCTGCCGATAGATCTGCTCGAGCTTGCCGTAGTAGTAGCTCACATTCAGTTGCGGGCTGAATGCGTAGCTGCCGCCGCCGAAGTCGAAGTGATCGCTGCTGGCGGCGGCGTAGCCGATGTCATCGTTGCTGGAGGAGTCGCGCAGGTTGGCCTTGGTCAGGCGTCCGGCATTGAGCGTCAGGCCGTCGATTTCCTGGCTGGTCAGCAAACCACCTTCAAAGGTCGAACCCAGCAGGCGGGTGTCGTTGTAAGTTGCCACGGGCAACAAGGGTTGCAGGGTGCCGAGCTTCAACAGGCTTTTCGATACGCGCAGTTTGCCGGTCAGGCCCAGTTCGCTGTAGTCGTCGTCGGGCTCATGGCTCTGCGGGCCAAAGGGCAGCAGGCCAGTGCCACGGCGATCCGGGCTGGAGTCGAGTTTGATCCCCAGCTCGCCCAGGGCGTCGAGACCGAAACCGAAGGTGCCGTCGGTGAACCCGGATTCGACACGCGCCGTGAAGCCCTGGGCCCATTCTTCGGCCTTGGCTTGCGGCGCGTTGTCCTGGCGGAAATCGCGATTGAGGTAGAGGTTGCGCATTTCAATACGGGCCTTGCTGTCGCCGATGAAGTCGGCCATGGCGCTGGGCGCGAACAGGGGCAGACTCAATGCGGCGGCCAGCGAAAACAGTGATTCACAAGGTGCGTTACGTGCGGGCTTCATTATTTTTATTCCCTGCCAATATTCAGTGTTTGCTGGCGCCAGAGGCACCGATACCGGTCATCGAGCGGATGAACTGCGCCAGATAACGGCCGCGCTCAAGGGCTGCACGGGGCGAGGTGTCGGTGACGGAAAACAGCCATGCACTGAAGAACGCGAGGCTCATGGAAAACAGCGCCGGGTTGGAGTACGGGAACAGCGCCTTGTCGTGATGCATCACGTTGACCCACACCGCCGGGCTCAGCACCAGCAGGACAATCGCCGAGACCAGTCCGGACAGGCTGCCGACGACGGCGCCGCGGGTGGTCAGGCCTTTCCAGTACATCGAGAGGAACAGCACCGGGAAATTCACCGACGCGGCGATGGCCAGCACCAGGCCCGAGAGGAAGGCGATGTTCTGCGACTCGAACAGCAGGCCGAGGATGATCGCCAGCACACCGATGCACAGGGTGGCGATACGCGATACGCGCATTTCCTGCTGTTCCGTGGCCTGGCCCTTGCGCATCACGCAGGCATACAGGTCATGGGACACCGCCGAGGCGCCGGACAGTGCCAGTCCGGCAACCACCGCCAGGATGGTGGCGAAGGCAACCGCCGAGATGAAGCCGAGGAACAGGTTGCCGCCCACGGCCTGGGCCAGGTGCACGGCGATCATGTTGCCGCCGCCGATGATCGCGCCGCTGGCGTCACGGAACGCCGGATCGGTGCCGACCATGACGATGGCGCCAAAGCCGACGATGATCAGCAACAAGTAGAAGTAGCCGATGAAACCGGTGGCGTAGAACACGCTTTTACGCGCTTCCTTGGCATCGCTGACGGTAAAGAAACGCATCAGGATGTGCGGCAGGCCGGCGGTGCCGAACATCATGCCCAGCCCCAGGGAAATCGCATCGATCGGGTTGGACAGCAAGCCGCCGGGGGCCATGATCGCGTTGCCCTTGGCATGCACGGCGGTGGCGCCGGCAAACATCGCTTCAGTGCTGAAACCGAAATGCTTGAGCACCATGAACGCCATGAAGCTGGTGCCGAACAACAGCATCACGGCCTTGATGATCTGCACCCAGGTGGTGGCGAGCATGCCGCCGAAGGTCACGTAGAACACCATCAATACGCCGACCAGCATGACGGCGTAGAGGTAGTCGATGCCGAACAGCAACTCGATCAGCTTGCCGGCGCCGACCATCTGCGCCACCAGGTACATCAGGGCTACGGTCAGGGTGCCGAACGCCGAAGTCAGGCGCACCGGCGTCTGTTCCAGGCGGTAGGAAACCACGTCGGCAAAGGTGTACTTGCCGAGGTTGCGCAGGCGTTCGGCGATCAGGAACAGGATGATCGGCCAGCCGGCCAATACGCCCAGTGCGTAGAGCAGGCCGTCGTAGCCATTGAGGAACATCATCGCGGAAATGCCGAGGAACGAGGCTGCCGAGATCATGTCACCGGCAATCGCCAGACCGTTCTGGAAACCGGTCATGCCGCCGCCGGCCGTGTAGAAGTCGCTGGCGGAACGGGTGCGCAGGGCAGCCCAGCGTGTCACGCCAAGGGTGAACAGGACGAACACCATGAACATGCCGATGGCGTTCCAGTTCAATGGTCGGGAAGCGCCGTCGGCGGCCACCGCCAAATCAGTGACCACCGCCAGCGGCAGCAGGAACAACGCAAGAAGACGACTCATCGGGCGCACTCCTGCTTGAGTTTTTCATTGAGCGGGTCGATCACGTTGTTGGCGCGATAGACATAGAACCCGGTCAGCGCAAAGGCCAGCCCGACGATGACGACACCCACCAGCATGCCCACGGTGGTCACGCCACCGCTCAGGGATTGGCCGAGGGTAGAAGGGGAGAAAGCCACCAGCAGCACGAAGCCGTAGTAGATCACCAGCATGGCCAGGCTCAGTGACCAGTACAGCTTCTGTTTTCGGCGCACCAGCTGGATGAAATCCGGGTGCTGGCGGATGAGTTCTATTTCCTGGGGTGTCATGACGCGCGCTCCTTTGTTGTTTTTGTTTTGGGTGAAACAGTGTGTTCAGGTCGATCACCGGCCCCCCTGTAGGAGCTGGCTTGCCAGCGAAGGCGGCCTGAAAACATACAGTGATCTCAAGGGCCTCTTCGCTGGCAAGCCAGCTCCTACAGGGTTTTGCGTTGTTTCAGAGCTGGTCGAAATCCAGCACCACCTTGTCGCTGATCGGGAAGGCCTGGCACGACAGCACATAACCGGCGGCCACTTCGTAGTCTTCCAGGGCGTGGTTGCTGTCCATTTCCACTTCGCCCTCGATGACCTTGCACTTGCAGGTCGAGCACACGCCGGCCTTGCACGAGTAGGGCAGTTCGGCGCCCTGGGCGTTGCCGGCGTCGAGGATGCTCTGGCTGTTGCGCGGCAGGTCGAAGGCCAGGGCGCGGCCGTCGCTGATCACGGTGATCTGGCTGACTGCTGCATCCACCTGGCGCGCCGCTTCGCGGGCCTGGCGTTTCTGCTGGCTGCCAGCAGCGGCGAAGAGTTCGAAGTGGATTCGCTCGGGCGCCATACCCTTGGCCTTGAGGCTGTCGCGCACGGTTTCGGTCATTTCCTGCGGGCCGCAGATGAAAGCGGCGTCGAGGGCCTTGACGTCGAGCCAGCGGCTGAACAGTTGCTCGCATTTCTCGGCGTTGATCCGGCCGTTGTACAGGTCGACATCCTGCTGCTCGCGGCTGAACACGAAGATCAGGTTCAAGCGCTGCAAGTAACGGTTCTTCAAGTCTTCAAGCTGTTCGCGGAACAGTGCGCCGGAGCTGGAGCGGTTGCCGTACAGCAGGGTGACGCGGCTGTTGGGCTCGGTTTGCAGGGTGGTCTTGATGATCGACAGGATCGGCGTGATGCCGCTGCCGGCCGCGACCGCCAGGTAGTTGCCGTGGCGAGCGGGGTCGAGTTCCACGCTGAAATGCCCGGCGGGCGGCATCACTTCCAGGCTGTGCCCGGCCTTGAGCTGTTCGTTGGCAAACGCGGAAAAGCGTCCACCGGCCACACGCTTGATGGCGACACGCAGTTCACCGTCGTTGACACCGGTGCAGATCGAATAGGAGCGGCGCACTTCTTCGCCGTCCAGTTGGGTACGCATCACCAGGTGCTGGCCCTGGGTGTAATGAAAGCTGTCTTGCAGATCCTGCGGAATCTCGAAGGCGATGGACACCGCTTCACGGGTCTCGGTGCGCACATCCTTGATGGTCAGGCTGTGGAATTTGCTCATTGTTGTTCTCCAGCTGGGTCGGCCGATTCGCCGCTCAGATGCACTTGAAATAGTCGAACGGTTCCCGGCAATCGACGCAGCGGTACAGCGCCTTGCACGCGGTGGAACCAAACTCGCTGAGCACCTCGGTGTGGGCGCTGCCGCATTGCGGGCAAAGGACCTGCGGGCTCTCGCCGAGCAGGCTGCGTTTGCTGGTGCTGCCTTCGGGCGGCGCGATGCCGTAGGCGCGCAGGCGTTCGCGGCCGCTGTCGCTGATCCAGTCGGTGGTCCAGGCCGGGGTCAATTTGCGCTCGAGTTGCGGCGCCTTGAATCCGGCGAGTTCCAGGGCCTGGCGGATATCGCTCTCGATCACTTCGGTGGCCGGGCAGCCGGAGTAGGTCGGCGTGACCACCACGTGAAGGTGGCCGGCCTGCCAATCCAGGTCGCGGACGATGCCGAGGTCGACCACGCTGACCACCGGCACTTCCGGGTCCATGACTTCGGCCAGGATCGCCCACGCGGCAGCCAGATCGGTCGGTTGAGCCGGCCGGGCGCCGAGGTCGCTGGCGATCAGCTCACCAGGTTGCATCGGGGTACGCTCGTGGCAGGAACTGCATTTCGGCCAGCAGGATGCCCAGGTGTTCGGTGTGCAGGCCCTTGCGTGCGTTCAGATAGAAATAGCTTGGCGCGGCCGGCACGGGCAGGGTGGCGGTGGTGAAGATCTGGTTGACCTTGACTTGCCACTGGGTGGCGATGCTGGCGATGTCCGGAGTGATGCCGGCTTCGCACAGGCGCAGCTCGCTGTCATCGGCCGCGATCAGTTCTACGGTGAAGCGCCAGACTTCGGGGATGGCCGCGAGCATGCGCTGGTGGCTTTCCTCGGTGCCGTCACCCATGCGCTCGATCCATTCGCCGGAGCGGCGCAGGTGATAGGTCACTTCCTTCACGGCCTTGGCAGCGATCCCGGCAATGCGTTCGTCGCTGGACTGGCTCAGGCCCTGCAACACCGGCAAATGCCAGGCGTCATAGAGGAACTGCTTGAGCATGGTCACCGCGAAGTCGCCGTTGGGTTGTTCCACCAGCAGCAGGTTGCGATAGGCGCGCTCGTCGCGGCGGAACGCCAGGTGATCGGCGTCACGGCCGTCGTCCAGCAGTTCGACGGCGTAGTCCAGCCAGTTGCGCGCCTGGCCCACCAGGTCGAGGCCGACGTTCATCAGCGCCAACTCTTCTTCCAGCGCTGGCGCCTTGCCGCACCACTGGCACAGGCGCTGGCCCTGGATCAGGGCGCTGTCGCCGAGGCGCAGCAGGTATTCGATCAGATCAGTCTTGTTGTTCATGGCCGACCTCACATGTGCCCGACTTCGGCCGGCAGCTCGTAGAAGCTGGCGTGGCGGTAGACCTTGTCGTCCGACGGATCGAACAGCGGGTCTTTTTCATCCGGCGACGAAGCGGTGATCAGCTTTGAGGGCACCACCCACAGGCTTACGCCTTCGCTTCGGCGGGTGTAGAGCTCGCGGGCGTTCTCGATGGCCATGGTGGTGTCGGCGGCATGCACGCTGCCGACGTGTTTGTGGTTGAGGCCGTGCTTGCTGCGCACGAAGACTTCGAAGAGGGTCCACTCGGACATTTCAATTACTCCACATCTGTTCGGTTTTTTGCTGACGGGGCTGAAGATCAAAAGATCGCAGCCTTCGGCAGCTCCTACATGGGATCACCGGCTCCTGTAGGAGCTGGCGCAGCCTGCGATCGTTTGGCGGCATGGAAGTCGCCGAAGATCAAGATCATCAAACGGGCCGGATCAGGCGGCGTTCTTGTTTTGTTTTTTGCGGGCGTGGGCGACGGCGGCTTCACGAACCCAGGCGCCGTCTTCGATCGCCTTGCGGCGGGTGGCGACGCGTTCGGTGTTGCACGGGCCGTTGCCCTTGAGCACTTCGTAGAATTCGCTCCACTGGATTTCGCCGAAGTCGTAGTGGCCGCGTTCGGCGTTCCACTTCAGGTCCGGATCGGGGCAAGTGCAGCCCAGCAGTTCCAGCTGCGGGATGGTCTGGTCGATGAAGCGCTGGCGCAGTTCGTCGTTGCTCTGGCGCTTGATTTTCCAGGCCATGGACTGCGCGCTGTTCGGCGAGTGTTCGTCGCTCGGGCCGAACATCATCAGCGACGGCCACCACAGGCGGTTGATCGCGTCCTGGACCATGTCTTTTTGCGCCTGGGTACCGTGACGCATCATGGTCAGGAGAATTTCGTAGCCCTGGCGCTGGTGGAAGCTCTCTTCCTTGCAGATGCGCACCATGGCCCGGGAATAGGGGCCGTAGGAGGTGCGTTGCAGCACCACCTGGTTGACGATCGCCGCGCCATCCACCAGCCAGCCCACCGCGCCCATATCGGCCCAGTTCAGCGTCGGGTAATTGAAGATGCTCGAGTACTTGGCCTTGCCGCTGTGCAGCTTGGCGATTTCTTCATCACGGTCGGCACCCAGGGTTTCCATGGCGCTGTACAGGTACAGGCCGTGACCGGCTTCGTCCTGGATCTTGGCCATCAATTGCAGCTTGCGTTTGAGGCTTGGCGCGCGGGTGACCCAGTTGCCTTCCGGGAGCATGCCGACGATTTCCGAGTGGGCGTGCTGGGAAATCTGCCGGATCAGGGTCTGGCGGTAGGCATCTGGCATCCAGTTCTTCGCTTCGATCTTGATTTCCGAATCGATTTTTTCCTGGAAGGCGCGTTCCTGTTCGGATATCTCCGAGAGGTCTTTTATGCGCTTTACGCCTGTTTCTACGAGCTGTGCGTACATGGGGGGTCTCCCGCCGTGAATCTGTTGAAGGCATGGAGAACTTTATAAGCGATACAGAATTTAATATCAAACAGAAAATGACGTGTCGTATTTATTTTTGTATCGCTTTCGGGTTGAGCGGTCCTTCATGAAACACCGTTCCCCTGTAGGAGCTGGCTTGCCAGCGAAAGCGGTGGCTCAGTTGGCAAATTTATCGACTGGACGCATGCCTTCGCTGGCAAGCCAGCTCCTACAGAGAGGGGTGTCTGTTTTTCATGAAAAAAACCCAAAAAAAAAAGCCCCGCAAAAGCGGGGCAATAAGGGGTGCAGCAGTCATGCTTTAGGGCGTTTGTCCAATACGTGGCAAGCCTTGCCCTCGGAACGCTTGATCGAGTGGAACGGCTGCAACACGATCCGCGAACTGATCCCGATATACGTCTTGATGTGCTTGCTCAACTCCCCGCAAACAGCCTTCTGCTGTTCATCGCTCAGGTGCTGATGCTCGGCCTTCAACTCGACGTGCACGTCCACGCTGTCCAGGTTGCCATTGCGATACAGATGGATCTCATAGCACTCGGCAAGTTGTTTGACTTTGAGCACCTGCTCCTCGATCTGCGTCGGGAACACGTTGACTCCGCGGATGATCAGCATGTCGTCGCTGCGCCCGGTGATCTTGTCGATGCGCCGCATCGGCCGTGCGGTGCCCGGCAGCAGGCGTGTCAGGTCGCGGGTGCGGTAGCGGATCATCGGCAGGGCTTCTTTGCTCAGGGAGGTGAACACCAGTTCGCCCATCTGCCCGTCCGGCAGCACTTCGCCGGTGACCGGGTCGATGATTTCCGGGTAGAAGTGGTCTTCCCAGATCGTCGGGCCATCCTTGGTTTCGGCGCATTCCATCGCCACGCCCGGGCCCATGATTTCCGAGAGGCCGTAGATGTCCAGGGCGGTGATGCCCATGCGCGCCTCGATGGCGCTGCGCAGTTCGGCGGTCCATGGCTCGGCGCCGAAGATGCCCAGGCGCAGGGCCAGCTTGTGCGGGTCGATGCCCTGGCGCTCGATCTCGTCGGCGATGTTGAGCATGTAGGACGGCGTGACCATGATGATGTCCGGCTGGAAATCCTTGATCAACTGCACTTGTTTTTCGGTCTGGCCGCCGGACATGGGGATCACCGTGCAACCCAGGCGTTCGGCTCCGTAGTGGGCGCCGAGGCCGCCGGTGAACAGGCCGTAGCCGTAGGAGATGTGCACCTTGTCGCCACGCCGGCCACCGGCGGCGCGGATCGAGCGCGCCACCACGTTGGCCCAGGTGTCGATGTCATTCTGGGTGTAGCCGACCACCGTCGGTTTGCCGGTGGTGCCGCTGGACGCGTGCAGGCGCACGATGTCGTGCATCGGCACGGCAAACATGCCGTAGGGGTAGTTGTCGCGCAGGTCGGACTTGGTGGTGAAGGGGAATTTCGCCAGGTCGTCGAGGGACTTGATGTCGTCCGGGTGCACGCCCAGCGCATCGAAGCGCTGACGGTACAGCGGCACATTGTTGTAGGCGTGGTTCAGGCTCCAGCGCAGGCGCTCCAGCTGATGCTGGCGCAGCTCGTCGATGCTGGCGGTTTCCAGCGGGTCCAGCACGGGATCAAGCACGGCTTGGGCAATTGGCATGTTCATGTGTTCACTCGAATTGTTTTTGTGTTCCAGCCCCTGCATGCAGGGGCTTTGAGTGCATGCCCCAAGGATACCTCTCGGCTCCCCGGGAATCGCGATTCTTTAGTGGGATAGACGCTCGATGATCAGCGCGATCCCCTGGCCGACGCCGATGCACATGGTGCACAGGGCGTAGCGGCCATTGCGTTCCTCAAGTTCATGCAGGGCGGTGGTGACCAGGCGTGCGCCGCTCATGCCCAACGGGTGGCCCAGGGCGATGGCGCCGCCGTTGGGGTTGACCCGTGGGTCGGTGTCGCTCAAGCCCAGTTCGCGCAGTACGGCCAGGCCTTGGGCGGCAAAGGCTTCGTTGAGCTCGATGACGTCCATGTCCGCCAGGCTCAGGTTGGCCACTTCCAGCACCTTGCGCGTGGCCGGTACCGGACCGATGCCCATGATGCGTGGTTCGACGCCGGCGGTGGCCATGGCGACAACGCGACCGCGGGCGGTCAGGCCGTGGCGTTTGGCGACTTCGGGGCTTGCCAGCAACAGCGCGCAGGCGCCGTCGTTGACCCCGGAGGCGTTACCGGCGGTGATGCTGCCGCCTTCGCGGAACGGCGTGCCCAGTTTGGCCAGCTGTTCCAGGGTGGTGTCGCCACGCGGATGCTCGTCGTGCTCGACCACTTTGGTCGGGCCTTTGCGCTGGGGAATTTCCACCGCGACGATTTCCCTGGCCAGGCGGCCGTTGGCCTGGGCCGCGGCGGCGCGTTGCTGGCTGCGCAGGGCGAAGGCGTCCTGGTCGGCCCGGGAGATGTTGAACTGTTCGGCGACGTTCTCTGCCGTTTCCGGCATTGAGTCGATGCCGTAGGCCTTTTTCATCAGCGGATTGACGAAACGCCAGCCGATGGTGGTGTCGAAAATTTCCGCAGAGCGGGAAAACGCCTGCTCGGCCTTGCCCATCACCAATGGCGCGCGGGACATCGATTCGACGCCACCGACCAGCATCAACCCGGTTTCGCCGCTGCGAATCGCCCGGGCTGCAGTGCCGATGGCATCCAGCCCTGAACCGCACAGGCGATTGAGGGTGGTACCCGGCACGTTGACCGGCAAACCGGCCAGCAGCGCCGACATGCGCGCGACGTTGCGGTTGTCTTCGCCGGCCTGGTTGGCGCAGCCGTAGATCACATCGTCCACGCTGCTCCAGTCGACCTGCGGGTGGCGGCGCAGCAGTTCGCGCAGGGGCACCGCGCCGAGGTCGTCGGCGCGCACGCTGCTCAGGACTCCGGCGTAGCGACCGATCGGGGTGCGGACCGCGTCGATGATCAGGGCGTCATTCATGGGGGGTCTCCTGCGCCAGCACCGAGCCGCGCACTTTGTAGGATTTGCCGTGGAACAGGGCGATCAGCTGGCCCTGCTGGTTTTCGATGCGTACGTCGTAGTTGCCGGTGCGCCCGGAGCGGCTTTGCTCGATGCAATCGGCCGTCAGCGTGTCACCCAGGCGCGCCGGGGCGATGTAGTCGATGCTGCAGCCGATGGCCACCGTGGCTTCGTTGTAGCTGTTGCAGGCAAAGGCGAATGCCGAGTCGGCCAAGGCAAACAGAAAGCCGCCGTGGCAGGTGCCGTGGCCCTGCACCATGTCTGCACGCACGGTCATGCCCACACGGGCGCAACCGGGGGCCGCGGACAGTAGACGGATGCCCATCCCCTGGCTGGCGGCGTCACGCTGGAGCAGCGTTTGTGCACAGTTGACGGCCAGGTTCATCGCTTCGTGGTTAGTCATGGAACGTTCTCCCTTCGGCGACCCGACGGCGCAGCAGCAGCGACGGCCGGTAGCGTTCTTCGCCATAGGTGGCTTGCAGGTTGTCCAGCACGGTCAGGATCTGCTCGAGCCCGATGGCGTCGGCCCAGGCCAACGGCCCCTGTGGATAATTGACCCCGGCGCGCATCGCCAGGTCGATGTCGGCCGCCGAGGCCACGCCTTGCAGCAGGGCATCGGCCGCTTCGTTGGCCAGCATCGCCACGGTGCGCAGGACGGCCAGTGCCGGGCTGTCGCTGAGCAGGCTGACCTTGAGGCCGGCGCGTTGCAGCAGGGCGATTCCTTGTTCCAGGGCCAGCGGATCAATGCCCGCCGCATGGCTGATGGCGATGCGTTGGGCCTTGCTGTAATCGAGGGTCAGATCCAGCAGGATCAGGTTGCGCAGTCCGTCTTCCCTGGCGCGGTGACAGGCCATGCGCCCGTCGCTCAAGGCCAGCACCGCGTCACCGACCCGCAGCAAGCCGCGACCATCGCGCTGGATGACGTTGATGCCTTGCTCGCGCAGACGCACAAGCAAGCCTTGGGCGATGCCCAGGTCGCCTTCGGCAATGCACGCTTCGACGGCCGCAGCACTGCTGATCTCGGCGGCGGGCGGACGCTCGGCCCCTTGGACGTAGCTGTAGAATCCCTGGCCGCTTTTACGCCCCAGGCGCCCGCCGTCCACCAGCTCTTTCTGGATCAGCGAAGGCAGGAAGCGTGTGTCCTGGTAATAGGCATCGAACACCGAGCAGGTCACGGCATAGTTGACGTCATGGCCGATCAGGTCGGTCAGCTCGAACGCGCCCATGGCAAAGCCGCCGGCCTCGCGCATCAGCGCATCCAGGGTCGCGCAGTCGGCGGCACCTTCCTGGAGCATGCGCAGGCTTTCTGCGTAGAACGGCCGGGCCACGCGGTTGACGATGAAACCCGGGGTGGAGCGGGTGTGCACTGGTTTTTTGCCCCAGGCCTTGGCGGTGTCGTACAGGCACTCGGCCAACACCGGATCGCTGGCCAGGCCGCAGACCACTTCCACCAGCGGCATGACCGGCGCCGGGTTGAAGAAGTGCAGACCGAGCAGGCGTTGCGGGTGAACGAGTTGCGCGGCGATGCCGGTGATCGACAGCGACGAGGTGTTGCTGGCCAGGATGCAGCGCTCGCCGCAAATCTCTTCCAGCTGGCGGAACAGCGCGCGCTTGACCTCGAGGTTCTCGACGATGGCTTCGATGATCAGCGCGCAATCGGCCAGGGCTTCGATCGCTTCCACGGCGTGCAGGCGTGCAATCGTCGCGCTGCGCGCATCGGCGGACAGCTTGCCGTTCTCGACCCGTTTGCCCAGTTGCCGGTCGATGCCGGCAATGGCCTGGGCCGCAGCGCCGGGACGATTGTCCAGCAGCAGCACCGGATGCCCGGCCTGCGCCGCGACCTGGGCAATGCCGGCGCCCATGGCACCGGCGCCGATCACCGCGATACGTGCAGAGGTGTTCAGTGCGGTCATGACTCAGCGCCCCTTGAAGCTTGGGCTGCGTTTTTCCATGAAGGCGCCGACACCTTCGCGATAGTCCTCGCTGCGCCCGGCCAGGCGTTGCAGGTCACGCTCCAGCTCCAGCTGTTCATCAAAGGTGTTGCTCAGGCTGGCGTTCAGGCTGCGCTTGATCAGCGCCAGGCCGTAGGTCGGCTGGGTGGCCAGGTGTTGCGCCAGTTTCAGGGCTTCATCGCGCAGTTCGGCGTCTTCCACGCAGCGATAGATCAAGCCCCATTGTTCGGCCTGCTCGGCAGTCAGGCGATTACCGAGCAGGGTCAGTGCCTTGGCGCGGGCCATGCCGACCAGGCGCGGCAGGGTCCAGGTGCCGCCGGAGTCGGGGATCAGGCCGATCTTGCAGAACGCCTGGATGAAGCTGGCCGAACGCGCTGCCAGCACCAGGTCGCAGGCCAGCGGAATGTTAGCGCCGGCACCGGCGGCCACGCCGTTGACCGCGCAGATGACCGGCATCGGCAGGTCGCGCAACTGGCGGATCAGTGGGTTGTAGAACTTCTCGATGGACTCGCCCAGGTCCGGCACGGCGCTGCCCGGCGCGACATTGCGGTCGCTCAGGTCCTGGCCGGCGCAGAAGCCACGACCTTCGCCGGTCAGCAGCAACACGCGCACGTCGGGGTTCTGCCGCACTTGCTTGAGCGCTTCCTTCACTTCGCCATGCATCTGGGTGTTGAAGCTGTTGAGCTGCTCCGGGCGATTGAGGCTGAGCAGGGCGACGCCGGCCTCGATGGAAAACAGGATGTGTTCGAAGTTCATGGTCTTGGCGCTCTCTTGGCGATCTCGAATTCGGTGATTACTGACCGGTGAAGGTCGGCGTGCGTTTTTCCTGGAAGGCGGCGATGCCTTCGTCGCGGTCGCGGGTGCCGGCCAGCACGGTGAAGGCATGGCGCTCGAAACGCAGGCCGCTGGCCAGGTCCGTGTCCATCGCCTTGAGCAGCGCTTCCTTGGCCAGGCGCACTGCCAGCGGGGCTTTGCCGGCGATGTGGCGGGCGATCTGCAGGGCGCGGTCGACGGTGAATTCCGGCTGGGTGACTTCGCTGACCAGGCCGGCGCGCTGGGCCTGGCGGGCGTCGATCGGCTCACCGGTCAGGACCATCTGCATGGCCATGGATTTGCCGACGGCGCGCAGCAGGCGTTGGGTGCCGCCTGCGCCGGGCATGATCCCGAGATTGATTTCCGGCTGGCCGAAGCGGGCGTCAACACCTGCAATGATGATGTCGGCGTGCATCGCCAGTTCGCAGCCACCGCCGAGGGCGAAGCCGTTGACTGCGGCGATCAGCGGTTTGTTGAAGCGGGTGATGGCCTGCCAGGAGGCCTGGCGCGGGTCGTCGAGGATGCCGACCAGGTCGCGCTCGGCCATTTCCTTGATGTCGGCACCGGCGGCGAAGGCCTTGCGACTACCGGTCAGGACCACGGCACGGGTCTCGGGATCGGCTTGGGCCACGCTCAATTCGTCCGCCAGTTCGCCCAGCAGCTGCGTGTTCAGGGCGTTCAGCGCTTGCGGGCGCTGCAGGGTAATCAGGCGTACGCCAGGCTCGATGAATTCGACGGCAAGGGTTTGAGGCATGGCGGAGGCCCTCACGGTGAACGCTCGGCGGTGATGCCGGCTTGTTATTGGATCGGCCTCAGGGGGCCGGTTTTGCCGGAGTATACCTGCAATGTGATACGAAAAAGCAATACGAAAGTTTGTTTAATGTGTCTTATTGATGTGACGTGAGCTGTGATCGAGTGATGTCGTATCGCTCTGAATGGCGGGGTTTATCCCTATTTTATTGGGTTTAATGGCTGTTTTTGCGCCGCGGCGCAGGTCGTCGGAAAAGCCTCATTCAAGTGATACGCTTTTTTGTCTTTATGAATGTAAAAGAGATATGATACAAAACAAGTCAATATCCGCATCGCTTTGTGAAGGAAGCTGCCATGACCTGCTACAGCCTTGATGGCCTGACCCCGGTGGTTGATCCGAGTGCCTATGTGCATCCGTCCGCCGTGTTGATCGGCGACGTGATCATCGGCCCCCAGTGTTATGTAGGGCCGCTGGCCAGCCTGCGCGGCGACTTCGGGCGGATCGTGCTGGAGGAGGGCGCCAACATCCAGGACACCTGCGTGATGCACGGCTTTCCCGACAGCGACACGGTGGTGGAGCGTAACGGTCACATCGGCCACGGCGCGGTGCTGCACGGTTGCCGGATCGGCGCCGATGCGCTGGTGGGGATGAATGCGGTGGTGATGGACAACGCGCGCATCGGCCCGCGGTCCTTCGTTTCGGCGGCGGCCTTCGTCAAGGCCGGCTTCGAATGCCCGGAGCAGTCGCTGGTGATGGGCGCACCGGCCAGCGTCAAGCGCACCCTCAGCGATCAGGAAGTGGCGTGGAAACAGGCGGGGACTCGTGAGTATCAACAGCTGGCCAGGCGGTGCCTGGAACAGATGCAGGTGTGTGAACCGCTGGCGGAGCCAGAGCCGGATCGCCCGCGTATCAGCGACAGCGGCCATCGCCCTAAAGGTGGTTGATTCCCCCGTAGGAGCTGCCGCAGGCTGCGATCTTTTGATGTTGATTTTTGAAAGATCAAGATCAAAAGATCGCAGCCTCCGGCAGCTCCTACCGGTATATTCCTTTTCTTTTTTTGCTCGGTACGCCCATGTCGTCCCTGACACCCTTGAATCACCTGATCACCCGCTTCCAGGAACAGACGCCGATCCGCGCCAGCTCGCTGATCATCACGTTGTACGGTGATGCCATCGAGCCCCATGGCGGTACCGTGTGGCTGGGCAGCCTGATCCAGTTGCTCGAACCGATCGGCATCAACGAACGTCTGATCCGCACCTCGATTTTCCGCCTGACCAAGGAAGGCTGGCTGACCGCCGAAAAGGTCGGTCGGCGCAGTTACTACAGCCTGACCGGCACCGGTCGCCGGCGTTTCGACAAGGCATTCAAGCGGGTCTACAGCACCACGATGCCGGCCTGGGATGGTTCCTGGTGCCTGGTGATGCTGTCGCAACTGACCCAGGACAAGCGCAAACAAGTGCGCGAAGAGCTGGAATGGCAAGGTTTTGGTGCGATATCACCTGTGGTGCTGGCCTGTCCGCGCAGCGACCGCACCGATGTCAACGCCACGCTGCTGGACCTCGGCGCCCAGGAAGAAACCATCGTCTTCGAAACCACCGCCCAGGACGTTCTCGCCTCCAAGGCCCTGCGCCTGCAGGTGCGCGAGAGCTGGAACATCGAGGAACTGGCCACCCACTACAGCGAATTCATCCAGCTGTTCCGACCGCTCTGGCAAGCACTTCGCGAGCAGGAAAACCTGCAGCCTTCGGACTGCTTCCTGGCGCGGATCCTGCTTATTCACGAATACCGCAAATTGCTGCTGCGTGACCCGCAACTGCCGGACGAGTTGTTGCCCGGCGATTGGGAAGGACGCGCGGCCCGACAGTTGTGCCGCAACATTTACCGTTTGATCTACGCCAAGGCCGAGGAATGGCTGAACAGTGCACTGGAAACCGCCGACGGCCCGTTGCCGGATGTGGGCGAGAGCTTTTATCGACGCTTTGGCGGGTTGAAATAACCCGTCGAGGGTAAAGGAGAGTCGCTGTTCAGGAGAACCTGTTGATTGACGTAGACAATAAAAACAAGCCTGCGTGAGGCCTGACATGATTTCTACAACTGCACAGCGCCAGGATGGGTTCGATCAGTGGATCCATCAGATCAACCAGATCTGTGGCGCCTTCAACGCACAACCCCTGGGTACCGGCTTTGCGGGCCAGATCCGCGAATACCGCAGCGATGCCCTCAACCTCAGCTTCGTCGACGCCTGCCAGGCGCGGCTGTACCGCACGCCGCAGGAAGTGGCGGCGGGCGAGGGTGGCAAATACTTTGCGGTGTTCCAGCTCGATGGCACTGCGGGCATGGCCCAGGGCGACGACCGGGTGCTGCTGTCCGCCGGGGACATCACCTTGATCGATGCGGCGCGGCCCAGTGATTTCACCTACAGCGAAAACTCCCGGCAGTTGTCGTTGATCCTGCCGTATCAACTGGTTGAGCAGACCCTGCGCTTCAACCAGGTCAAGTGCGGCCACCGCATCGCTGCGTCGTCGCCCATTGCCATGCTCTCCCATCGGCTGATCCTCGACGCCACGCGCCAACAGCATCTGACCCGGCAGGAAAGCGAAGCGACCCTGGAGGCGATCGTCAGTCTGTTGCGCCCGGCCATCAGCCAGACCGACGATTGCACCGATCCGCACGAGCGGACCTTCCGCAAGACCCTGAGCTTCATCGATCAGCACATCCGCTGCGAAGAACTGTGCCCGGAATGGCTGGCGCGGGAAGTCGGCATGTCGACCCGTGGCCTGTACCGGATGTTCGCCAAAAAAGGCCTGGTGGTGGCGCGCTACATCAAGAACCGCCGGCTGGACCTGTGCGCCGAATCCCTGCGCCAATCGCGCAAGGAAGAGAAATTGTCGGTGCTGGGGTATTCGTGGGGTTTTTCCGATTCGAGCTATTTCTCGACGGCGTTCAAATCGCGTTTCGGCATAGCGCCGGGGGAGTATCGCAAGCAGCATGCGTGACCGTTTGCATGGGCACCGCTTAACCCTGTGGGAGCGAGCCTGCTCGCGATAGCGGTCATTCAGTGACAAAGATGTCGCCTGACACTCCGTCATCGCGAGCAGGCTCGCTCCCACAGTTTTTTTGTGTGTGACTCATTTCGGGGAATTGAGGTTCAGCGTCGGCGTTTCATCGAAGAAATTCCACGGCTTGAGCAGCACATGCACCCATTCGGTCGGCATGATCGGCCATTCTTCGGCCCGGGCGATGTGGGTGGTGCCGGTGGTCAGCCAGACCACGTCGTCGGTGTTCTCGATCGAATGGTTATCCTGGGTGAATTGCCCCAGTCCCGAGTCTTTGTCCGAGCGGTTCGGGTACTTGCCTTCCGGGTACTTTTCCTCCGGGTTGTATTGCGTCACCCACAGCTGTTTGTCCATGAAGCTCAGGCGGTGGTACAGCCATTCATCGGTGCCGAAGTTGGCGCCCTTGGCCACCGGGTGCGTGCCACCGGCATAGGGGATCAGCTGGTAGGACACCGGGTTGCCGACCTTGTTTTCCTTGCTGAAGTTGGTCAGCAGGCGCACGGTCGATGGGTCGAATTTCTGTGCCGCTTGCTGCTCGGTGCTGACCACGCGGGTTTCGGTCTGCATGGTGCTGGTACGCGGGCCGCCTCGGTCGTTGGGCAGCACTACCGGGTTCACCTCTACCAGGGAGTTTTGCTCGCCGTCCACGTCCATGTCGAGGCGGAAGTTATAGATGTGCTGGTGCGTGGTGCCGACGATGTTGTGGTCCAGCAAGGTGCCATAGCGCGTGTCTTCCTTGGCGGTGTCTTCGTGCATGGTCCTGGATTTCACGCCCTTGACCGCTTCGATGCCGGTGGCGCCGGCGTCGATGCCGATGGTGCCGTTCTGCTGGAAGACCCAGTCGAAGATGTAGTCGTAGTTGCCGACGGTGCTGATCCAGCGCACCACCAGTTCGCGCCGCTCGGTGCTGAGGTTGGGCTGGCCCATTTCCTGGTGTTTGTATTCCGGCCCGGCGTAGCGCTCGAACACCGCCATGGCCCGCGGGATCGCGGTCGGTGCGCCGGTGTAGTCGGCGATGGTGGCGTCCAGCAGCACGGCGTTTTCCGGGGCGTCTTTGCCGCGGGCGATTGGCGAGGTCAGGGTGCCCATGCCGTAGTCGCCCGAGTCGAGGTAGGCCTTGAAGTACCAGCCGACGTCCGGGTCGCCGTAAGGCACGATCATGCCGCCCAGGGAGCCTTCGTACATGACCTTGCGCTTCTTGCCCTGGTCGTCATAGGTGACCGTGGACAGGATCGGGCCGACCCGCGAATCGAGGCGAACGTGGAAATCCCAGTTCTGCCAGTGAATGCTGTTGCCGGTGATGGTGTAGTTCTTGCCTTCGGGTTCGATGATTTCCAGCGGCTTGACCGCTACGCCCTTGCGCCCGCGTCCGTCGTAGGGCGTCGGTTTCATCGGCACCGGAATCAGCGCTTCGTCTTCGATCTTGATGAGCTTTTTCTGCTCCAGATCGACAATCGCTACCAGGCCCTCGATCGGGTGCGCCCAATAGTTGCCGTCATCGACGTTGAGGTAGCTGACGATCTTCAGCAGGCGCTTGTCCTGGGCCAGACCGTCCTTGCCGTCGAAGTAACCGACGGTCAGCGGCGTTGCGACGACCTTCTTCACATCGTTGATGCCGCGCTTGGCCAAGGCTTGCGCGTATTCGGGGCTGGTCTCGACAGCGGTCTGCACCGTGGCGAAATCATCCAGCAGCACCATGCCGTGGGCGCCTTCGATCGGCTTCCATGAGTTGAGCGTCTTGCTGTCTAGATCCACCAGCGCTTCGATCACATGCTTGCCGTCGAGCACCACGATAGTGGCCTGGCGCGGCTGGGTGACGTTTTGCCCGGTGAAGACGAAGTTCCACACCTGATCTTTCGGCGGTTCCTTGACCGATACTTCGGTGAAGCGAAAACCTGGCTTGTAGTGTTCCGATCGCTTGACGATGTCCACCGCCGTGGTGATTTCAGCCGCACTCAGGGGGTTGAGCGGGCTGGGACGGGTCTCGACGATGAAGGTCGTGTCCAGGCCGGACTGGAAGACCTGGTTGATGAAGTCCTTGGACATGTACGCCGTCTTGCCTTTGAACACCACGGGCACCGTCAGCTCCATGCGCTTGCCGTTGAGCATGGCCACTTTACTGTCCGGCTTGACCTTGAGATAGACGCCGTCCTTGGCAATGGTGAACAGGTTCGAGTAGTCGTCCCATTTGACGGTGGCACCGAACTCCTCCAGCCCCGCCTGTAGCGGCACCATTTCGGCGTGGCCACCGTGGGCTTGGGCGTTGCTCATGCACAAGGGCAGGCCGAGGACGCTCAGGGAAATGGCCAGGGCGAGCCGGGCAAGCGGTGATCTTTTGGGCGATGCTTTGGCGCTGGACATGGGTGCATTCCTGGAGAAAAGCCGGTGACTGGCATTGTTGCACTTTGCTACAGCCAGTCGATGCCTGCCTTTGGATTCCTGCCAGATTGCTTTGTCTGCCTGCCTTTTACTTGCGCATCGCCACATACGAATTGCGCAGGTCGCTGGCCCAGCCGTCGAGCACGCCCTTGACGTTGGCCGTGGTAATCACCTGCTTGTCGTTTTCCAGCGGTATTCCCGTGCCTTTGCGCACTACCGTGGCGACGAGGGTTTTGCTCCCGCCATCGAGAAAGGCGACCTCGGTGGCAATTTCACTGTCCTGGTCACGGATTCCGGTGGCGGTACTGACGCCTGCGACAACCAGGGTGATCGGTAGCCATTCGTAAAAGCGCAGGCCCTGGGTGCTGGCGGTCACTCGAGTGATGGCCGGCCGCACGATCAGGGTTTTAGGGCCCGGAGTGTTGACCACGGTCAAGACCTTGCCCAGCTCATGCTTGAGCACCGCATCGTAGTACCAGGTGGTGTCGCCAAGGGTGGTCTGTGGCAGGCGTTCGCTCGGCTTGGGCTCCGGGTAGTAGCGGCTCGGTTCGATGTAGACCTGGGTGTAGCGGTCGAGCTCAAGCTTCGGGTTTACCCAGCTCAGTACCGGTTGGCCCGAGGGCGACTGGTGCTCCGTCAAGGTGCTGTAGTCGTTCAAAAAACCTGAATAGTTGTCCGGCGCGACGGTTTTGCTGCTGCACGCTGAGAGGGCGATGCTGGCGACTGCCAAAAGCGGCAGCGAGAAGAGTTTTCTCATCAAGGGGTTCCTGGGTGGAGGGGGGAGCTAGGCAGGTCTTCCGAGCATTCGATACGCAGATCGCCGTTGGCCATGATCCACTGGGTGAACTCGGCAATCGGAACGCGGTGGATGTATTCCACCCAGGTCCCGGTGCTCGGGCTGTATTGCTCGAAATAGCGGCGCAACACGACGTGGGTCCGATCATCGGTCAGTCCCAGGCACGCCTGCTGGAATAGAATCGGCTCGTCGTTCGCTGGCGCACTGGTGCGTTGGTTGAGGATCACCGTATGAGTGCTGTCGGTTGTCTCGGTCGCGTAATTCGATCCCTGCATGGAAGACCTCATGAATTGGAATCCGCGCAGGGTGCCGCAGGGCAGTAACGACCGTATGTCCGATTGATGTCGGGCGGGCAGGAATGTTTCCGGTTTGAAATATATGACCCTGGCCGCGGAATGGTTTTAGATACGCTCTTTTTTTGACCCTGGATCCCCTGAACGTGAGCAGACTGCTGATCGTCGACGACGATGTGGAAATCCTGTCCCTGCTGAAGCAGTTTTTTATCCAGCATGCCTACGAGGTGGACCTGGCCACCCATGGCGAGGCCATGTGGACGATGATCGAGAAAAATCGTCCGGACATCATCATCCTTGACCTGATGCTTCCCGGCGAAGGTGGCCTGAGCCTGTGCCAGAAATTACGCGCGCAGACGGACATTGCAATCGTCATGCTGACCGCGATGGGTGAACTGAGCGACCGCATCGTCGGCCTGGAACTGGGCGCCGACGATTACCTGACCAAACCTTTCGACCCGCGGGAATTGCTCGCCCGACTGCGCGCCGTGCAGCGTCGCGCTGGCGAGAAAAGCCAGGGGCGCGAGCCGTCGCGGCCGATCATCACGTTCGCCGATTGGCACCTGGATATCACCTGCCGCGAATTGCGCTCGCCCGAGGGCGTGATGATTCCGTTGTCCGCTGGCGAGTTCGATCTGCTGTTGGTGTTTCTCGAGCATCCGCAGCGCATTCTCACCCGGGAACAGCTGATCGACCTGGCTCGCGGCCAGAACCACGAGGCCTATGACCGCAGCATCGATGTGCAGGTCAGTCGACTGCGCCGCAAGATCGAGCCCGACAGCAAGCGCCCGGACCTCATTCGCACGGTGCGTAATGGGGGCTATATGTTCTGCGCCAAGGTGACCCGCTCGTGATTCGGCGCCTCGATACCCTCAGGTCGCGGATTGCACTGACAATCGTCGCGGCGATGCTCGCTTCGCTGGCCCTCAATGGCCTGTTCGTGCAGCTGGCGGGCACCTGGGGGCGCCCGCCGATCGACCGCACCGGCCTGCTGGAGCAGATTGCCGCGAACGTCCGGGTGATCGAGGCGGCGCCCGTCCCGTTGCGCTCGTCATTGGCTACCGCCGCGAGCCATCCGACGCTTGAGGTGGTCTGGCACGAACGGCGGGGCGACTTCCATCTGCCCTCGAACGGTACGCAGGTGGGGACTGAACATTCGCCGCTGCAAGAGTTGCTCGGTGATGTCCCCCGGGACATCCAGGTCTTCAACCCCGGCGACTGGCCGGACCACAGCCCCCAGGCGCACTACGTGGCCCTGGTTCAGCTACGCGATGGCAGCTGGCTGTCGTTCACGCCCCCGGAACGCAGCTGGGGGCTCGATTCCAATGTACGGATCCCGATCATCATCGCCTTGGGGCTGGTGGCAACCCTGCTGGTCGCCTGGATTGCCACGCGACAACTGGCCAACCCGCTGCAGCGTTTTTCCAGCGCGGCACGGCGCTTTGGAGGTGACCTGCGCGCGCCGCCGATCAAGATCGAAGGCCCCCATGAGATACGCCAGGCAATCATTGCCTTCAACACCATGCAGGCACAGATCCGCCACTTTCTCGGCGAGCGCACACAGATGCTCGCGGCGATCTCCCACGACTTGCGCGCGCCCCTGACGCGGATGCGCCTGCGCAGCGAATTCATGGAAGACCTGGAACAGCAGCGCAAAATGGTCCGCGACATCGAAGAGATGCAGACGATGATCAACGCGGCGCTGGGTTTTTTCCGGGATGAAAGCCACGGGGAGCAGAGCACCGCATTCGACCTTTCGGAACTGCTGCAGACGATCGTCGACGACTATCGCGACCAGGACATCGTCGTCGACTTCAGCGGTCCAGCCCATCTGGTGTACGAAGGCCGTCCGCTCGGGATCAAGCGGGTGATCGTCAACCTGCTGGAAAACGCCGTGAAATATGGCCAGAAACCGGCCATCGGGCTGACGGGGGATGGGCGCAGGGTCTGCATCGAAGTCAGCGACGAGGGCCCCGGTATCCCGGAGTCCGCCCTCGAACAGGTGTTCGATCCCTTTTACCGTCTGGAGACTTCACGCAACCGGGATACCGGTGGCGTGGGGCTGGGACTGTCCGCCGCGCGGGCGATCGTGCGCGAGCAGGGGGGGGAGCTGACGCTGCGCAATCGCAGCGGCGCGGGGTTGCTGGCGCGTGTTGAACTGCCGGGCGCTCGCGGCGCAAAGGCTATCGACCGTTAGTCGTTGATCAACCGTTAGTCAGTCCGGCCGCAAACCGTTGCCTTGGCTTAATAGGAAGCATTACTATTCACGCCCTCGCACCCACAGCACACCGCAATGACCCCCAAGCTGCCCCGCAGACACGGCTTTTTCGAGCACTACGAAGAGTTGGTTGGCACCTGGACCCGTCGCCTGAGAAACCGTCAACAGGCCGAGGACCTAGCCCACGATACCTTCGTGCGGGTGCTCGAGTCGGATTCGGCGGTGGTGCAGCAGCCCCGGGCCTATCTGCACCAGACGGCGCGCAACATCGCGGTGGACGGTTATCGGCGTGAGGATCGGCGGGGCGCCATGGAGTCGGAGGCGATCGATCTCAGTGTGTCGTCATCCGGCGACCCGGAGCATTTCATGCAAGCGATCCAGTTGGCGGATTCCATCGAACGGGCGCTCACCGAGCTGCCGGTCAACTGCCGCAAGGTGTTTGTCTGGCAGAAAATCGAAGGCCTGACCCAGGCTGAAATCGCCGAACGCCTGGGACTGTCCAAGAACATGGTGGAAAAGTATATGATCCGCACGCTGCGGCATCTGCGCGACCGCCTGGATGAGTTGCAGTCATGATGTGCGGTGGCCTTGAAAATACCCGTAGGAGCTGCCGCAGGCCGCGATCTTTTGGCGGTCTTGAAGTGGCCGAAGATCAAAAGATCGCAGCCTTCGGCAGCTCCTACACCAACCGCATACCGCGTGATTTCTCATCCCCGGCCAAACAGGAACTTCCATGATGGATACTCGTGATTGTGCGTGCGGGCAAACAGCGGTTCGCGATGAAGCGGCGCGGTGGTTTGTGCGTTTTCAGGAACCCGCGGTCGATGTCGAGGCGTATCGCCAATTCGACAGCTGGCTGAACCAGCATCCTCAACACCGCAACGAATTCGAAGTGCTCCAGGGCCTGTGGAGCGCCGCCGACCTGCTGCCGACGACGCGTCTGCAGGCGTTGTGCGAGGAAGCGCCGAATCGCAGCAAACGACGCCCGTTGCTGCGCTACGCGGTTGCGGCCAGTGTGTTGGCGATGGCCGTCGGCCTGGGGCTATTCAACGTTTTGCAGCAACCTTCGCCCTACACCGCCGAGTTCTCCACGGCGCTGGGCGAGCGTCGCCAGGTCGCCTTGCCCGACGGCTCGACAGTCGATCTGGATAGCCGCAGCCGCATTCAGGTGCGTTTTGAAAAGGATCGTCGCGCCATTGAACTGAGCGATGGCGAAGCGCTGTTCAACGTCGAACACGACAGCAACCGGCCCTTTGTGGTCGAGGCGGGTAGCGGCAAGGTCATCGTCACCGGCACGCGCTTCGATGTGCGCCGGGGCAGCAGCGACACTCGGGTGGTGGTGGAGCAGGGCACGGTCAAGGTGCAGGGACGCGACGCCGCCGCCGACGACTTCATCAGCCTGACCGCCGGCCTGGGCAGCCATGTCGATGCCGCGGGCAAGGTCGCGCCGGCCTACGCGGTCAATCCCGCCGAACTGACGGCCTGGCGCAGCGGCAAACTGGTGTTCAACAACGCCAGCCTGGCCGACGTTGCCGAGCAGGTCTCGCGCTATCGGGAAAAGCCGCTCAAGGTCGGCAATGCCGCCGTGGGCAATCTGCGCCTGACCAGCGTGTTCAAGTCCGACAATACCGACGCCTTGCTCAAGGCCTTGCCGAACATCCTGCCGGTGGCCGTGCGCACCCTCGACGACGGCAGCCAGGAAATAATTTCAAAATAAAATTCAGGTTTTTTTCGAGTTCATCGTCTTCCTGTTCAACTGCAACTGGTTTGCATTAACAAGCGCACACTCTTGCGATCTTCAGGATTACGTTCGACGTGAAAAAGACCACCGCTAAAAACAACAAATCCACTTGGTTGCCGCTGGCCCTTGCACTGGCGGTCAACCTGGCGCTGCCTCAGGCATTCGCTGCCGACGCTATCCACATTCCGGCGCAACCCCTGGGTCAGGCCCTGAGTCAGCTGGGCCAGCAAACCTCGCTGCAGGTATTTTTCAGTCCGGAATTGGTGGCCGGCAAACAGGCCCCGGCGGTGGAAGGCAATATCGCCCCGGAAGAAGCGCTGCGCCAGTTGCTGCAAGGCAGCGGCCTGCAGTACCAGATCGATGAAGGCTCGGTGACGCTGCTGCCAGCCGCGGCAGCGACCTCTGCGGCGAACGGCCCGCTGGAGCTCGGCGTGACCGACATCAAGGTGGTGGGCGACTGGCTCGGTGATGCCGATGCCGCGGTGGTACAGAACCACCCCGGTGCCCGTACCGTGATTCGCCGCGAGGCCATGGTCGAGCAGGGCGCAATGAATGTCGGCGACGTCTTGAAGCGTGTGCCGGGTGTCCAGGTGCAGGAGGCCAACGGCACCGGTGGTAGCGATATTTCGCTGAACGTCGGCGTGCGCGGATTGACCTCGCGCCTGTCGCCACGCTCGACTGTGTTGATCGATGGCGTACCGGCAGCCTTCGCCCCCTATGGCCAGCCGCAATTGTCCATGGCGCCGATTTCCTCCGGGAACCTCGACAGCATCGACGTGGTACGTGGCGCAGGCTCCGTGCGTTACGGGCCACAGAACGTCGGCGGGGTGATCAACTTCGTGACGCGAGCAATCCCTGAAACAGCCTCGGCGGAAATCGGCAGCACCCTGGAAACCTCCCAGCATGGTGGCTGGAAGCACATCGATACAGTTTTCGCCGGCGGCACCGCCGACAATGGCATGGGCGTGGCGCTGTTGTATTCCGCGGTGAACGGCAACGGTTACCGCAAGAGCAACAACGGCAATGACATCGACGACGTGATCCTCAAGACGCACTGGGCGCCGACCGATGTGGATGACTTCAGTCTCAATTTCCACTACTACGACGCCAGCGCCGACATGCCCGGCGGCCTGACCCAGGCCCAATATGACGCCGATCCGTTCCAGTCCGACCGCGACCACGACAACTTCAGCGGCCGGCGCAAGGATGTGTCGTTCAAGTGGATTCGGCAACTTGACGACCGCACCCAGGCCGAGGTGCTGACCTACTACACCGACAGTTTTCGTGGCAGCAACATCGCCGCTCGCGATCAGAAAACCCTCGGCTCGTTCCCGCGCACCTACTACACCTTCGGTATCGAACCACGGGTCTCCCATGTGTTCGATGTCGGCCCGAGCACCCAGGAAGTCAGCGTCGGTTATCGCTACCTGAAAGAAGCCATGCACGAAGAAGCCAGCCGCCTGGCGCTGGTCAACAACGAGCCGGTGGTGCGTCCGGGTTCGGACGGCCACGTCTATCAGGACCGTACCGGTGGCACTGAAGCCAACTCGGTGTACATCGACAACAAGATCGACGTCGGCAACTGGACCGTCACCCCGGGTATCCGTTTCGAACACATCAGCACCGATTGGCATGACCGCCCAGTGCTCGACACCGCTGGCAGGCCGGTGCCGGAGAAGAACCGCAGTATCGAAAGCAACGAGCCGCTGCCGGCCCTGAGCGTGATGTATCACATCTCCGATGCCTGGAAACTGTTCGCCAACTACGAGACTTCGTTCGGCAGCCTGCAGTACTTCCAGCTGGGCCAGGGCGGCACGGGTGACGAGACCGCCAATGGCCTTGAGCCGGAAAAAGCCAAGACCTACGAGCTCGGTACGCGCTACAACGATGAAGTGTGGGGCGGTGAAGTGACGCTGTTCTACATCGACTTCGATAAAGAGCTGCAATACATCAGCAACGATGCCGGCTGGACCAACCTCGGCGCCACCACGCACCAGGGGATCGAGGCTTCGGTGCACTATGACATGGCGGCCCTCGACCCGCGCCTGGCCGGCCTGACCGCCAACGCCGGCTACACCTACACCCGCGCTGTCTATGAAGGCGAGATTCCGGACTTCAAGGGCCGCGACCTGCCGTTCTACTCGCGCCAGGTGGCGACGGCCGGGCTGCGCTACGACATCAATCGCTGGACCTACAACCTGGATGCCTTTGCCCAGTCCAAACAGCGCTCGCCGGGCGTGGCGGTGAACGCTGACGGCAGCTTCAGCAACAACTACATCACCGAAGGCACGGCGGATGGGCAGTACGGCGACATTCCGGGCTACGTCACCTGGAACGCGCGTGCGGGCTATGATTTCGGTCCGCAGGTGTCGAACCTGAAGCTGGGGGCCGGGGTGAAGAACATCTTCGACAAGCAGTACTTCACTCGCTCCAGCGACAACAATGCGGGCATGTATGTGGGTACGCCGCGCACGTTCTTTGTGCAGGCCAGCGTCGGGTTCTGACAGACCGAGGTGCCTGCATTCGCTGGCAAGCCAGCTCCTACAAGGGTCGCGCAAACCCTGTAGGAGCTGGCTTGCCAGCGAAGCTTTTAAACCTTCAACACCTTCCCGCCAATCGCCACCGCCAGCAACAACAGCGCCATCAAGCCGAAGGCAAAACTCAAGCTGGCGGCATGGGCGACAAATCCGATCACCGCGGGCCCGGCGAGTATGCCCGCGTAACCCAGGGTGGTAATGGCCGGCACGGCGATGCTTTCCGGCATCACGGTTTGCTTGCCTACTGCGGTATACAGCACCGGCACGATGTTGGAACAGCCGGCGCCCAGCAATGCATAACCCACCAGCGCCGCTTCCCAACTGGGGGCGAACGTGGCCAGGCACAGCCCGGCCGCCGCCGTCACCCCGCCGAAGACAATGACCCGGGTCGCACCCAGGCGCCGCACTATCGAATCGCCGGTCAGGCGACCCACCGTCATGGTCAGGGCAAATGCTGCGTAGCCCAAACCGGCATAGGCCTTGTCGATGCCGCGTTCCTGCGCCAGGAATACCGCGCTCCAGTCCAGGGCGGCGCCTTCGGCGAGGAACACGATGAAACACATCCCGCCGATAAACAGCACGATGCCGTGGGGAACCGCGAACGCCGGCCCCGAACTTTCGCTGCCATAGGGCAGCATGTGCGGTGCAGCCTTCAACAGCGCAACCAGCAGCAGGACAATGACCACCAGCATCGCGCCCAGCGGCGCGAGCCCCAGGCCGAGCAGCGCACTGACGCCCGCCGCGCCGACGATTCCGCCCAGGCTGAACAAGCCGTGGAACCCCGACATCATGTTTTTGCCGCTGGCCCGTTCGACGATCACCGCTTGCAGGTTCACCGTCGAATCCACAGTGCCCAGGCCCGCGCCGAACATGAACAGTGCGCCAATCAGGGCTGGAATCGACGTTACCGTAGCCAGCAGCGGCAGCGCCGCACAGATCAACAGGGTGCCGCCGGTCGCCACCTTGCGGCAACCGAAGCGCGAGGCCAGGAGGCCGGCCACGGGCATGGCCAGTATCGAGCCGACACCCAGGCACAGCAGCAGCAAACCCAGGGTGCCTTCATCCAGCCCGGCCCGCGCCTTGGCATAGGGCACCAGCGGCGCCCACGCGGCGATACCGAACCCGGCGATGAAAAAGGCGATGCGCGTGGACATCTGTTCCTGGCGTCCTGGCACGAATGAGGTCCGGGTGTTGAGGTTGGTCATATCAATCCTTGGCAAAAAACGTCGCGTCTGCAAGGGACAATGACTTGCCCCGTGGGTTCGTTCAGCGGTCGTGGCGTCCTGCACGCCAACAGGCTGACATCCTTGCACAGCCAGGGCGTGTTTCGCGATATGTTGTGCCAAAGCCAAATATCCATCAGGGAGGGGCGCCATGGCGCGGATGTACGATGCACGGGGCAATATCTACGGGGTGGTGGCGCCAGAGACGCTGCGCCGGCAGGGCATCGATGTGCCCGGTCAGGCCGACCACGCCGCACAGACCCGTGAGGCCTGGACGCTGGCGGCCATCAATGCGTGCTGTGCCTGGGCACCCGGCACGCAACCGCCGGGCAGCAAGGATCATCGCAGCGACGGCTTGCTGGTCGGCCCCTTTCAGTCAGCGCCGCCCTTTGATCTGTTGATCGTCAATACCGACGGCACCCTGGCCGAGCGCAGCGGTAACGGGCTGACGATTTTTTCCCAGGCGTTGAGCGACCAGGGGCTTTTTCCCGGCGACGAAGCCTGCGTGCTCAGGGTGCATCACGACAAATCCGACACGCCTTCACCGGGGCAGACCGCAGTGAAAGCTGCGCAAGTCGAGGGCGTGCAGGGTTTCTGGCTCGACCTGGGCCAGCCTGGATTCGGGCCGTCGGCGGTCAGTGCCGTTGGTGTTGAAGCTGCCCAATTGAACGGGTGTGAGCTCAGTCACGTGCGGCAATTGTCGGCGCTTAATGGCGCCTGGTCGCGCAGTCAGTTCGTACGGGTCGGCAATCCCCATTGCGTGACGCTGGTGGACAGCGCCGAGGCCTTGCCGAGCAATGAGCAGATGCGCGAGCCGGCGATGGGCGAAGGGCTGACGCGTATCGCGTTCGCCATGCCCACCGGGGCCGGGCAGCCTTGTGCGGCGGGGATCAATTTGCAATGGGCGATGCATGAATCCGGGCAGTGCGTGGTTGCGCGAGTGTTCGAGCGGGGCGAAGGGCCGACGGCGTCCTCGGGGACGAGTGCGACGGCGGTGGCGTGTGCGGCGTGGCGGGTCGGTTGGGTCCGCGCTGGCGAGGTGAAGGTGACGATGCCTGGTGGCACGGCGCCGATTTTGCTGGAAGAAGAGCTGGGAGAGCTGAGTCGGGTCAGCCTGTTTGGTACGGCTCGATTGATCGGTTGAATTTGAAGTCGCCTTCGCGAGCAAGCCCGCTCCCACAGTGGGTCAGTGTTCGCAATCCACTGTAGGAGCGGGCTTGCCCGCGAAGGGGCCAGCCCAGTCACCGCAACCTTCAGATCTGCTCGCCGGAGAACTCCACCACCGGCATCGTCCGCTTCATCAACACCTTGCCGCCACGCACCGAATACAGCGGCAAGCCCTGGCTGCGAATGACCTCGTAATCGTTCTCCGCGGACAGGATCAGCAAGTTCGCCGGCCGTCCGGGTTCAAGCCCGTAGCGCTCATCCAATGCCATCGCCCTGGCGCTGTGGACGGTGACCAGGTCCAGGGCGTTTTGCAGGTTGCGATAACCGAGCATGTGACAGATGTGCAGGCCGGCTTCGAGCACCCGCAGGATGTTGCCATTGCCCAGGGGGTACCAGGGGTCGACGATCGAATCCTGGCCGAAACACACGTTCATGCCGGCTTCCAGCAGCTCGTTGACCCGGGTCACGCCCCGGCGTTTCGGGAAATTGTCGAAACGCCCTTGCAGGTGGATGCTTTCGGTGGGGCAGGAGACGAAGCTGATCCCCGCGTGCCCGAGCAGGCGAAACAGCTTGGCGCAGTAGGCGTTGTCATACGAGCCCATCGCCGTGGTATGGCTGGCGGTGACCCGCGAGCCCATGTCGCGGCTGCGGGCTTCTTCGGCCAGCACTTCGAGGAAGCGTGACTGCGGGTCATCGGTTTCATCGCAATGCACGTCCACCAGGCAACCGGTGCGCTCGGCCAGGTCCATGAGGAATTTTATCGAGCTGACGCCCTGGTCGCGGGTGTACTCGAAATGCGGAATGCCGCCCACCACATCGGCACCCATGCGGATGGCTTCTTCCATCAGCTCGCGGCCATTGCGGTACGACTCGATGCCCTCCTGGGGGAATGCGACGATCTGCATGTCGACCAGATGCCGGCTTTCTTCGCGCACCTCGAGCATGGCCTTGAGCGCGGTGAGCTGCGGGTCGGTGACATCGACGTGGGTGCGCACATGCTGGATGCCGTGGGCGGCAAGGGCCTGGAGGGTTTTCCTGGCGCGCACCTTGGTGTCTTCCTCGGTGATGGTGACCTTGCGCTCGCCCCAGCATTCGATGCCTTCGAACAGCGTGCCGCTCATGTTCCAGCGCGGTTCGCCAGCGGTGAGGGTGGCGTCGAGGTGGATGTGCGGTTCGACGAAGGGCGGCACCACCAGGTTGCCACCGGCGTCCAGATCGTCGGGACCCAGGGTCGGCGCTTCGGTCTGCCGGGCGATGTTGCTGATCAGGCCGTTTTCCAGGTGCAGTTCATGCAGGCCTTCCTGGTTGCGCAGCCGGGCGTTGATGATGTGCATCGGGCAGATCCTTTCAGAGAACCGTTTGGACGATATCTCTACGTTAGCTCGGCAGCGGCAAATGCCGCCAGCGGTCTTTTTTAGCGCCGCCATATGTTTTGTTGACCGCGTACATATCCATTCCTGCGGTAACGGCCACTTATGGTTTCGCTCTTACAGCGAGTCACTTGGAAAAACGGAACGCCGCCCGGCCCCAAGTAACCAAGGGCTCTTGCCCCTGGCGTTCGGTGCCTCGCTGTGGCTCGGCATGCCCTCGCTCCGGTCCTGCTCCGTGGGCCCGCCGCGATGGGCCATCCATGGCCCAGCGCGGCTAAACCGGCATCCATGCCGGTTTGCCCACTGCGCAGAACCTCCAATCGGCCTCTCGATGGGGCAAGAAAATCAAAAGCAAAAGCAGAGCAAAAGCCAAAGCGAGGCGAGCTAACGCTCGACCTCGTTGTCAGGTGGTGCGCGTTCCCCTGTAGGAGCTGGCTTGCCAGCGATGGCGGCCTCAAGACCAACCCAATGTTCAAGGCGGCCGCGTCAAACCGTCATGTTCAACGGCAAAAAACGCATCAATGCAGCGACAACGGCTTCCGGTGCATCTTCCTGAACCAGATGCCCGGCTTTAGCCACCGCATGAAACTGCGCCCCCGGAATCATGGCCTGCAGGGCCCGCCCGCGATCGATGGGAATCCACTGGTCGTCCTCGCCCCAGAGAATCTGCACCGGGCAGCGAATCGTCGGGTACAGCCCCTCGGCCTCGCGGGTGTAGCGCTCGTCCATCTGCGCGATCTGGCGATAGAACGCCGCCTGCCCCGGATCGCCCAGCCACGGTTGCACATAGGGTGCGAGTTCGTCATCCGGGATGTCGCGCTTGATCGCCCCGCGGATATAAGCCGGGACTATGGCCCGCTGAATGTAGTCCGGCACACCGCTGAACGCAGCTTGGTGCTGACGCACATGTTGCACGAACGGCGAACCCCAGGGCGTCAGTGCCACCGGGTCGATCAGCGTGAGGCTGCGGTAATCCTTGCCGTTGAGCAAATGGCAGCGCAGGGCGGTTGCCCCGCCAAAGTCGTGGGCCACTACGTCCGGGTGATCCAGGCCCCAGTGTTCCAGCAACTGCGCCATTAACTGGTTTTGCACACCCAGGGAGACGTCGCCATCGACCTTTTCCGATTGCCCGTAGCCCAGCAAGTCGAAGTAGTGCACCCGATGCGTGGTGATGAAGTGCGGCGCAATCCGGTGCCAGACATGGGAAGAGAAGGGCGTGCCATGCACGAACACCAGCGGCGGGCCATCGCCGCGCACGGCATAGCGAACGGAATGCCCATTGAAGCGATAGCTTTGAGCCAGCGGCCAGTCAGTCATGTGCGTGTCCTCTTGGCGGATGCGAGCCAAAAAGCATAGGCATAAAAAAACCACCGGTCTCGGTGGTTTTTTTGATCGATTGGCTCACTCGCCGCGATAGATGCACCCGCTGGTGCAGGTCTCGTGAATCCGGATGGCGCTCAATTCCGGCAGCAGCGGCTTGAGCTCAGCCCAGATGAATTTGGCCAGCACTTCACTGGTCGGATTCTCCAGGCCAGGAATATCGTTCAGGTAGTTGTGGTCCAGACGCTCATACAGCGGCTTGAAGATCGCCTTGATTTCCGAAAAGTCACGAATCCAGCCGGTGTGCGGATCGAGGTCGCCACTGAGGTGAATCGCCACTTTGAACGAGTGACCGTGCAGGCGGCCGCACTTGTGGCCGTCCGGGACGTGGGGCAGGCGGTGGGCGGATTCGAAGGTAAATTCTTTGAAGATTTCCACAGTGGTTTCAGCTCTGTTCAGGTGGCGATCGCCGCGGCGATGTGGGCAGGTGGCGAGTTTAACAGCTTGTCCTGACTAAAGGGTCAGCAAGCGTTCGGCGAGACGACCGTTGGCCGCCAGTTCGAGAAACTCGTCGCCCAGGCGGCGGCTTTCATCCATGGTCGTGCGCCAGTATTTCTGACGGCTCGGGGCGTCGCCCATGAAACGCTTGAAGTCATTGCGGTCTGGCAATTTGCCATAGGGCAGGCGCGCCAGGTACTCCTTCGAAGGCGCAAGCAGCAGCACATCCTGCAAGCGCTTGGGGCAGGCGCGACGCCATGGCAGGGTCTTGTCGAACCAGCCGGGAATCACCCGGTCGGTGAAGTGCGGATAAAGCACGATGTCGTTGCCGCTGTAGGGCAAGTCCAGGTGATAGTCCAGCAGACCGCCATCGCGGAATGTACCCGTACCTGCGCCAGGAAGATGACGCACGCCTTCCATCACCATCGGGATAGAACCCGAGGCGAGCAGGGCTTGGCGCAGATTGGCGCTGTCCAGGGCGACGAAGCGCGACGGAAAGTCGTTCAGCGCGTTGACCGGCGGTGCCAGGCGCGGATCGTGGATGATCAGCCGCTCGAAGTGCCGGGACAGCCGCGCACGTCCGCGCAGGTTGTCGGCGATCACTGACGACAGGCCCAGGCCCAGTCGGCCCCGGTGGTCGTCCGCGAGCAGTCCGTGGCTTTTGACCACCATGATATTCAAGCGGTAATGGGGGTTGTCGAGCACAGCCGCGTCACGCCCGTCGAGCAGATCATCGAGCATGCGCCGGGAGCTTTCGCTGATCTGCGCCATGGTCACGCCTTTGGCAAAGTTCTGCTCGGTATACAGCTGGCCGAGGCGCCGCAGGCCTTCGGCGGCATCCGGCAGGCAGGCACTGGCGAAACGCCAGGAGCCCACCGATGCACCGATCAACGAGCGCTCGCGCGGCACCGCCGGCAACCATTCGCCAAACAAGGCCAGGTCCAGTCCCTGAATGCCCAAGGCCTTGGGACCGCCGGCGGCACCGGGCAGCGTGCCGACATCGGCGGCGCTCAAGCCGTTCTGGCGAATGCGTGCCAGTGCCCGGGCGCCGGCCTTGAGCGTCAGGGAGGGGAACTTGATATGGATAGCGGTCATACCGGTCTCGAATGCGGGCGAACCGGCGGATTATAAGCGTGCTTACACGCAATTTCCCTGACGTGGTTCCCGTCTTTGGCCGATGACCGCTTGCGTGGGCCGTTTACTGGCGTGAAGTGACTTTGTCCGACGAGGCTACAGTACCGCCGCCGCAATTGATGTAAGAAGACGATTTCAGCCAACGCTGGTCCGGATAGTAGGAAAACAGCAGCTGTCCATCCTTCATCGAGTCAATCAGGCGATGAGCGATGGCGGGCCTGACCGCCGGGCAACCCAGGCTCCTGCCGATCCGGCCGTTGGCGCGAGCCAGCACCGGGCTGACATAGGGCGCGCCGTGAATGACGATGGCCCGGTCAAAGGCGTTATCGTTGAAGCCAGGCTCCAGGCCTTCCATGCGCAAGGAATAGCCGTTCTTGCCGACGTAACTCTGTTGGGTGCGGTACAGGCCAAGGCTGGTGGCGAAGCTTTCATTCTGGTTGGAAAACTGGGTGGTCATGTTTTCGCCGCTGTTGCGGCCATGGGCGACAAGTTCGTGGAACAGCAGCTTGCGTTTTTTCAGATCGAACACCCACAGGCGTTGTTCGGTCGAAGGTAGGGAATAATCGATCACTGCTAGTCTCTGTGCCGGAACAGAGCCTTGGGCGCGGGTACACTGTGTGGCGCGCACCGCCAGGGCAATGACCTTGGCATTGGCGTTTGGAGCCGCTTTGGCCAGCGCGACTTCGAGCGAATCGGCGTAGGCTGACGGGAGGATAGCCGACGTCAGCAACAGGGCTGTCAGGCCAAAGCGATGTAGCGCCATAAAAATGTCTCTTCAGGAATATTTCGAGTCTAGCAGTGAGTTGGACGCTAGCCCTTTGATTACAGGCGATTAAGGATTATCCATGGGTCAATTAACAAGGTCATTCGTCATAAGCCGTGTATTTTTTATGGTCTTTCTGATCAGCGGCGTTGCGATGGGTGAAACTTCGCCGATCGTGCAGGTATCTCCGGCGCTAGTGAGTGTGCTCGGTGCCGCGCCCGATGACGTCGTTGGTCAGGCCATCCAGTCGGAGCTCGAACCGCTGCAATCTTCATTCCCGCCTCTGTTGACCTCGCGCAAACATCAACGGGTGGATGTCGCCCGGGTAGTCCTGGATTTCTATTCGCATCGCAATTTCCGCGCCGCCTGGACCAACGGGCGAGATGTCAGCCAGTTGCTCCAAGGACTTGATGGTACCCAGGCCGATGGCCTGATCCCCGAGGATTACCGGGCTGGCGAACTGGCCCAGGCGCAACTGGCGCTGCAGGCCACGGCGCCGACGCCGGCGCAATGGGCGGCTTTCGACATCGCGGCAACTCGTACGTACATCACGGCGCTGCTGCAGTTGCGCCGTGGCAAGGTAGATCCGGCCCGGTTGGATTTTCACTGGAACTTCGAGCCCGAGGGCATTGACCCGCGCGAGGATATGAACAGCTTCTTTACTGCCCTGGATGATCACGACGTCGCTCGTGCGTTCGTTCTGGCGCCACCTCAGGAGGCGGTTTATCGCAGCCTGCGCGAGAGCCTTGCGCAGTTGCGCCAGATTCGTGACGCCGGTGGCTGGCCAAAAGTCGCCGAAGGGCAGTCGCTCAAGCCCGGCATGGACAATGCCGCGGTCCGGCAATTGCGCGCACGCCTGGTGGCAGCCGGTTATCTGGACCCGCACAAATCGAAGCGTACCGATTACGACGACAGTGTCATCGCCGCGGTGAAGAAGTATCAGCTCGAACAGTACCTCGGCGCCGATGGCGTGGCGGGGGCGACGACGCTGGCGGCACTGAATGTGCCGGTCGAGGCGCGAATCGATCAGGTTCGGGTGAACATGGAACGGGCGCGCTGGTTGCTCTATAAGCTGCAAGGCACTTTTGTCATCGTCGATATCGCCGGCTACAAGGTCGCCTTGTACCGCGACGGCCAGCCGGTCTGGCGTTCCCGGGTGCAGGTCGGCAAACCGTTTCGCAGCACGCCGGTGTTCCAGTCGGAAATCACCTACGTCACGTTCAACCCCACCTGGACCGTTCCGCCGACGATTCTGGTCAAGGATATGCTGCCCAAGATCCAGCAGAATCCGGGCTACCTCGCGGCCAACCGGATTCGCGCCCTGGACCGCGAAGGCAACACGCTCGATCCGTCGACCGTCGACTGGTCCAACGCGCGCGGCATCACGCTGCGCCAGGACGCCGGTCCGGAAAACTCACTGGGGCAGGTGGTCATCCGCTTCCCCAACGACTATGCGATCTACCTCCACGACACCCCCCATCGCGAGCTGTTTGCCAAATCCATGCGGGCCACCAGCTCCGGCTGCATCCGGGTGGAGAATCCGTTGCAGTTGGTCGAACTGCTGTTCAACGACCCTGTGCGCTGGAATTCGGCGGGTATTCAAAAGCAACTGGCCAACGGTAGAACCGAAAACATCAAGCTTCCCGTCAAGGTGCCCGTGCTGCTGGCCTATTGGACGGTGGACCTGAATACCGACGGACGGGTGACGTTCAAACCCGACGTTTACGGTTACGATTCCCCGGTGCTGCGACTCTTGAACCAGCCGTCGAAGTTGCCCGCTCTGGAGTTGCAACGTGCAGAACCGCCAATGGTGGTCACAGGCCAGGACAAATCGTAACCCCAGGCGTCTTTTCGAGATGCCGAGCCGAAGGTTTACCCGCTGAAAACTATCGACATGGAAGTGGGTCACAGTTGATCAATAACAGGGATAGAGACATTGACGATGGATGTTGCCGATAAAAAAATGACACACATCACAGATTCGTTTCGGGTGCATGATCTGGATGAGTGCCGCAACACTCAAACGGGTCCCGTGTTCATCGTGGCGTCGGGTGCGTCGGCAAAAGATTTCCCGTTACACAAGTATGCCGGCGTTCCAATGATTACCATGAACGGTGCCATTTCGAAATTCACCGGGACGGGGATCAAGCCGTACTTCTATGTCTGTACGGATCAGGGTTTTTCCGAGCAGCAACCGGAACTGTTTACCGAAGCCATGCGCCTCAGCGAGCGGGTTGCGCTGTGGGAAAAACATATCTGGCACACCTCGGTAAAGCCTCAGGGCAAGCTGTACTTGCTGAGCCGGGCACCCAGGCTTTCGTGGAGCGAGTTTTTCAGGACAGACAAGGATTTGGTCAGGGTCCGCAGGCTAGGCAGTGGCCGCAACAAAACCCTGGGTTTCAGCAAGAATCTCAAACGTGGTTTTTTTGACGCCCGTACCGTCGCCTACCTGGCTTTGCAGCTGGCCTACCACCTGGGATTTACCCGGGTATTCCTGGTGGGCGTCGACCTGGACCCGACGGCGGGGCGCTTCTATGAGAGGTCGGGCAGTTTCGCTTCTCCCTGTGTGCTCGATGAGCATTTTCATACGCGAATCCTGCCGTCGTTCAAGATCCTGTCGCAGCAGGTGGTGAACAAGGATTTTCAGGTTTACAACCTGTCCGACATCTCGAAAATTCCACCGCGGGTGATCCCCCGGATGACGCTGCAAGAGCTCGACAGGTTGCTCTGACGGATCACGCGACATTAATTATTTCGACTCACTCTCGTGGTGCGAAAGCGCTGGTGGCTATGCCAAAGTAGCGGCTTTTGATCGACCCATCGTCGGTCAAGCCACCCTGCGGGAGCGTGCCGATGAACAGACTTTACGCCGTGGTCGCGCTGATCCTGTTGACGTTCGCCAGCGTCGGCACGAGCAGCGCCCGGGACTCGCGAAATGGCGGGCCGGCATCCGTGGCAGGGGTGTTTGATTACTACCTGTTGGCGCTGTCCTGGTCACCCACTTACTGCCTGACCCATGCTGACGACGCGCAATGTTCCGGCAAAGGCTATGGCTTTGTGCTTCACGGCCTCTGGCCGCAATACACCGGGGGCGGTTGGCCGAAGTCCTGCGCGCCGAGGGAGAAGCTCTCGGCAGAGGAGCGGGCCAAGGGCTTGATGTTGTACCCGTCGAGGAAACTACTCGAGCACGAATGGGCCAAGCACGGCACGTGCAGCGGCCTCGGCGCCGACGGGTACCTGGAGGCCTCCGACAAGGCCCTGGGCGCGGTCAGCATTCCCGAGCAACTGCAACCCTTGAGCACCACGCATTATTTTACTGCGGCGGACATAACGCGGATGTTCCGCCAGAGCAATCCGCAGATTCCGGCGGATGGCATTGTGGTGATCTGCAACGGGCCGCAGTTGTCGGAGGTTCGGGTCTGCATGGACAAGGACCTGGCGTTTGCCTCTTGCGGCAAAGGCGTGAAGACCCAATGCCGCGCCGGGGATATCCGGGTTCCACCTTTGCGCTGATCAGAGCGCCAGTCCTGCCTGTACCACCGACAGCAGATTGTTTTCTGTCAGCGCCACCGCATCCGGTCGCGTGGCAGCCTGCTCGATCCCTTGCAGCCACCAATGTGTTGCACCGTGTTCGTCCACGGTGCGCAACAGGGCAAGTTCGTTGCCCTGGCAGTGAATTTCGACTCGCCCTTCGCCATCCGCCGTAAAGCGCGCAACAGGGTCGAACGTGATGCTCAGGCGATTGGCGCTGATCACCAGTTGGTCGATGGCATAGTCGAACGTGTCACCCAGCGGGTGACTCTCGAAGACGTGAGTGGGGTTGCGCCGCAGGACCAGACCGGCCTCGGTCAAAGGCTGCAGCCAGGCCTCGATCTGGTGATACAGCTCGTAGACCTGGCCCGGCCAGCTGTCGATCGCCTGATCAATACCGGTAGATCGGGTCTGTTTCAATTTTATCGCGAGCTCGTCTGCCTTGCTCATGTTCAATTCCCTGACGTGGTGTAAGACACATCCTAGCTGGTTGAGGGCGATCAGGTTGTTGTCCTGCGTCAGGCCCTCTGACGGTTTCCAGGTGGGCGGGGCAACCATTTGGCGTCTGGTGCCCTTTTCCCGTTTGGAACACCGTAGACTTGGCGCCCGAAACCAGGGGCATGGGGTGTCGCTCATGCCTTGCCCTTTCAGGGAGCGCATTTTTGCCAACACGCCTTGATGACCTGTACCACGCCCCCGGCGTCGCCCTGAAGCGCATCCCGCTGCGCAAGGCGGCAGTGTGGTTTATCGGCACGGTGTGCCTGTGCCTGTGCGCCTTGCTTTATCTGCAACTGGAACAATCCCGGCGCCACGACCTGAGCCAGGCCCAGGTCGCTTCGTCGAACCTGACGCGGGCCATGGCACAGCAGGCCGAAGACACCTTTATGCAAGCCGACCTGGTGCTGACCAGCCTGGTGGACTGGATCCAGGCCGACGGGTTCGGCGCGGCCCAGCGTCCGCGCTTGCAGAAGACCTTCACCCGACGGGTGCAGGCGCTCAGCCAATTGCACGGCATCCTGCTGTTCGACCAAAAGGGCCAGTGGGTCGTCACCTCATTTGCGGCACTGCCCCGCGGGGGCGGCGTGGCAGATCGCGAGTACTTCAAGTTTCACCAACAGAACGTCTCGACCGTGGCGCACATCGGCCCGGCCATCCGCAGTCGGGAAAATGGCGAATGGATCATTCCGATCTCCCGGCGGGTCAACGACCGCAATGGCCAGTTCCAGGGGGTGCTGTTGGCCGGGATCAAGATGTCGTACTTCGAGCAGTTCTTCAAAAGCTTCAGTATCGACGACAACGGCGCGATGTTTCTGGCGCTGACCGATGGCACGCTGCTGGCCCGTCGACCCTATGTGCAGGCGCAGATCGGTACCTCATTGGCCAAGGGGGAAATCTTTCAGAACCTGTTGCCCCAGGCGACTTCCGGCAACGCGATGTTCGCTTCCCAAGTGGATGGCATTGTCCGCCTGTATGGCTATCGGCAGCTGGAGGCATACCCCCTCGTGGTCTCGGCGGCCTCGTCCCGGGACTCGATCCTGGCGGACTGGTACGACACGGCGTTTCGTTCCAGTGCGATCGTCGTGCTGGTGATGCTGGGCGTTGGCCTGATCGGTTGGGTGTTCATTCGCCAGGTGCGTGTCGGTGAACAGGTCGAGGCGGATCTGCGCATGGCTCAGCAGGCGCTGGAGCTGATTGCCACCCACGACAGTCTGACCGGCCTGGCCAATCGGAGGCTGTTCGAGCGAGCCCTGGATATCGAATTCGGCCGCGGCGCCCGGCAAAACAGCCCGTTGAGCCTGATCATGCTCGATATCGATTTCTTCAAGCGCTACAACGACACCTACGGTCATGTGGTGGGCGATCACTGCCTGGCCGAAGTGGCCCGGGCCGTGAAAAGCTGCTGCCATCGCAAGGCCGACCTGGCGGTGCGTTACGGTGGAGAAGAGTTTGCGGTGTTGCTGCCTGACACCGATCTCCATGGTGCCATGACCCTCGCCGAACAGATTCGCCGCAGCGTCATGGGCAAGAACATCGTCCATACGGGCTCGCCTACCGGATACGTGACCGTAAGCCTCGGTTGTTATTCGTTCGTGCCGACGGGGCGTGACAGCATGGAGGTGTTCATCCAGCGCGCGGATGCTGCCCTGTATCAGGCCAAACATTCGGGTAGAAACCGTTCGGCGGTGTTGTCGATGGAGGGCGGGGTCGAGGCGCTGATGCGATCGGATCGTTGAGGCGAGGTTCGATTGCCCGATTGTCCGCCTGTCAGAACTTGGGCAATTGATCGTCTAGAGTTGCGGTAGCTCTGCCGCTCCCGGCAGATCTCCCCATCGCACGGACGATCGCCACCATGTCGATAACCCAAGCATTGACCGCCATTGCCCTTACCCTTGTGTCCAGCGCTGTCTTGCCGCTGGTCAGTCATGCGCAAGCGAAAATGACCGCAGAAGAAGCCCACCCCATCGGCGTGGATGCCTACGTTTATTTTTATCCGCTGTTGACCATGGACATCACCCGCAAGCAATTCACCAACATCGAACCGGGAAAGGAGTTCGGCAAGGGCCCGATGAACATGTTCGTGAGTGTGCCCGAGTACCCGCCGGCGAATTTCAAAGGGGTGGTGCGCTCGAACTTCGACACCTTGTATTCCATTGCATGGCTCGACCTGACCAAGGAGCCGCTGGTCATCGCCGCCCCGGACACCGCCGGACGTTTTTACTTGCTGCCGATGCTCGACATGTGGAGTGACGTATTCGCATCGCCCGGATGGCGCACCACGGGTACCAACGCCGCGCAATTCCTGGTAACGCCACCGGGCTGGACCGGCACTGTGCCTGCTGGACTCAACCACCTGCCGGCGCCGACGCCCTTTGTCTGGGTCATCGGGCGAACCAAGACCGATGGCGCGGCGGACTACGCGGCGGTGCACAAGATCCAGGCCGGCTACACCGTGACGCCGTTGTCGCGGCTGGGCAAGGGCGCAGAGCCGGTCAGTGTCAAGATCGACCCGGCCGTGGACATGACGACCCCACCGAAAATCCAGGTCGACACCCTGTCGGCGGCCGACTACTTCGCCTATGCCGCCGAGCTGCTCAAGGTGCATCCCGCCCACAGCACCGATCAGCCGCTACTGGCGCAGCTCAAGCGTATCGGCATCGAGCCGGGCAAGTCGTTCGACATGAATGCACTGGACCCGGAAATAAAAGCCGCCCTGGAGACTGCACCCAAGGACGCACAAGCGCTGATGGCGTGGAAGGTGCCGACCCTGGCGCGAGTAGTCAACGGGTGGTCGATGAACACCGACACCATGGGCGTCTACGGCAACTACTACCTCAAGCGCGCGATCGTGGCGCAGATGGGGCTCGGCGCCAACTTGCCCGAAGACGCGATTTATCCGTTGAATATGGGCGATGAAAACGGCAAGACCCTCGATGGAGCGCACAAGTACGTACTGCATTTCCCCAAGGACGAGACGCCTCCGGTGAACGCCTTCTGGTCGATCACGCTGTACGACCCCGAAGGTTTCCAGGTGGGCAACGGGCTCAACCGCTTCGCGGTCAGCAGCTGGATGCCGTTCAAGAGCAACGCCGACGGTTCGCTGGATATCTATTTCCAGAACGAAAGCCCCGGCAAGGAGCTGGAAGCCAATTGGCTGCCGGCGCCCAAGGGGCCGTTCAACCTGACCATGCGCTTGTACGGTCCGAAGGCCGAGGCGTTGAATGGCAAGTGGAATCCTCCGGCGGTCAAGCAGATGTAGGCGCATCCTATAAAGGCAGCCGACGCTGAATCACCATCGGCTGCCTTTACGCGTTCAGCTACCCGTCCCGCCGCCAGCCCCGCCAGTCCCGCCGCCGGCCCCGGTACCCCCTCCGGCACCCGAACTGCTGCTGCCACCCGCACTCCCACTCGAAGAGCCGGTTGCGCCACCGTCACCGGCGTTGCCGCCCGAGGGCGAGCTTGGCGTGTTGTCGGGCGGCATGACCGGGCCGCTGGTAGCACCGGATTTGGTGCCCGTCGCGTCAGCGCCATCGCCGGATTCTGCGAAAGTGGCCAAGGGCGCCGCGCAGAGCAATCCAGCGAGAAACAGCGAAGTGATTTTGGTGTTCATCATGGTCCGTCTCCAAAAGATGAGTCGTTACCTGAAGTTGGTGTGAAGGGCAGGGTGGTTGGTGCCGGCTGGATGACGAGTGGCACAGGCCGTGACCGACCGAACACCTTGCAGGCGGCGCGGTCACACCCAAAAGGCCCAGCCAAACGGGACGGTGGTCATGAAAAAGTTGCGAATCGCGACGTTCAACGTCAACGGCATGCGCGCCCGCCTGCCGAATCTGTTGGCCTGGCTGGAGCGTGAGCAGCCGGACATCGCCTGTCTGCAGGAGCTCAAGTCGGTCGACAGCGCATTTCCCGCCGCGCAGCTTGAGGCCATCGGCTACGGGGCGATCTGGCAGGGGCAAGCGTCGTGGAACGGGGTGGCGATACTGGCCCGGGATGCGCAGCCGCTGGAAAGCCGCCGAGGTCTGCCGGGCGATGACGACGATAATCACAGTCGGTATCTGGAAGCGGCCGTCCACGGGGTGCTGGTGGGTTGCCTGTATTTGCCCAATGGCAATCCGCAACCCGGGCCGAAGTTCGATTACAAGCTGGCCTGGTTCGAGCGCCTGATACGCTACGCGCAATCGCTGCAGGGCAGCGAGCATCCGGTGGTGCTGGCGGGTGACTACAATGTGGTGCCCACCGATCTCGACATCTATAACCCGCGTTCCTGGCTCAAGGATGCCTTGCTGCAACCCGAGAGCCGTGAGTGTTATCAGCGTCTGCTGGACCAGGGCTGGACCGATGCCGTACGTCATCTGTATCCGCAGGAGAGGGTCTACACCTTCTGGGACTATTTTCGCCAGCACTGGCAAAAGAACTCCGGCTTGCGCATCGATCACCTGTTGCTCAACCCGGCCTTGAGTCCTTACCTCGAAGAAGCCGGGGTCGATGCCTGGGTGCGCAACGAGCCCCATGCCAGCGACCATGCGCCCACCTGGATTCAATTGGGCTCGCGCAAGCGCCGGTGAATTGTCTTGCCGGCCGATTGGCTAAATCAATTGTCGGCCGTGGCCCTTCATCCTTTATACATAGCCCCCCTGGCGGAGCGATCCGCAGCTTGCGTGCATAAGGATCAAGCGATGAGCGAGCCACGTCTGACTAACCTTGCGTCATACCTGCAACGTCTGGGCTTCGATGCTCCCCCGGCACCGACCCTTGACACCCTGCGCCTGCTTCAATTGCGCCACACCGGCGCCTTTGTGTTTGAAAACCTCACTACGCTGGCGGGCGAGCCGGTGCGCATCGATCTGACGTCGATCGAGCAAAAGGTCCTGCAGGATGGACGTGGCGGTTACTGCTACGAGCTCAACTGTCTGTTTCTGGCTTTGCTGCAGGCGCTTGGCTACGAAGCGCGGGGCATCAGCGGGCGTGTGGTGATGGGCCAGCCAGAAGGCGCCTGGACCGCTCGAACGCACCGCTTGAGCCTGGTGACGCTCGATGGCGTGCGCTACATCACTGACGTCGGCTTCGGCGGCATGGTGCCCACCGCACCGCTGTTGCTCGACAGCCGTGATGAACAGTCGACGCCTCACGAGCCGTATCGGATCGAGCAGCATGCCGACGGCTACACCCTTCGCGCGAAGGTCGGGGAGGAGTGGCGCGCGATGTACATCTTCGACCTGCAACGCCAGGAGGACATCGATTACGCCGTCGGCAACTGGTATGTCTCGACCCACCCCGAATCGTCCTTCGCCAGGCAACTGATGGTGGCGCGGACGGGGGAGGGCTGGCGTCGTACCCTCAATAACGGCAGCTTTGCGATCCATCGCATGGGGCATGACAGCGAACGCCGGGAAGTGGCCGATGTGCAGGAGTTGATGGGTGTACTGGAAAGCGAGTTCGGGATTCGGGTGCCAAACAATGCGACATTGATGCGCACACTTGAGAGATTGATAGTGCCGCAATAGGCGGTTCATCGTGCACACAAAAAAGGGGCAGATTGGATCAGCCTGCCCCTTTTTCGTGCCTACGGACGGGCTTCGGGCTCCATCAGCCGCTGAATTTCGCTAAGGGCTTGCGCGAGCTTTTTTTCCAGGCTTTTCAGATCAGAGCCGGTGATCCCCTTTTTCAGGTGTTTAACAGTTCCGGTCCCTGCCTTGTCGTGTTCGGTCAGCAACGCCCGGCGCAGCGTGTTGTTGATCGCGGTCTGGTAGCCATAACCCTCGCTTTCCGCGAGCGCTCGCGCTGCCTCGATGACGACGTCGTCGAGCATGATGGTGATGCGGGTCTTGCCTTTGCCGGGGGCAACCGCCCCGCGGCTGGCATGGCTGAAGTCGTACTCGTCTTTCATGGGTCAAGCCTCCAGATACTGGCGGCGCTCGTTTTTGCTGGCGAGGCGCGCGGAAATGATTCGAACGAAATTCGGTTCACGGTAGGTGTACGCAACGACCAGCAAACGCCCCTTGCCATCCAGCCCCATGATGATCCAGCGCGGTTCATCATGGTGATCGTCCTGCAAGGTCAGGGCACGTTCGTCGTAGAACACGGGCTCTGTCTCTGCGAGGCTGATGCCCAGATGCTTGAGTTTGTTGGCCGCGTTCTTCGCCTTGTGATACTGAATTTCGAATGGCTTCATTATGCATACTTTATATGTATTTGGAAGGCGGCGATTACTACCGATGGTCGCCATGAATTCAAAAGACTAGTGGGCGCAGGACAATGGGCCGGACGGATGTATTTCAAGGTTTTTTACGAGAAGGAGCGTGGTGGCACACAGTCTGCATGAACGACCGTTCATAATTTGACTGGCAAGTTGTATACAACTCTATGGACATTTGTCCTGAGTATTGAATACAGTGTGCGCATAACAAAAACCAGGGAACCCCCTAACATGAAAACGCCCCATGTTTCACACCAACGGCCTGAAGATGAAAATCTCGGGATCGGCGCGAATATGGCTTACGGCCTGCAACATGTTCTGACCATGTACGGTGGCATCGTCGCGGTGCCTTTGATCATTGGTCAGGCGGCCGGCCTCTCGCCGGCGGACATTGGATTGTTGATTGCTGCTTCATTGTTTGCGGGGGGGCTGGCCACGTTGCTGCAAACCCTGGGTCTACCGTTTTTCGGTTGTCAGTTGCCGCTGGTGCAGGGCGTGTCGTTTTCCGGCGTCGCGACCATGGTGGCGATCGTCAGCAGTGGAGGCGAGGGTGGATTTCAGTCGATCCTGGGGGCGGTGATAGCCGCGTCCCTGATCGGGTTGCTGATCACACCGGTGTTCTCGCGAATTACCAAGTTCTTCCCGCCGCTGGTCACGGGTATCGTGATCACCACCATCGGCCTGACGCTTATGCCGGTGGCGGCACGCTGGGCCATGGGTGGCAACAGTCATGCCCCTGACTTTGGCAGCATGGCCAACATCGGCCTGGCAGCGATGACGCTGGTGTTGGTGCTGTTGCTGAGCAAGATCGGCAGCGCCACCATCTCCCGGTTGTCGATCCTGTTGGCGATGGTCATCGGTACGGTCGTCGCGGTGTTCCTCGGCATGGCGGATTTCTCCTCCGTCGGCCAGGGCCCGATGTTCGGTTTCCCTACACCTTTCCACTTCGGCATGCCGACCTTCCACTTCGCGGCGATCCTGTCGATGTGCATCGTGGTCATGGTGACGCTGGTGGAGACGTCGGCTGATATCCTGGCCGTGGGTGAAATCATCGACACCAAGGTCGATTCCAAGCGCCTGGGCAATGGTCTGCGCGCGGACATGCTGTCGAGCATGATCGCACCGATCTTCGGCTCCTTCACCCAAAGCGCCTTCGCCCAGAACGTCGGGCTGGTGGCGGTGACCGGGATCAAGAGCCGCTATGTGGTGGCCACCGGCGGCCTGTTCCTGGTGATCCTCGGCCTGCTGCCGTTCATGGGGCGCGTCATCGCCGCCGTGCCGACTTCGGTCCTCGGCGGGGCCGGTATCGTGCTGTTCGGCACCGTCGCGGCCAGCGGCATTCGTACGCTGTCCAAGGTCGACTACCGCAACAACGTCAACCTGATCATTGTCGCGACCTCCATCGGTTTCGGCATGATCCCGATTGCCGCGCCGAACTTCTACGATCACTTCCCAAGCTGGTTCGCGACGATCTTCCATTCGGGCATCAGCTCTTCGGCAATCATGGCCATCGTGCTCAACCTGACCTTCAACCACCTCACCGCCGGTAACTCCGACCAGCAGTCGGTGTTTGCGGCGGGTACCGAGCGGGTACTGCGCTACCAGGACCTGGCGGCATTGCGCGAAGGGGATTACTTCAGCGACGGCAAGTTGCATGACTGTGATGGCAAGGAAATCCCGGTGGTTGAAGTGGATCACGGGCATGGCGAGCCACGGGCGGTGCATGCCAAAAGCAGTGAGCATGTCTGACGGTTTAAACGCTTAAGATCAAAGGATCGCAGCCTGCGGCAGCTCCTACATGCCGCAGGCTGCGATCTTTTAACTTTTACATCGGCCACAAAAAAGCCCCTGGATCTTTCGATTCAGGGGCTTTTCGATTTTGCTGTCTGGCTCCACGACCTGGACTCGAACCAGGGACCCAGTGATTAACAGTCACTTGCTCTACCAACTGAGCTATCGCGGAATGGCGCCTATGTTACTGATTCAAAAAGAGAAGTCAAGCATTTGATAGCAGCGGGAGGGTTTTCTCGGGACGGACGGTGGTTTATCGGTGATTGGCGGTTACCGGAATTGCCTGTGGGGGCTAACATGGCGGCCCGGAAGTGGTTACACGCGCTGCCGGCCATTCGCCGATAAGGTAAGCGCCATGACTTGCTTGACCGCCACACAACCTCGAAGCAACGGGGTGTTCCCATGAGCATCGCGCAAATCAGCCTGCCCAAGGGGGTCGGCCCGCACGCCGAAAAACTGTTCGATGCCATCACCCAGGCCAGCAACGCCGATGAGCTGAACCGTGCAGGGGGGAAGGCCGAGGGGTTTGTCCTGGGCCTGGAAAGCACCAAGGCGATCAAGAGCCAGGTTGCTGAATCGCTGTATGTCGCCTATGACGACGCTGCCAGCCAGCGCGCGAGCGAACTGGCCTAGCCGCCGAAGGTAATGGTGCCCAGCATCAGTTTGGCGTAGAGCGCGGTGGCGCCCAGCTGCACCAGCCACAGGGCCAGGCCGCCGAGAAACACGCCGGCAGCGACTTGCATCACCAGGTTGTTGCCGCGTTGTTTGGCCGGGGTGCGGGGGATGAAGTCATCCAGGTCATCGCGGTCGGCGCGTAGGTCATCGTTTTTCATGTGGGTTCTCGAAAAATCCGGGTGGAACACAACCTGTAGGAGCCGGCTTGCCGGCGAAGAGGCCATCACGGGCAATATTAATGTCGGCTGGTAAATCGATTCGCTGCGATGCGGCGACCCGACAAGCCAGCTCCTACAGGATAGATGTGTGCAGTCTAGGGGGGCTGGTTGGAGGTTTGAGAATTATCTGCGACAAATAAAAAACGGGAAGCCCAAAGGCTTCCCGTTTTTCGTATCACGCGAAAGTCAGATCACCTGAACAATCGCATCCGTCACAACCTTGATGTTGCTCTGGTTCAACGCAGCCACGCAGATACGGCCGGTGTCCAGGGCGTAGATGCCGAATTCGTTGCGCAGGCGATGCACTTGTTCAACCGACAGACCGGAGTAGGAGAACATGCCGCGCTGACGACCGACGAAGCTGAAATCGCGCTGCGGCGCGTTTTTCGCCAGGGTGTCGACCATCTGCGTGCGCATGCCACGAATGCGCAGGCGCATTTCGGCCAGCTCGGCTTCCCACTGGGCGCGCAGTTCCGGGCTGTTGAGCACGGCAGCGACGATGCTTGCGCCGTGGGTCGGCGGGTTGGAGTAGTTGGTGCGGATCACACGTTTGACTTGCGACAGGACGCGTGCGCTTTCTTCTTTCGATTCGCTGACGATCGACAGGGCACCAACGCGCTCGCCGTACAACGAGAACGATTTGGAGAACGAGCTGGAGACGAAGAAGGTCAGGCCCGATTCGGCGAACAGGCGCACGGCAGCGGCGTCTTCGTCGATGCCATCGCCGAAACCCTGGTACGCCATGTCGAGGAACGGCACGTGACCTTTGGCTTTCACCACTTCCAGGACGTTGTTCCAGTCCGCGGGGCTCAGGTCCACGCCGGTCGGGTTGTGGCAGCAGGCGTGCAGGACAATGATCGAGCCGGACGGCAGGGCGTTCAGGTCTTCCAGCAGGCCGGCGCGGTTAACGTCGTGGGTCGCGGCATCGTAGTAGCGATAGTTCTGCACCGGGAAACCGGCGGTTTCGAACAGCGCGCGGTGGTTTTCCCAGCTCGGGTCGCTGATCGCCACGACGGCGTTTGGCAGCAGTTGCTTGAGGAAGTCGGCACCGATTTTCAGGGCGCCGGTACCGCCAACGGCCTGGGTGGTGATGACGCGGCCAGCGGCGATCAGCGGCGAATCATTGCCGAACAGCAGTTTTTGCACCGCCTGGTCGTAGGCGGCGATGCCGTCGATTGGCAGGTAGCCACGGGAAGCGTGTTGAGCGACGCGAATGGTTTCGGCTTCGACAACGGCGCGCAGGAGTGGAATTTTCCCCTCCTCGTTGCAATAAACACCGACGCCCAGGTTGACCTTGTTGGTACGGGTATCGGCGTTGAATGCTTCGTTGAGGCCCAGGATTGGATCGCGTGGTGCCATTTCGACAGCGGAGAACAGGCTCATTTTTGCGGCGGCTCTGAATGGAGAGTGGAGGGACGTGTCGCGCTCCAGCCGAATGCACTAGAGCGGTGCACAAACGGGGAGCTAGTATAGAGGCCATCCGCGAGTGATGGCGACAGACGAATCGGCTTTTAAGGTAAGTTTTTCCGATTATTTTTCGACCGTTAGTCGATTGGCGTCGTCTAAGTCTTTACCCGTTGTAGGACGTTTGCCTTGAAAGCGCTGGCAATCGACTCCACATTGAGCGCAATCCAGTTTTTTCCTCGGGCGACATCGGTCGTTTGTGGTCTTTCTCGTTCGTGTCGGTTTCACCGGCAAGAGTGATCCCAGAGGTTCTACATGTCTGAATTCCAGCTAGTCACCCGTTTCGAGCCCGCCGGCGATCAACCGGAAGCCATCCGCCTGATGGTCGAGGGCATCGAAGCCGGGCTGGCGCACCAGACGTTGCTCGGTGTGACCGGTTCGGGCAAGACCTTCAGTATCGCCAACGTGATCGCCCAGGTGCAGCGCCCGACCCTGGTGCTGGCGCCGAACAAGACCCTGGCCGCGCAGTTGTACGGTGAGTTCAAGGCGTTCTTCCCGAACAACGCCGTCGAGTACTTCGTTTCCTACTACGACTACTACCAGCCCGAAGCCTACGTGCCGTCCTCGGACACCTTCATCGAGAAAGACGCCTCGATCAACGATCACATCGAGCAGATGCGGTTGTCCGCGACCAAGGCATTGCTGGAGCGCAAGGACGCGATCATCGTTACCACGGTGTCGTGCATCTACGGCCTGGGCAGCCCGGAAACCTACTTGAAGATGGTTCTGCACGTGGATCGCGGCGACAAGCTCGACCAGCGTGAACTGCTGCGGCGCCTGGCCGACCTGCAATACACCCGCAATGACATGGAGTTCGCCCGTGCGACCTTCCGTGTGCGCGGCGACGTGATCGATATCCACCCGGCGGAATCGGATTTCGAAGCGATCCGCATCGAACTCTTCGACGATGAAGTGGAAAGCCTGTCGGCCTTCGATCCGCTGACCGGAGAAGTCATCCGCAAGCTGCCGCGTTTCACCTTCTACCCGAAAAGCCACTACGTGACGCCCCGGGAAACCCTGATGGGCGCCGTCGAAGGCATCAAGGTCGAGTTGCAGGAGCGCCTGGAATACCTGCGTTCCAACAACAAGCTGGTGGAAGCCCAGCGCCTGGAGCAGCGCACCCGGTTTGACCTGGAGATGATTCTCGAGCTGGGTTATTGCAACGGCATCGAGAACTACTCGCGTTACCTGTCCGGTCGCGAAGCCGGGGCGCCGCCGCCGACCCTTTACGATTACCTGCCGGCCGATGCCTTGCTGGTGATCGACGAATCCCACGTCAGCGTGCCGCAAGTTGGCGCGATGTACAAAGGTGACCGGTCACGCAAGGAGACGCTGGTGGAATATGGCTTCCGCCTGCCGTCGGCGCTGGACAACCGGCCGATGCGTTTCGACGAGTGGGAAAGTATCAGCCCGCAGACGATTTTCGTCTCGGCAACGCCGGGCAACTATGAAGCCGAACACGCCGGGCGCGTCATTGACATGGTGGTGCGCCCCACTGGCCTGGTGGACCCACAAATCGAGATCCGCCCGGCACTGACCCAGGTCGACGACTTGCTGTCGGAAATCACCAAGCGCGTCGCCCTGGAAGAGCGGGTGCTGGTGACGACGCTGACCAAGCGCATGGCCGAAGATTTGACCGATTACCTGGCCGATCACGGCGTGCGCGTGCGCTACCTGCACTCGGACATCGACACCGTGGAACGTGTGGAAATCATCCGCGATTTGCGCCTGGGCACCTTCGATGTGCTAGTGGGGATCAACCTGCTGCGCGAGGGCCTGGACATGCCGGAGGTGTCGCTGGTGGCGATCCTCGATGCCGACAAGGAAGGTTTCCTGCGTTCCGAGCGCTCGCTGATCCAGACCATCGGTCGGCGGCACGTAACCTCAATGGCCGGGCGATCCTGTATGCCGACCGGATCACCGGCTCCATGGAGCGGGCGATTGGCGAAACCGAGCGTCGCCGCGACAAGCAGATCGCCTTCAACCTGGCCAACGGCATCACGCCCAAGGGCGTGTTCAAGGACGTGGCCGACATCATGGAAGGCGCCACCGTGCCGGGCTCGCGCAGCAAGAAGCGCAAGGGCATGGCCAAGGCCGCCGAAGAAAACGCCAAGTACGAAGCCGAATTGCGCTCGCCGGGCGAGATTGCCAAGCGCATCAAGGCGCTGGAAGAGAAGATGTACCAGCTGGCGCGGGACCTGGAGTTCGAAGCGGCGGCGCAGATGCGTGATGAGATTGCCAAGTTGCGCGAGCGGTTGATCACAGTCTGAAAAAGCACGGACACCGTTGACCTGTAGGAGCTGGCTTGCCAGCGAAGGCGGCATCAGGGCCACCATCGATTCGCTGGCAAGCCAGCTCCTACAGAGGTTGCGGTGGCCTCAATGGGCTTCGCCGGCCTTCAACCCCTCCGGCAACTTCCTGGTCAACAACACCGCCAGCATGCTGATCCCCAGCGCTATCCCGACAAAATGAAAGGCATCGTTATAGGCCATGATCGACGCCTGCTGGTGGGCGATCTCACTGAGCTTGCCCAAAGCTGCGGCTTCACTGCCAAACCGATCCGTCAGTGACGCCATCCGCTCCGCCACCTGCGGGTTGGTCGGCACGATCGCTTCGCGCAAATAATCGTAGTAAGTCTTGGTTCGCGCATCCAGCAGCGTGGCGAGCAGGGCGATGCCGATGGCGCCGCCGAGGTTGCGCAGGATGTTGAACAGGCTCGATGCCGACCCCGCATCCTGGGGCAGGATGTACGCCGTGGCGATCAGGGAAATGGTGACCATGATCAGCGGCTGGCCCAAGGCACGAATGATCTGGATCTGATTGAACTGCGGCCCGGCGAAGTCCGGATTCAGTACGCCCGAAGAAAAACTCGCCAACCCGAAGAGTCCGAAGCCCACCGTGCACAGCCATTTCGGCGAGACATACTTCATCAGCTTGGGCACCAGCGGAATCAGGAACAGCTGCGGCACGCCCATCCACATGATCACTTCGCCGATCTGTAGGGCGTTGTAGTTCTGGATCTGCGCCAGATACAGCGGCAACAGGTAGATCGAGCCGTACAGGCCAACCCCCATCCCGATGCTGGAAATGCTCGACAGGCCGAAGTTGCGATTGCCCAGGATGCCGAGGTTGATCAGCGGATTGGGTTTGGAAAACTGCACGATCACGAAGGTGATCAGGCTGATCAGGGCGATGCTGCCCAAGCTCACGATCAGGTCCGACTCCAGCCAGTCCTTGCGATGGCCTTCTTCGAGAAACACCTGCAAGCAGCCCAGGCCGACGCCCAGGGTAACGATGCCGGCGTAGTCGGTGCTTTTAAGCAGTTCCCAGTGCGCTTCCTTCTTCTCCAGGCCGTACAGCAGGCCGGCGATCATGATCAGGCCGGGCGGAATGTTGATGTAGAAGATGTATTCCCAGCCCCAGTTTTCGGTCAGCCAGCCGCCCAGCGTCGGGCCGATGGAGGGCGCGAAAGTGGCGGTCATGGCAAACATGGCCATGCCTTTGGCACGGTGATGTTCAGGGAGTTTGATCAGCGTCATGGTGAACGCCAGCGGAATCAGGGCGCCGCCGGTAAAACCCTGGAGGGCGCGGAAGACAATCATGCTTTCCAGGCTCCAGGCCATGGAGCACAGCAAGGAGGCGACGAGGAAGCCGAGGGACACCCACACCGCCAGGCGCCGCGCCGACAATAGCTGCACGAGCCAGGCGGTGAGGGGAATCATGATGATTTCCGCCACCAGGTACGAGGTGGAAATCCACGAGCCTTCTTCCAGGGTTGCCGACAGCGCGCCCTGGATGTCCTTGAGCGAGGAGTTGGTGATCTGGATATCGAGCACCGCCATGAAGGCGCCGAGCATCACGCTCATCACCGCGATCCAGTCCCGCCGGGTCGGCTCGCCGACCGGGCGGATCAGTTGATCACCGGCCATCGTCAGGGTTGTCTTGGCTGCTCAATTTGGCGCTGGCGTTGTCCGGTGCGTCCTTGATATTCACCTTGGCGGTGACCGACATGCCCGGGCGAATCTTGCCGCGCAGCGGGTTGTCGGCGGCGAAAGTCAGTTTGACCGGTATGCGTTGTACGACCTTGGTGAAGTTGCCGGTGGCATTGTCTGGCGGCAGCAGGCTGAACTGCGCACCCGAGGCGGCGAACAGGCTGTCGACCCGCGCCTCGATCGGCGTGTCGCCGTAGGCGTCGAAGGTCAGCTCAGCCTTCTGCCCGGGCTGCATGTGGCCGATCTGGGTTTCCTTGAAGTTGGCCTGGATCCAGATGTCTTCATCGGGCACCACCGACAGCAGGTAGGCGCCGGCCTGCACGTACTGGCCTTCACGGGCGGCACGTTGGCCGATCAGGCCGCTGATCGGCGCATGGATTTCACTGCGGGTGAGGTTCAGCTCGGCCTGGGCCAGGTCGGCCCTGGCATTGGCGATCTGCGCGTCGAGGCGTTTGATTTCAGCGGTCAATGCGTTGACCTGCTGGCGTTGTCCCTGGGCATCCGCCTGGGCTTTGGTCAGTTGCGAGCGGGCGATGTGGTTGTCGGCGGAGAGGGTGGTCACGCGCTCTTCGGAGACATAACCGGGCTTGCGCAAGGTCTCGGCGCGGGTCAGGTCGATCTGGGAACGGCCCAGGCTTGCCTGGCTGGATGCCACTTGCGCATCGCTGGCGGCAATCAGGCTGGCCTGCTGGGTCAGTTTGCTCTGGGCTTGCAGGCGTTCGGCCTGGCGGGTGGCGAGGGTCGAATTGGCGCGGTCGACGGCGAGGCGGAAATCGTCGCCTTCGAGCCTGATCAGCAACTGGCCTTTCTCGACGTGCTGGTTGTCCTGCACCAGCACCTGATCGATTCGTGCACCCAACTGGCTCGACACGCGGGTGATCTCGCCCTGGACATAGGCGTTGTCAGTGCTTTCATAAAAGCGCCCGTTGAAAAACCAATGGGCAAAAAAGCCCCCGGCGATCAGCAGGACAATCAACAGGAAGATGGATAGGCGACGCTTGAGTTGGGCAGGCATGGGGCAAACTGTAGTCGAGAATATGTAAGGAAAGTTATCAGCAGGTGAATCTGGCATACAGCCGATAAACGGTAAATGCCATCGGCTGATATTCGGCCATTCACCACGCTATACGCGCGTTGTAGACGCAACCTTGGCTTAAATGCCCTGTTCACTGGAGCGGGGCGGGTGTCGCCTGTTACCATTCGCCCTTTGTTTGACCTTCTTTTTCGAGACTTGCCATGACCACCGTCCGCACGCGCATCGCGCCATCGCCTACCGGGGACCCCCACGTAGGTACCGCTTACATCGCATTGTTCAACTACTGCTTTGCCAAGCAGCACGGCGGTGAGTTCATCCTGCGGATCGAGGACACCGACCAGCTGCGCTCGACCCGCGAATCGGAACAGCAGATTTTCGACGCCCTGCGCTGGCTGGGCATCGACTGGAGCGAAGGCCCGGACGTCGGCGGCCCGCACGGTCCGTACCGGCAGAGTGAGCGCGGCGATATTTACCAGAAGTATTGCCAGCAGTTGGTCGAAATGGGCCATGCCTTCCCGTGCTTCTGCACCGCCGAAGAGCTGGACCAGATGCGCGCCGAGCAAATGGCCCGTGGCGAAACCCCGCGTTACGACGGCCGCGCGCTGTTGCTGTCCAAGGAAGAAGTGGCGCGCCGCCTGGCCGCTGGTGAACCCCACGTGATCCGCATGAAGGTGCCGAGCGAAGGCGTCTGCGTGGTGCCGGACATGCTGCGTGGCGACGTGGAAATCCCGTGGGACCGCATGGACATGCAAGTCCTGATGAAGACCGACGGCCTGCCGACGTACTTCCTGGCCAACGTGGTCGATGACCACCTGATGGGCATCACCCATGTATTGCGCGGCGAAGAGTGGCTGCCATCGGCACCGAAACTGATCCTGCTTTACGAGTACTTCGGCTGGGAACAACCAGAGCTGTGCTACATGCCGCTGCTGCGTAACCCGGACAAGAGCAAGCTGTCCAAGCGCAAGAACCCGACGTCGGTGACCTTCTACGAGCGCATGGGCTTCATGCCTGAAGCCATGCTCAACTACCTGGGCCGCATGGGCTGGTCGATGCCGGACGAGCGCGAGAAGTTCTCGCTGCAGGAAATGGTCGACAATTTCGACCTCAAGCGCGTCTCCCTCGGCGGGCCGATTTTCGACATCGAGAAGCTGTCGTGGCTCAACGGCCAGTGGCTGCGTGACCTGCCGGTGGAAGAATTCGCCGCGCGCGTGCAGAAGTGGGCGATCAATTCCGAATACATGATGAAGATCGCGCCGCACGTGCAGGGCCGCGTCGAGACCTTCAGCCAGGTGGCACCGCTGGCCGGGTTCTTCTTTGCCGGTGGCGTGAACCCCGACGCCACGCTGTTCGAATCGAAGAAGCTGTCGGGTGACCAGGTTCGCCAGTTGATGCAGTTGATCCTGTGGAAACTCGAAAGCCTGCGCCAGTGGGAAAAAGACAACATCACCGCGACCATCCAGGCGGTGGTCGAATCCCTGGAGCTGAAGCTGCGTGATGCCATGCCGCTGATGTTCGCCGCGATCACAGGGCAAGCCAGTTCGGTGTCGGTGCTTGATGCAATGGAAATCCTCGGGCCGGACCTGACCCGTTTCCGTCTGCGCCAGGCGATCGACCTGCTGGGCGGCGTGTCGAAGAAAGAAAACAAGGAGTGGGAAAAGCTGTTGGGCGCAATCGCCTGATTTCCCCCTTTAGGAGCTGCCGCAGGCTGCGATCTTTTGATCTTGCTTCTATAAAGCCAACGTCAAAAGATCGCAGCCTGCGGCAGCTCCTACAGGTCCGTGTTCTGTGTAAACCTCCCGGATTTCTTGGGCGAGGGCGGTAAGTGGTTGTTATGTCGGCAAAAAATTTTAAATTTTTTGAAAAATAAGTTTGACAGGCTTTCGATACGCCCTTAAGATTCGCCCCGTCCTCAGCGATGACATCGAAGATGCATCAACGATGAGGGGCTATAGCTCAGCTGGGAGAGCGCTTGCATGGCATGCAAGAGGTCGACGGTTCGATCCCGTCTAGCTCCACCAATTTACACTTCAAGGTCTGGCCACACCGGCCTTGAAGCGATCAACACTCAGCGTTGATCTGTTGTATAGAAGGGTTTGCGTCCCCTTCGTCTAGTGGCCTAGGACACCGCCCTTTCACGGCGGTAACAGGGGTTCGAGTCCCCTAGGGGACGCCAGTTTTACAGAAACGATGTTGCAAGATGTCGTTCCGCCGCGAGGCGAAAAATCCGGGGCTATAGCTCAGCTGGGAGAGCGCCTGCATGGCATGCAGGAGGTCAGCGGTTCGATCCCGCTTAGCTCCACCAATTTTACAAGTTCAAGGTCTGGCCACACCGGCCTTGAATCGATCAGCTCTCAGCACTGATCAGTTGTATAGAAGGGTTTGTGTCCCCTTCGTCTAGTGGCCTAGGACACCGCCCTTTCACGGCGGTAACAGGGGTTCGAGTCCCCTAGGGGACGCCACGATTACCCGCTCTGCGGGATTTTATAAGGGTCATTCAATTATTGAATGGCCCTTTTGTTTGTCTGGCGTTTGGCCAAATCCCCCTCTTTCTCTCAAACTGTTCTTCAGACCAGCGGTCACACCCATGACTTGCAGAATATTATTATGAGAATAATATTCTAGTCGTAATATTCGGAGGCAACGATGAACGATAAAAAAGCTCAAACCCGCGAACGCATCCTCAAGGCTGCCAGCGCCGCGCTGATCCAGCGTGGTCCGGCCGAGCCGAGCGTTGGCGAAGTGATGGGCGCAGCCGGCCTGACGGTCGGCGGCTTTTATGCGCACTTCGAAAGCAAGGACGCCATGATGCTGGAGGCGTTCAAGCAGTTGCTGGGTCACCGCCGTGACCTGATTGCCGACATGGATGCCCAATTGACCGGTGAAGAGCGCCGCACCCTGGTCGCAGCGTTTTATCTGTCACGCAAGCACCGCGACTCCAGCGAGTCGGCGTGCCCGATCCCGGCCTCGATCGGTGAGCTCGGTCGCCTGCCCGAGGCGTTTCGAATCGCGCTGAATGAACATATGGAGCTGATGGTCGCGCAGTTGGCGGCCAGTCCTGAAGACACCGACAAAGCCCTGGCCGACCTGGCCTTGATGGTGGGCGGCCTGGCGCTGGCACGGGCGCTGGGCCCCGGTGATTTATCCGATCGATTGCTGCGCGCGGCCAAGTCGGCGGTGCGTTGACCTGAAGGCTGCGGCCTGGGGAGAATGCGATGAGCACGTTGAAGTGGGTTCGTGGCGTTAATGGCACCTTGGGCTGGTTCGCCCCGAAGCTGGTGGCGAGCAAGATGCGCCTGGCGTTCATGACGCCGCGCGACTTCCCGCCCCGTGACTGGGAGCTGCCGCTGCTGGCAAAGTCGGAGCGCATCACCCTGCGTTTCGGTCTGTCGGCACTGCGTTGGGGGCAGGGCCCGGCAGTATTGCTGATGCACGGCTGGGAAGGGCGGCCCACGCAGTTCGCCAGCCTGATAACGGCGCTGGTCGATGCCGGTTATTCGGTGGTCGCCCTGGACGGCCCGGCCCATGGTCGGTCTCCCGGGCGCGAGGCGAACGTGGTGCTGTTCGCCCGTGCCATGCTCGAAGCCGCCGCCGAGTTACCGCCGCTGCAAGCGGTCATCGGCCACTCCATGGGCGGCGCCAGTGCGATGCTCGCCGTGCAGTTGGGCCTGCGCACCGAAACCCTGGTCAGCATTGCTGCCCCGGCGCGGATCCTCGGAGTATTGCGCGGTTTCGCCCGCTATGTAGGGCTGCCGCCGAAAGCCCGTTCGGCGTTCATCCGCCAGGTCGAGACCGATGTCGGCATGCGCGCTGCGATGCTGGATGTCGCGCACTACCAGCTCGACATGCCAGGCCTGATCGTGCATGCCGAAGACGACACCCACGTTCCGGTCAAGGAATCGCAACTGATCCACGAATCCTGGTTCGACAGTCGTCTGCTGCGCCTGCAGGAAGGCGGCCATCAGCGGGTACTGGCCGACCCACGGGTCATTGATGGCGTGTTATCACTGCTGGCCGGTCGCAGCCTGCAATCGCGCCAATCGGCCTGAGCATCCGTTACACTGCCCCGGTCGAATCAATCTGACCGGGGAGTGGGGCATGGGCTGGGATCGGGCAACGCCGTTTATCATTGATCTGCAAGTGGGTGCCGAGGACATCGATGGGCTGGGGCATGCCAATAACGCGGTGTACGTGAGCTGGCTCGAACGCTGTGCGTGGCGCCACTCCCAGCGCCTTGGCCTGGATCTGGTCGAGTATCGGCGCCTGGACCGGGCGATGGCGGTGGTGCGCCACGAGATCGATTACCTGGCGGCTGCCTATGAAGGCGACGAGTTGCAATTGGCGACCTGGATCGTCGATTGGGACCAGCGCCTGAAAATGACCCGGCATTTCCAGTTGAAGCGTCCCAGCGACAACACCACCCTGTTGCGCGCCCAGACCACTTTCGTCTGCATTGAACTGTCCAGCGGCAAGCCCAAGCGCATGCCGGCCGAATTCATCGAAGGCTATGGCCCCGCCATCCAAACCCCTGCCTGACACAATCCCCCTGTAGGAGCTGCCGCAGGCTGCGATCTTTTGATCTTAAAATCAAAGTCAAGAGATCGCAGCCTGCGGCAGCTCCTACAGGGGGGTGAAACCCGGTAAACTACCGCACGTTTTTTCCTTGAGTAGTGTTTTCCCCATGCAAATTGCCCTGGCGCCCATGGAGGGGCTGGTCGACGACATCCTGCGCGACGTACTGACCCGAGTGGGTGGCATCGACTGGTGCGTGACCGAGTTCATTCGGGTCAACGACCAGTTGCTCACGCCGGCCTACTTCCACAAATTCGGCCCGGAATTGCTCAACGGTGCCCGGACGGCCTCCGGTGTGCCGTTGCGTGTGCAGCTGTTGGGTTCGGATCCTGTGTGCCTGGCGGAAAACGCCGCGCTGGCCTGCGAGCTGGGCTCTGAAGTGATCGACCTGAACTTCGGCTGCCCGGCCAAGACCGTGAACAAGTCCCGTGGCGGCGCGGTGTTGCTCAAGGAGCCCGAACTGCTCAACCAGATCGTCGAGCACGTGCGACGCGCCGTGCCCGCGCACATTCCGGTGACCGCCAAGATGCGCCTGGGCTTCGACAGCCCGGACGGTTCGCTGGTCTGCGCCACCGCGCTGGCCGAGGGCGGCGCCGAGCATATCGTGGTGCATGCCCGGACCAAGGTCGATGGCTACAAGCCGCCGGCGCATTGGGAGTGGATCCCGCGCGTGCAGGAAGTGGTCAAGGTGCCGGTGTTCGCCAACGGCGATATCTGGAGCGTCGAAGACTGGCGCCGTTGCCGGGAAATCAGTGGGGTGGAAGACATCATGCTCGGTCGCGGCCTGGTCTCGCGCCCCGACCTGGCCCGGCAGATTGTCGCGGCCAAGGCCGGTGAAGAGGTCGTCGAGATGACCTGGGCCGAGCTGTTGCCATTGATCCAGGATTTCTGGCTGCAAGCCAAGGCGCAGATGACCGCGCGTCAATCGCCCGGTCGCCTGAAGCAATGGCTGGCCATGCTGACGCGCAACTATCCCGAGGCGGTCGAGCTGTTCAGCGTGCTGCGCCGTGAGACGGAACTGGACCAGGTGTCGCGTTTGCTGGGGCTCCAGGTGGCTGAAGCGGCCTGAAAAAAATCTTCAAAAAATCTCTTGAAATGCACTCAGCGGTCCCTATCTAAGGGGTACGCGATGCCGAATTCGGGTCGCGGAGACAAAAAACCTTGCTGATTGTTTTCAGGAGATTTGAATCATGAGTACTGCATTTTCCCTGGCTCCACTGTTCCGTTCCTCTGTCGGTTTCGACCGTTTCAACGACCTGTTCGAAACTGCGCTGCGCAACGAGCCGGGCAGCACCTACCCACCCTACAACGTTGAAAAACACGGCGACGATCAATACCGCATCGTCGTGGCGGCGGCCGGTTTCCAGGAAGAAGACCTGGACCTGCAAGTCGAGAAGGGTGTGCTGACCATCAGTGGTGGCAAACGCGACGCCAATGAGGACGTGACCTTCCTGCACCAGGGCATCGCCCAGCGTGCGTTCAAGCTGTCGTTCCGCCTGGCCGATCACATCGAGATCAAGGCCGCGGACCTGCGCAACGGTCTGTTGAGCATCGACCTGTTGCGGGTGGTTCCGGAAGAGGCGAAAGCCAAGCGCATCCCGATCAACGGGACGCAAAAACCGGCTCTGCAACACTAAGCCAGAGCAGAAAAAGGGCGCCATCAGGCGCCCTTTTTTGCGGGCGTGATTCGGTGGGGTCAAGTCCAGCCATAGCGCACCAGATGGAAGAAGATCGGCGCCGCAAAGCACACCGAGTCCAGTCGATCGAGCATGCCGCCATGGCCTTCGATCATGTGCCCCCAGTCCTTGACGCCACGGTCGCGCTTGATCGCCGACATGACGATGCCGCCGGCGAACCCCAGCAAGTTGATCAGCAGGGCGATGACCAGTGACTGCCAGGGGGTGAACGGCGTGATCCACCACAAGGCACAGCCGATCAGCGAGGCCAGGACAATGCCGCCGACAAACCCTTCCAGGGTCTTGGAGGGCGACAGGTTCGGGGCGATCTTGCGTTTGCCGAACAATTTGCCGCACACGTACTGCAGTACATCCGACATCTGCACCACGATCACCAGATAGGCGATCAACAGCAGGTTTCGTCCCTCATACCCGACGATGTCCAACGTCAGCAGGGCGGGCACATGGGAGACGCAGAACACCGCGATCATCAGGCCCCACTGGACTTTCGAGGCGCGCTCGAGGAAGTGCGTGCTGTCGCCGCCCAGGGAAGCGAGGATCGGCAGGAGCAAGAACACGTAGACCGGAATGAAGATCGAAAACAGCCCGTACCAGTCGTAGTAGATCAACAGGTACTGCAGCGGCAGCGCCAGGTAGAAGGCCGCGACCAATGCCGGGTAGTCGCTGCGGCGGGTGGGCGTGAGGGTGAGGAATTCGCGCAGGGCGTAGAACGACACGGTGTAGAACAGCAGGATCACCGCGCCGGTGCCGAGCCAGAAGGCGACCCCGATCACCAGCACCATCACCCACCAGGCGTTGATCCGCGCGTTGAGGTTGTCGATCACCGGGTTGTCGGTACCGCGGGTGCGGCGCTTGAGCACCAGGCCGATGATCGAGGCCAGCAGCAGGAACGCGCCAATCCCGGCGAACAACATCAAGGTCTGTCTGTCCATGTCAGGCATGCTCCCCGGCCAGGCTCAGCAGCGCTTCGCGACTGCGTTCGAGGAACTGCGCCTTGCTTTCGTCTTCGTCGATGGCCAGCGCGGCACCAAAGCTGATGGTGCATAACAGCGGCAGCGGCAGCACACGCCCCTTGGGCATGACGCGGTTGAGATTGGCGATCCACACCGGGATTACCTGCGCCTGGGGATACTGCTTTGCCAGGTGATACAGCCCGCTCTTGAAGGGCAGCAGGCCGTCTTCGGGATTGCGGGTGCCTTCCGGGAAGAGGATCAGCGAATCGCCGCTCGCCAGGGCGTCGAGCATTGGCTGCAAGGGATTGTCGGTACTGTCCTTGCGCTCGCGGTCAATCAGCACGCCGTTGAACACCTGGTTGATAATGTACCGGCGCAGGGGGCTCTTGAGCCAGTAATCCGCACCGGCAACCGGTCGCGTGATGCGGCGCAAGGTCGGCGGCAGGGAGGCCCACAGCAGGACGAAATCGCCATGACTGCTGTGGTTGGCGAAATAGATGCGCTGTACCGGTTGCGGCGCACAACCGAGCCAAAGGCTGCGCGCTCCGGTGAGCAGGCGCGCGGCCGAGGTGATGAGGGTGGCAACCACGGGTTCCAGCATGAGAGCTCCTTATTCGGCATAGGCCAGCCAGGGGTTGGCCAGGATGAACACCAGGGTCAACAACAGTTGGGCCGCCACCAGCAATGCCTGGCGTCGTAACAGTTTCAAGGCGCCGGCGATGCGTTCGCTCCAGGGGCGGCCGCCGCGCTCGGCAGGTTGCAGGCCCAGGGCCGTCAGCGCCTGGTCCAGGTCTTGGGTGCGCTGGGGCAGGTCTTCGGCACGGTCGGCCAGATGGCGGAACAGATCGGCGTCGAAGGCTACCCGCAGTGCCCAGTATTTTTGCCACAGGCCGAGCACCAGTAGTCCGCCGCTGCAGGCCAGGCTCCACAACCCCGGGCCGGGCATCAGGTACTGGCCCAGGCCGAGCAAGACGCCGAGCAGGGTAAGGCCGCTGGACAATCGATCCAGGGAGTCGCCACGACGCAACAGACTGGCTGTCACCTGCAGTTGCATATCAATGGACACCTTTCTTCTCCAAGCGGGTCGCCAACGGCTCCAGCGCCTCTCGGTGCAGGAGACCCAGAACAATCCCCGGGCGTGCGCGCTGGATCACCAAAAAGGCTTCGGCGACACTGCTGGCCCGCCCGGTGTGCAGCAGCCAGGCGGCGACTGCGGTGGCGCTGCGCGAATAGCCCAAGGCGCAGCAGACCAGTAGCGGCCCGTGCTGGCGCAGGCTTTCGATGGCCAACGCGGCTTGCTGGCATTGCAAGGGGGTGGGGGTGGTCAAGTCCAGCACCGGTAGCGTGCGATAGGCGACGCTGCCAGGATCGAGCGACAGTTCGGAACACAGGTCGAACACGGCACTGAAGGGGCTGCCCTTGAGTTCCCGGCCAGTCGGTATGCGCCCCAGCCAGACGTCATCGAGCACCTGGTCAGGCTGCGGATTGTTGCGCGTCCACAGGCGCGAGTTGAGCCAGGCGGCAGCCAGGTAGGGCGCCATCAACCAGCGTGCGGCAGGGGACAGGCGTCCATCGGCGCCTTTCTGAAAACCTTCTGCACCCAGCACGGCGTAATTGAGCACCACCAGCAGCAAGGCCGATGCAGGCCAGGTCAGCCACAGCCAGATGCCCCCGAAGCTGAAGGCCGGGACGGCGAAAGCAGCAGCCCCCACCAGGTAATACAGCGCCAATTGCCAGCGTTTTTTCCCGGTTGCCAGTCGGGCGCGCTGCAAAGGGCCAGGTCCCTCCAGTGGCCACAGCCAGACACACAGCCAGCCAAGCAGCACGCCGGTCGGCAGATCGATGAAGTGGTGCTGGTAAGTGGTCAGCACCGAGATCCCGATGAGGATGAACCAGGCATGCATCAATCCGCGCCAGAGGCCCTGCAAGTGCCGGTGGTAGCAAGTCCACAGGATCACCAGCAAGGCGATGTGCAGGGATGGCGCCTGATTGAATGGCTTGTCAAAGCCTGCCAGGACATCGAACAGCCAGCCGAATACGCCGTCCAGTTCCGGCCGGGCGAAGGTGAAGCGCAACGGCCAGATCAGGAAACAGCTGACCGCAATGAGTTGCGCGGTCAGCAGGCGCAAGGCGTGGCGCTTGAGTTCCTGGCGACTGTCGGGCAGCAGCAGGGATAGGCCGTACAGCAAGTCGATGGACCAGTAGGGGACGATGGTCCAGGCCCAGAACGGCATGTGGTTTTCCCAGCCGAATACCAGGCTGCCGACATCGTCGCGCTGGGTGGTGAACCAGGTGGCAAACCCGTAGGTGCCGAAGAACAACGGCGCCAGGAGCAGCAGCCAGAGCAGCGCAGGTTTGAGCAAACCGGGTTCGCGTGTCGTCGTCGTGTTGCGCAGCATCAAGACACCCGTTGCGCGAGAGCCACGCTGAAAATGCCCCACTCGTCGACGCGCATGCTGACCTTGCGAAAACCGGCGGCCTCCACCCGTTGGTCCATTTCCACCTGGGTGCGCCGGCGCATGACCCAGGCCTGGCCTTCACGGTGGCTGGTCAAGGCGCGGGCGATCAGTTCCAGTTGCGGATGCCAGGGTTGGCCGGTATAGACCAGGTATCCGCCAGGCTCCACGGCTTCGGCCAGGCCAGCTAGGGAAGCCGCGACCATCTGGTTGTCTGCGAACAGCTCGTACAGACCGGAGACCACCGCCAGGGTCGGCTTGGGTTGCAGCGCAGCCAGGTCGGCACGGTCGAAGGCGTCGCCCTTGACGAATTGTGCGATCCCTTCCAGGCCTTTCTCGCGGATCAGCGCGCTGCCGTCGCGCACGTTGATGTCGCTGTAGTCGCGCAACAGGATCGACTCGGGTAACGGGCTGACGCCCTGCAAGGCTTCGAGAATGTAGCGTCCGTGGCCGGCGGCGATGTCGACGATGCGCACTTCGCGGCCCTGGTCGCGCAATTGCTGCATCGCCAGGCGCAGCAGTTCTTCGACGTGCAGCTTGCGTTGGCGAATGCCGCGCCAGCCGATGGAATCGAGGTAATTGCGGTCGATCAGGCGGCCGACGCCTGACTTGCCCGTGGCTGTGTTGCGATAGACGTAGTCCAGAGTGCTGCCGGAGTCGAAGCCGGTGTCGAACCCCAGCTTGATCCCGGACGACAGTTGGCTGCCCAGGTGCATGCTGGCGCGGGTCATGCGCCAATACAGGTCGCGCAGTGAGTTGTGCGGCAGCGGCGCGGCCAGCGATTCGGATTCGGCGCAGGTCAGGCCCAGGCGATCGGCATTCAGCAGGCTGGGGCGTTCGCTCGGCTGTGCGAAGTTCTGCAGGATGAAGCGACGTGCGCTGGCGACGGCGTGCCCGCGGTTCTTTTCGCCCAGGGTGTCGTGGAAGAACCCCGGCAGGATGTGTTTTTCCTTGCGCAGGCTGCCCAGGCGCTCGAAGAACTGCTCCTGGGGTTGGCGATGCACGACGAAGTCGGCACCGGAGATCAACAGCTGGGTGGGTATTGTTATGGCCTGGGCATCGGCCACGACCCGTTCGGCGGCCTCGTAGAGACCGAGCAGGACATTGACTGAAATGGCCTTGGTGATCAGCGGATCGCTGTCATAACTGGCGACGCGCTGCGGGTCGTGGCTGAGAAAGCGCGCCTTGACGTAGCTGTTGACGAAAAAATTGCCGCGCCATCGACGCATCAGTGCCAATCCCTGGCGGGCGAAGGGCACATAGAGCTTGACCTTGAACGCCGGGGACGCCAGCACCAGCGCTCGGATGCGTGGCGCGTAATCGTGGGCCCAGGTGGCGACGATCACCGCGCCGACGCTTTGCGCGATCACCGCAGTATTTTCTTCGTCGATCTGGTAGGTCGCGCTCAGGTGCTCACAGAAAGTCTGCACGTCCCGCACGCTGGTGGCAAAGCCGGGGCTGTCGCCCCGGGCGCCCGGCGAGAGGCCATGGCCCCGGGCATCCCAGGCAAAGAAGTCAAAACCGGGCAGGTCCAGTTCATCCACCAGATGGGCAATGCGCCCGGAGTGTTCGTGGCCGCGGTGAAACAGCAGCACGGCCTTGCGCGGCTCCCCAGGTTCCGGGGTGCCGGGCCAGTGTCGGTAGAACAGTTGCACGTCATCGTGGGTGGTGAATGTCTGTTGTTGTGCTTCGCGCATTGCCATTTCCTTAGGCTGAAGAGCTGTCAATTTGTGCTTCCCTGAGGCCCTGGCGGACCCGGTTGATCAAGGTATAAACCAGCAGCATCGCGATGATCGCGAACACCGTGTTGATCCAGAACGCGCCGATCCAGCCCGGTACGATGCCAGCGGCCACCACCCCCAGGACAAACGCCCGGTCACTTTTGCCCATGGGCCCGTCATAGCGCCGCGAAGCCCCGACCATCGGCCCCAGCACGCCGCTGTACTCGCTGAACAAGGCGAGCAGCGCCACCAGCAACACCAGCCACAGGCTGACGCCGGGCAGCAGGGCGAACGGCAGGATCAGGGCGCAGTCGGCAGTGATGTCGCACAGCTCATTCAAATACGCCCCCAAACGCGACTGCTGGTTGAATTCCCGAGCCAGCATGCCGTCGATGGCGTTGAGCGCCATGCGCACGATCATCCAGATGGGTACCAGTGCAAAGATCCAGGGGTGATGCACGAAACTTGCGATCACCAAGCCCACCAGGATCGAGCCGATGCCGGCGATCAGGGTGATCTGGTTGGCGGTGGTGCCCTTGTCGAACAGGCGCCGGACCAGGGGGCGCAGGAGGTTTTGGAACGCGGGTTTGATCTGGTAGATGCTGGGCACGTTGGAGAGGTCTCGGGGGAGGCGATATGGTTACTGAGTGTAGATGGCATCTTGGGATGGATTTGGCGACAGCTTCCGATGCATGGGGTTAATGCTGAAAGCTTGATCTTGTCGCGATGAGTAAAAGTCAGGGATTCGTCCATGGCTTGGCCAGTGCCAGCGTGATGAGGTAGCGCTCCTCTGTGGGACGCTTCTCGTCCCTGAAACGACCAACCACCAGCATCACCTGGTACTTGTCGTCTGCATGCCAATAGGATGTTCCGCCCTTGTTCACGTCGCGCAATCGGGCTCGCCACTCTGGCGTGTCGGCGAACGGTGGGTCTTCCTTGATGCGGATGGGTGTCCAGCCGGCCTTGCATAATTGGTCTTGCAGATCCAGTACGACCTTGAGGGTATCGTCGAGCAGCAGTGGCTCGACTTGTGGGGACATACGGACACCGTCTATCCGTTCATCACGTCCAAAACCCACCGTGAAGAACCGGGCCAGTGGGGTTACAAAGCCAAACTCAGGATCTGCGAAACGCAGGCGGGCATCAGACTTGGGAGCATTGAACCAGGAGTGCCCAGATATGACTGGATCGATTCTTGCGCTGGAACGCTGGCGCATGGCTTCGTACGGCTCACCAATTACCAGCGAAATTTCCGGTTCATTCGATAGGGCCTCAATCGCGGCCAGTGTCACGAGGACCGCGACCGGCAGTGCCAATATGCCGTGTCGCCAACCCATGCGTTGCATCAGGTTCATCGCACGCCTCCACCCCAGGCAATATCCCGAATCGATTGCTCAATCTGCTCGCGCTGGTCGCCCTGCAGCAGATCATCAAATTGCTGCGCCGCCCTCAGCACGAAAGCCATGCGCTAGTCGATGTTGGCCAGGTTGGCAACGGGGTTGTTGCCAAAACCAATAGTGCGCCTGTCATCGACGGGGCTGCATTGGCTAGCCAGCGTCAGTTCAATGGCTTGGGCAGCACCGGAGGGCAAGTTAGTGACGCTTCAAAGGCTTGCAGGATTTCCTTATGGTCAGTCCCGAATCTCAGCTTTTCCTGTCCGACCGGCCACAGCACCGGATACTGCCCACTCCCATAGATGTTTTTCCGTGAAGGCAGGCAATCCTTCAGCGCCTCCAGCCCACGTTCCCTGTAGAACACATGCAGCGGATACACATCCAAAAACAGCGTGGTATTGCCCATCGCCAGCATCTCGTACACAAACCGGTACATCCGTTGCGAGTACGACAAGGGCATGTCGGCACCCCAGTGGGTGAAGCCCCACACCGGGTTGTCACGGTTGGCCTGTTCGTACTCGTGCTGGCGCTGCTCGAACTCGCGAATTTTCGCGCGCTTTTCCCACTCGCTGCGGCTGAACAAGCCTCCGAGTCCTTGTCTGGCACTGTCCCTCAGTTGCTGTATCGCCTGCTCTTCCGCTTGCATCTTCTCGATCGTCTCGGCCGCGTGCAGCAATCCACAGCCCACCTGTTTCGAGGCGAAGGCCGCCAGCCCTGCCCACTGAAATCGTGGATCGAGGCGCCACAATTGCGCGTAGGCGGCATTGATCGCCTTGTTGCGCGTCTTCGGATCTGCGATCAGTTTGCCGCCCGGCGCCACGACGTTTTCGACCCTTTGCTGATACCCCTCGCGAGCATGGGCGAAGCCGAACATCATGATGCGGGTATCGGTTTCCAGCACCTCGCCACCGCAACTGGTCTTGTCGCCCTTGCGAATGAAATATCCCTTGGCCATGGCTGCAACTCCTTGTCTGATGACGATCAAATTGCGCCTGCCTCCGAAGGAATGAAGGCAGGGCAAAGTGCAGCGCAAGGGTTCTATACGAGGCAGTCAGGCGTAAATCGGACGCTTCCGGCATGCTTGTAGGAAAGGGATATTCAGCCAGTGAGTTCGTTCCTACAGGAGCTTCTGCAGATCCTCCACCGGTAGCGGCCGGCTATGCAGGTATCCCTGGTAGAGATGGCAGCCCAAGCCTTGCAGGAACTCCAGCTGTTCCACGGTCTCCACCCCTTCGGCGATGATCTTCAGTTCCAGGCTGCGGGCCATGGCGACGATGGCGCGGATGATCTCGGCGTCGTTGGGGTCGGTGGTGGCGTCGCGGATGAACGACTGGTCGATTTTCAGGGTGTCGACCGGCAGGCGCTTGAGGTAGGTGAGCGAGGAGTAACCGGTGCCGAAATCGTCCATGGCAAAGCTCACGCCGAGTTTTTTCAGGCGCAGCATCTTGTTGATGGTGTCTTCCAGGTTCTGGATGACGATGCCTTCGGTGATTTCCAGTTTCAGCAGCGAGCAGGGCAGGCCGTAGGTGGCGAGGCTGCTTTCGATGCGCTCGACGAAATCGTTCTGGCGGAACTGGCGCGGGCTGATGTTGACGCACAGGCTGAATTGCAGCGGGTCCACCAGGCCGTCGGCGATCAGTTTCTTGAAGGCCTGGCAGGCTTCGTCGACGATCCAGGTGCCGACCTCGAGGATCAGTCCGCTGTCTTCCAGGACCTTGATGAACTCGGTGGGCGACTGCGCGCCGAGCTCTGGATGATTCCAGCGCACCAGCGCTTCGGCACCGACGATCCGGTTGTCCCGGGCGTCCACCTGGGGTTGGTAATGCACGCGAAACTCACCACGCGACAGTGCCAGGCGCAGGTCGGTTTCCATGCGCAGGCGTTCGCTCGCGGCCTTCTGCATGGTGTTGTGGTACATCTGCGCGGTATTGCGCCCCGAATCCTTGGCCCGATAAAGGGCGATGTCGGCGCGCTTGAGCAAGTCGGTCGGCGTCGAGCCGTGGTCGGGAATCAAGGCAATGCCGATACTCGGCGTGACCTGCAGGCGCTGGCCGTCGAGGAACATCGGTTCGGACAGCAGCTCACGAATGGTATCGGCCAGCTCGCGGACCTGATCGCTGACCTGGTTGCGCGTGCCTTCGAGGCCACTGAGCAACACCACGAACTCATCACCGCCCAGGCGCGCGACGGTGTCTTCCATGCGCACGCTGGCTTCCAGGCGCGCGGTGATGATTTTCAGCACCGTGTCGCCCACCGGATGGCCGAGGGAATCGTTGATGTGCTTGAAGTGGTCGAGGTCGAGGAACATCAACGCGCCGCGCAGGTTGTGGCGTTTGAGCAGGGCGATCTGCTGGCTCAGGCGATCCATCAGCAGGGCGCGGTTGGGCAGGTTGGTCAGGGGGTCGTGGTAGGCCAGGTGGCGGATCTGCGCCTCGGCATTTTTCAGCAGGCTGACGTCCCGGGCGGTCAGCAGCAGGCACGCGGTTTCGTTGAGGGTGATCGGTTCTACCGAAACCTCGACCGTCAGCAGCTCGCCGCGCTTGTTGCGCCCGAGCATCTCCAGGTGATGTACCCGGCCCTTGATCTGCAGTTCGGCGAGTAAGGTCGAGCGCTGTTTCTCTTCGGCCCAGATCCCCACCTGGTACACGGTGCGGCCGATCACTTCGTCGGCGCGGTAGCCGGTCAGGCGGCAGAAACCGTCGTTGACCTCCAGATAACGTCCGGTATCGCGTTCAGTGATGGTGATGGCGTCGGGGCTGGAGTGGAAGGCCTTGGCGAACTTCTCTTCGCTGGCCTTGAGCGCCGCTTCCGAGCGTTGCTGCTGGGTGATGTCGCGTAAGGTGGTGACGACGCACGGCTGTTCGCTGACATTGATCTGGCGGCTGGAGATCACGCAGGTCAGCGACTGCCCGTCCTTGTGCTGGACGAGGATCGCCACATTGTTCAGGCCTTGCTCGCGGATCACCTGTTCGATCCGCTGCAGGCTTTTTGCCGAGGCGTCCCACAGGCCGATTTCGTCGGCGCTGCGGCCGATCACATCGGCGGCACTCCAGCCGAAGGTCTGGGTGAAGCTGGAATTGATTTCGATGAATTGCCCGGTGTCCTGGCGGGTCACGCAGATCGGGTCGGGGCTGACCTGGAACAGGGTGGCGAATTTCTCTTCGGAGGCCACCAGGCGTTGTTCGCGCTCGACCTGGTCGGTGATGTCGAGCAGGGTGCCGGCCATGCGCAAGGGCACGCCGTTTTCATCGCGGTAGAGGCGGGCGCGGCTCTCCAGATAGCGTGAGCTGCCATCCGGCATTTGCACCCGATAGGTCAGCTGATAGTTGCCGGCCGGGCCTTCGCGCAGGCTGCGGTAGGCATCGCGCATGGTGTCGCGTTCTTCGCCGGGCACGCCTTCGAAAAACTCGTCGAAGGATTCATGGAACGGCTTGGCCTCCATGCCGTGCAACTGTGCGGCGCGGGCCGAGCCATACAACATGCCGCTGGGAATGTGCCAGTCCCAGGTGCCCAGTTGCGCCGAGTCCAGGGCCAGGTCGAGGCGCTCCTGGCTGTCTTTGAGGGCGTGTTCGGCGGCTTTGCGTTCGGTGGTGTCAAGGAAGGTGCTGAGCAGATAGGGCTGGCCTTCGAGTTCGACCTTTTGCGCACTGAGGATGCCATCGTGGATCTGCCCGTTGCTGGCGCGAAACTGCACCTCCATGCTGGTCAGCTCACCTTTGGCCTTGGTGGCCTTGACCAGTTGTGCGCGTTGTTCGGGGTTCACCCAGAGGCCCAGTTCCAGGGTGGTACGGCCGATCGCGTCCTGGACCGGCCAGCCGAACAGGCTTTCGAAATACTGGTTGGCTTCGGTGATCAGGCCGTCTTCCTGGCGCGTCAGCAGGACCATGTTCGGGCACAGGTGGAACAGCGTGGCGAAGCGTTTCTCCGAGCTACTCAGCGCCTGTTCGCGCTGGCGTTGGTGGGTGATTTCGCGGATCACGCCAATCATCCGTGGACGGCCGTGCTTGTCCGGCAGCAGGCTGCCGCTGATCTCCAGCCAGTGCAGGCTGCCGTCGGGCCAGCGAACGCGATGGTGCATTGCCTGCTCCAGCGGCGCGCCGCCGATCACGGCATGGAAGGCGCGAAGGGTCTTGGCCCGGTCTTCCACAGGCAACAAGTCAAGGTATTCCAGGTCGGCCGGCAACGGTTGCCGGGGATCGAAGCCAAACAGCGCCTGGGTGCCCCGGGACCAGCTGATCTGCCCGCGCTCGATGTCCCAATACCAGGCGCCCAGGCGCGCGCCGTTGAGCGCGGCCAGCAGTTGCGAGGCACTTTCCCAGCTCTGTTCGGAGCTTTTCGGGTCAAGCGCCTGGATGCGCGGCATTGGCGGAATACGGTCAACAGATTTCGGCATTGGCAAGCCTTGGGCTGAATTGTGTATCGGGTACAGGAATTCGCGGCTCTATAGGAGTAGCACAAGTTAGCCTTGAGTCCCTGGCAGATCGATCTGGCCATCCAGCAAGGCCATGAAGGCCCGTGCTGCATTCGATAGCGTCCTTTCAGTGTGCAGGATATAGCCTAGCTGGCGAGTCAGTTGTATGCCCGGCAAAGGTATCCGCGCAACCTGGTCATCGAGCATGGTGCGTGGCAGGACGCTCCAGGCCAGGCCGATCGACACCATCATCTTGATCGTTTCCAGGTAATTGGTGCTCATGGCGATGTTCGGCGTCAGGCCCTGTGCTTCGAACAGGCGCTGGACGATGTGGTGGGTAAAGGTGTTGCCGCCGGGAAACACTGCCGGGTGGCGGGCGATGTCCGCGAGGCTGACCTTGCCATTGTTGAGCAGCGAATGCTCGGGGGCGACCACGAAGTCCAGCGGGTCGTCCCACACCGGCGTGGCCTTGACCAGGGCGTGGGGTTCCGGCGCCAGGGTGATCACCGCCAGTTCAGCCCGGCCATGGAGGATTTCTTCGTAGGCGACTTCCGAGTCGAGAAACTGGATATCCAGCGCCACCTCGGGATAGCGCCGGGTGAACTCCCTTAATAAGGGTGGCAAACGGTGCAGGCCGATGTGGTGACTGGTGGCCAGGGTCAGACGACCGCTCACCTGCCCGGTGAGGTTGGTCAGGGCGCGGCGCGTATCATCGAGGACATTGAGAATCTGGTAGGCCCGGGGCAGCAGGGCGCGGCCGGCTTCGGTCAGGCCGACTTCGCGGCCCAGCCGATCGAATAGCCGCACCTTCAGTTGCTGCTCCAGCCCGGCGATGCGCTTGCTGATCGCCGGCTGAGTCAGGTGCAAGCGTTCGCCGGCTCCGGAGAAGCTTCCGGTCTCGGCGATGGCAATAAAGGCATTAAGGTTGGCCAGGTCCATGCTCGTATTCCAGTTGGTTATCCAAAGCATAAAAAATATGAATTTGAGTTATTTAATGTAACCCCATAGGATCAGCCTCACAAGCCAAGGGGTTATTGAATCGCTCAAGACCCAGGGCATAGAAAGAAGCTGATGAGGAAACCGTCTGATGGCCGGCAAAACGCTCTACGACAAGCTCTGGGATTCGCATTTGGTCAAGCAGCGCGACGATGGCTCCGCGCTGATCTACATCGATCGTCACATCATCCATGAAGTGACCTCGCCACAAGCCTTCGAAGGCCTGCGGCTGGCCGGGCGCAAGCCATGGCGCATCGATGCCAACATCGCGACCCCGGACCACAACGTACCGACCACCCCTGAGCGCAAGGGCGGCATCGCGGCCATTGCCGACGAGGTTTCGCGTTTGCAGGTCCAGACCCTCGACGACAACTGCGATGAATACGGCATCGTCGAATTCAAGATGAACGACGTCCGCCAAGGCATCGTCCACGTCATCGGCCCGGAGCAGGGTGCCACCTTGCCGGGCATGACCGTGGTCTGCGGCGACTCCCATACCTCGACCCACGGCGCGTTTGGTGCCCTGGCTCACGGTATCGGCACCTCCGAGGTCGAGCATGTGCTCGCCACCCAGTGCCTGGTCGCCAAGAAAATGAAGAACATGCTGGTTTCCGTCGAAGGCAAATTGCCGTTCGGCGTGACCGCCAAGGACATTGTCCTCGCCGTGATCGGCAAGATCGGCACCGCCGGCGGTAACGGCCATGCCATCGAGTTCGCCGGCAGCGCGATTCGTGACCTGTCCGTCGAAGGCCGCATGACCATCTGCAACATGTCCATCGAGGCCGGTGCCCGCGTTGGCCTGGTCGCCGCTGACGAAAAAACCGTGGCTTACGTGAAGGGCCGTCCATTCGCCCCGAAAGGCGCGGAATGGGACCTGGCCGTGGAAGCCTGGAAAGACCTGGTTTCTGATAAAGACGCCAAGTTCGACACTATCGTTGAACTCGACGCGACCCAGATCAAACCGCAAGTCAGCTGGGGCACCTCGCCTGAGATGGTCCTGGCGGTCGATCAGAACGTGCCGGACCCTGCCAAGGAGATGGACCTGGTCAAACGCGATTCGATCGTGCGCGCCTTGAAATACATGGGTTTGACTGCCAACCAGGCGATCACCGACATTCAGCTGGACCGCGTATTCATCGGCTCCTGCACCAACTCGCGGATCGAAGACTTGCGCGCCGCAGCCGTCATCGCCAAGGGCCGCAAAGTGGCCTCGACCATCAAGCAGGCGATCGTGGTGCCGGGCTCGGGCCTGGTGAAGGCGCAGGCCGAAGCCGAAGGTCTGGACAAGATCTTCCTTGAAGCCGGTTTCGAATGGCGTGAGCCGGGTTGCTCGATGTGCCTGGCGATGAACCCGGACCGTTTGGAGTCCGGCGAGCATTGCGCTTCCACGTCGAACCGAAACTTCGAAGGCCGTCAGGGCGCCGGTGGCCGTACCCACCTCGTCAGCCCGGCCATGGCCGCGGCCGCCGCTGTGAACGGTCGTTTCGTCGACGTCCGTGAATTGATCTAAAGGAGCGCAGCATGAAAGCTTTTACCCAGCACACTGGACTTGTCGCGCCTCTGGATCGTGCCAACGTCGACACCGACCAGATCATCCCGAAGCAGTTCCTGAAGTCGATCAAGCGCACCGGTTTCGGTCCGAACCTGTTCGACGAGTGGCGCTACCTGGATGTGGGGCAGCCGTATCAGGACAACTCCAAGCGTCCGCTGAACCAGGACTTCGTCCTCAACGCCGAGCGTTACCAGGGCGCCAGCGTACTGCTGGCCCGCGAGAACTTCGGTTGCGGCTCCAGCCGCGAGCACGCGCCATGGGCTTTGGAAGAATACGGTTTCCGCAGCATCATCGCGCCGAGCTATGCCGACATCTTCTTCAACAACAGCTTCAAGAACGGCTTGCTGCCGATCATCTTGAGCGATGCCGAAGTCGATGAGCTGTTCCAGCAGGTCGAGGCCAACCCCGGCTATCAGTTGCAGATCGATCTGCAGGCCCAGAGCGTGACCCGTCCGGACGGCAAGGTGTTGAACTTTGAGATCGATGCCTTCCGCAAGCACTGCCTGCTCAACGGCCTGGACGATATCGGCCTGACCTTGCAGGACGGCGATGCGATTGCGGCGTTTGAAGCCAAGCATCGTGCGAGCCAGCCGTGGTTGTTTCGCGACGCTTGATTGATCCGATATTGATGTAGGCAGGGCCGGCCCCATCGCCGGCAGGCCAGCTCCCACAGGTTTTGTGAGCACCGCAAATCCCTGTAGGAGCTGGCTTGCCAGCGATGAGGCCCGGACAGACGACACAAGGCTAAATCCCAAAAAGGAAGTTCCCATGACCAGCACCGCCCAGCACAGCCAGGTAGTCCAAAAGCAATTCGGTGAACAGGCCGCGGCCTACCTGAGCAGCGCCGTACACGCTCAAGGCACCGAATTCGCGCTGCTACAGGCCGAACTGGCAGGGCAGGGCGAAGCTCGGGTCCTGGACCTGGGCTGTGGCGCTGGTCATGTGAGTTTCCAGGTGGCATCGCTGGTCAAGGAAGTGGTCGCCTACGACCTGTCGCAACAGATGCTTGACGTGGTGGCCGCTGCCGCCGTCGATCGTGGCTTGAGCAATGTCACCACGGTCAACGGCGCCGCCGAGCGCCTGCCGTTCGCCGATGGCGAGTTCGACTTCGTGTTCAGTCGTTATTCGGCGCATCACTGGAGCGATCTCGGCCTGGCCCTGCGGGAAGTGCGGCGGGTATTGAAGCCGGGCGGTGTCGCGGCATTCGTCGACGTGTTGTCGCCGGGCAGTCCATTGTTCGACACTTACCTGCAAAGCGTCGAAGTGCTGCGCGACACCAGCCATGTGCGCGACTATAGCGCCGGTGAGTGGTTGCGCCAGGTCAGTGAGGCCGGGCTGCATACCCGCAGCACCACCCGTCAGCGGCTGCGCCTGGAATACAGCTCCTGGGTCGAGCGCATGCGCACGCCACAGGTGATGCGCGCGGCGATCCGCGAATTGCAGCAGTCGATGGGCAACGAAGTACGCGAATATTTCGAGATTGAGGCCGATGGTTCGTTCAGCACGGATGTGCTGGTATTGATGGCCGAGCGATAGAATTTTTCCGGGCGCGCCCCCAGGGCGCACCGACTGATGACATGAGGAAAGCATGAGCAAGCAGATTCTGATTCTCCCAGGTGACGGTATTGGCCCGGAAATCATGGCCGAAGCGGTCAAGGTGCTGGAATTGGCCAGCGACAAGTTCGCCCTGGGCTTCGAGCTGAGCCACGACGTAATCGGCGGCGCGGCCATCGACAAGCACGGCGTGCCACTGGCTGACGAAACCCTGGAGCGTGCCCGCGCCGCCGACGCGGTATTGCTGGGCGCCGTGGGAGGCCCGAAATGGGACACCATCGAGCGTGACATCCGCCCTGAGCGCGGCCTGTTGAAAATCCGTGCGCAACTGGGCCTGTTCGGCAACCTGCGTCCGGCGATCCTGTACCCGCAACTGGCCGAGGCTTCCAGCCTGAAGCCGGAAATCGTTGCCGGCCTGGACATCCTGATCGTTCGCGAGCTGACCGGCGGTATCTACTTCGGCGCGCCACGTGGCACCCGCACCCTGGAAAACGGCGAGCGTCAGTCCTACGACACCCTGCCGTACAGCGAAAGCGAAATCCGCCGCATCGCCCGAGTCGGTTTCGACATGGCCATGGTCCGCGGCAAGAAGCTCTGCTCTGTGGACAAGGCCAACGTATTGGCCTCCAGCCAGCTGTGGCGTGAAATCGTCGAGGAAGTGGCCAAGGACTACCCGCAGGTCGAACTGAGCCACATGTACGTCGACAACGCCGCCATGCAACTGGTGCGCGCGCCGAAGCAGTTCGACGTGATCGTCACCGACAACATGTTTGGCGATATCCTGTCCGACCAGGCGTCGATGCTCACCGGTTCCATCGGCATGCTGCCGTCGGCGTCCCTGGACACCAACAACAAGGGCATGTACGAGCCGTGCCACGGTTCGGCGCCGGATATCGCAGGCCAAGGCATCGCCAACCCGTTGGCGACCATTTTGTCGGTCTCGATGATGCTGCGCTACAGCTTCAACCAGCAGGCCGCGGCCGATGCCATCGAGAAAGCCGTCAGCCTGGTCCTGGACCAGGGCTTGCGCACCGGTGACATCTGGTCGGCCGGTTGCACTAAAGTCGGTACGCAGGAAATGGGCGACGCAGTAGTCGCCGCGCTGCGGAATCTGTAATCTCTCGGGCCCGCTGCCGCTTTTACCCCCGGAAGCAGCGGCCCACTTTTCAAGAAGGTGTAGTTGCGATGAAACGTGTAGGTCTGATCGGTTGGCGCGGTATGGTCGGTTCCGTGCTCATGCAGCGGATGCTGGAAGAGCAGGATTTCGATCTTATCGAGCCGGTGTTTTTCACCACTTCCAATGTCGGTGGCCAAGGCCCGTCCGTGGGCAAGGACATTGCTCCGCTCAAGGACGCTTACAGCATTGAAGAGCTGAAAACCCTCGACGTGATCCTGACCTGCCAGGGTGGCGACTACACCAGCGAAGTGTTCCCGAAGCTGCGCGAAGCCGGCTGGCAGGGTTACTGGATCGACGCCGCTTCCAGCCTGCGCATGCAAGATGACGCGGTCATCGTGCTGGACCCGGTCAACCGCAAGGTCATCGACCAGCAGCTGGACGCGGGCACCAAGAACTACATCGGCGGCAACTGCACCGTCAGCCTGATGCTGATGGGCCTGGGTGGCCTGTTCGAGGCCGGCCTGGTGGAGTGGATGAGCGCCATGACCTATCAGGCGGCATCCGGTGCCGGCGCGCAGAACATGCGTGAACTGATCAAGCAGATGGGTGCGACCCACGCCGCTGTCGCCGATCAACTGGCCGATCCGGCCAGCGCGATCCTCGACATCGACCGTCGTGTGGCCGAAGCCATGCGCAGCGACGCATACCCGACCGAAAACTTCGGCGTACCGCTGGCCGGCAGCCTGATCCCGTGGATCGACAAGGAACTGCCGAACGGTCAGAGCCGTGAAGAGTGGAAGGCCCAGGCCGAAACCAACAAGATCCTCGGTCGCTTCAAGAGCCCGATCCCGGTGGATGGCATCTGCGTGCGCATCGGCGCCATGCGCTGCCACAGCCAGGCGCTGACCATCAAGCTGAACAAAGACGTGCCGATCGCCGATATCGAAGGGCTGATCAGCCAGCACAACCCTTGGGTCAAGCTGGTGCCGAACAGCCGCGAAACCAGCATTCAGGAGCTGAGCCCGAACAAGGTCACCGGCACCCTGAACATCCCGGTAGGCCGTCTGCGCAAGCTGAACATGGGCTCGCAGTTCGTCGGCGCGTTCACCGTCGGCGACCAGCTGCTGTGGGGCGCGGCCGAACCGCTGCGTCGCATGCTGCGGATCCTGCTCGAGCGTTGATCGTTTGATGCAATGAAAAACCCGCGCCTTGCGAGAGGCGCGGGTTTTTTTATTCCGGGTTTCTCGGTTGTCTGGTCTGGCCCCTTCGCTGGCAAGCCAGCTCCTACAAGGACAGCGCAATCCCTGTAGGAGCTGGCTTGCCAGCGAAGGGGCCATAACGGGCGCCGAAGGGCTCGCCCGAATTGCCTGTACATCCACCACCCGGTAAAGTGCCGCTCCCCCCGTTTCGCCAGAGGTAAAACCCATGAGCCAGACCATTGATATTGCCGTGATCGGCGCCACCGGTACTGTCGGCGAAACGCTGGTGCAGATTCTCGAAGAGCGCGATTTCCCGATCGGCACCCTGCATTTACTGGCCAGCAGCGAATCCGCCGGCAGTTCGGTGCCGTATCGCGGCAAGAACGTGCGGGTGCGCGAAGTCGATGAGTTCGACTTCAGCAAGGTTCAGCTGGTGTTTTTTGCCGCCGGTCCCGCCGTGACATTGAGTTATGCCGCCCGTGCCACCGCCGCCGGTTGCTCGCTGATCGACCTCTCCGGCGCCTTGCCGGCCGACCAGGCGCCACAGGTGGTCCCGGAAGCGAATGCGCAGGTGCTGGCCGGCCTGAAAAAGCCATTTCAGGTCAGCAGCCCGAGCCCGTCGGCCACCACCCTGGCAGTCGTGCTCGCCCCCTTGCTGGGTTTGCTCGATTTGCAGCGCATCAACCTGACCGCCAGCCTGGCAGTGTCGGCCCAGGGCCGCGAAGCCGTGACCGAACTGGCCCGGCAAACCGCCGAACTGCTCAATGTGCGCCCACTGGAGCCGACCTTCTTTGACCGGCAGATGGCATTCAACCTGCTGGCCCAGGTCGGCAAACCGGATGAACAGGGCCATACCGTGCTGGAAAAGCGCCTGGTGCGCGAGCTGCGCCAGGTCATGGCGCTGCCTTCTTTGAAGATTTCCGTGACTTGCATTCAAGCCCCGGTGTTTTTTGGCGATAGCTATAGCGTGACTCTGCAGTCCGCGAGCGACATCGATCTGGTCAAGGTCAATGCCGCACTCGAAGACGCGCCCGGTATCGAGCTGGTGGAAGCCGGCGACTACCCGACAGCGGTTGGTGATGCCGTGGGCCAGGATGTTGTCTACGTTGGTCGGGTGCGCCTGGGGATCGACGAACCGTCGGAACTTAATCTGTGGCTGACGTCAGATAACGTACGCAAAGGCGCGGCCCTCAATGCTGTGCAGCTGGCCGAGTTGTTGATAAAAGACCTGCTGTAAAAGATACTTCCAAACGAGCGCCATGCCTGGCCGTAATGCCGAAGGCGAGCCACCCTGCAGGGCGTTGCAGGGCATGCATGAAACGATCGCGCGCGGCGACCTTCGCCCGCGCGCAATGCCTTACGGCAGCGGCTACTTACCTCGCTGGCCGAGGAATGTAAAAACTAAGGATAAGCTATGGTTCAAGTTCGCAAACTGGTGTTAGCAATAGCGGCCGCCTCGGCGCTGTCCTCCGGTATGGCGCATGCCCTCGGGCTCGGGGAACTGACCCTGAAATCGACGCTGAACCAGCCGCTGGTGGCGGAAATCGAGTTGCTCGACGTCAAGGAACTCACCGCCGCCGAAGTGGTGCCGAGCCTGGCTTCACCAGAAGATTTCGCCAAGGCCGGTGTCGACCGCCAGGCGTTTCTCAACGACCTGACCTTTACCCCGGTGCTCAACGCCAGCGGTAAAAGCATCCTGCGCGTGACCTCCAGCAAGCCCCTGAGCGAACCGATGGTGAAATTCCTGGTTCAGGTGATGTGGCCCAACGGTCGTCTGCTGCGCGATTACAGCGTATTGCTCGATCCATCCAAATTCTCGCCGCAGACCGCTGACGCGGCTGCGCAGCCTGCACCTGTTCAAACCGGTACGACGCCCGTCACCGGTGCGACCCCACCGGCTGAATACACCACCACAAAGCGCGATACCCTGTGGGAAATCGCCGCGAAGGCTCGCAATGGCGGTTCGATCCAGCAAACCATGCTCGCCATCCAGGCGCTGAACCCGGATGCCTTCATCGATGGCAACATCAACCGGCTCAAGACCGGCCAGGTGCTGCGTCTGCCGGATCAGGCCCAAACCACGAGCCTGCCGCAAGCCAAGGCCATCGCCGAAGTGGCTGCACAAAACACCGCCTGGCGTCAGGGGCGTCGTTATGTCGCCAAGCCGGGTACTGGCCAGCAGCAGCTCGATGCGACCAATCGCGGTCGCGGTGAAGCACCTTCGGCACAAGCCGCCCAGGACAAGCTGAGCCTGGTGTCCGCCGAATCCGGCAAGGCCGGTGCCAAGGGCGCCGCGGGCGATGCCAAGGCCTTGAACAACCAGCTGGCGGTGACCCAGGAAAGCCTCGATACCAAGCGCCGTGACAGCGCTGAACTGAAAAGCCGCATGACCGATCTGCAAAGCCAGATGGACAAGCTGCAACGTCTCATCGAGCTGAAGAACAACCAACTGGCCAAATTGCAGGCCGACGGTGCGGCCGGGGCGCCTGCGGAGACTGCAACCGTTGCGGCGATCCCGGCTGAGCCGGCGACCGATCCTGCGGCAACGCCTGCCGAAGCGCCGGCGCCAGCCGAAGCGACAGCGCCCACGGCAGACTCGGCTGCAGCGGCGCCTGAAACGGCTGCAGCTCCAACTGCGGTTCCGGCCGACACTCCGATCGAACCGAAGCCTGCTGCCTCCAACGATCAGAAATTCAACGAGCTGCTGACCAATCCGTTGCTCTTGGGCCTGGCGGGTGGCGGGGCAATCGTGGTGCTGCTGTTGCTGCTGTTGCTGGCCCGTCGCCGCAAAGCCCAGCAGGAAGCCGAAAAACACCTGCGAATGGCCCGCGCCCTGGCAGAAGAGCAGGAGTTCTCCAGCGAGCTTGACCTGTCCAAAGGCATCTTCGAGGACCTGGACGTCGAGCCGCCGACCCCGAAACTGGCCACGGCACCCGCTCCAGCGCCAGCTCCAGCCCCGGTGATTGCCCCGGTTGTAGTCACGCCGCCGATTGCTGCACCCTTGGTATCGCCCGCCGCCGAGCATTCCGACGACGTGCTGGGCCGCGCGCAGTCGCACATCGACGGTGGTCGCCTGAACCAGGCCGCCGCGCTGCTGGAAGAGGGCGTCAAGCAGGAGCCGCAACGCAGCGAGTTGCGCCTTAAGCTGATGGAAGTCTACGGCTTGCAGGGTGACCGCGACGCGTTCGTGGTCCAGGAGCGGCAGTTGGTGGCCAACGGCGACAACTATGCCCAGGTCGAAAAACTCAAGAGCCGTTTCCCGGCCATGGCACTGGTCGCTGCCGGCGGTATTGCCGCTGCCGCCGCTGCTGCGGAACTGGACGCGCAGTACGTCAAGGACCTGTTGCTCGACGAGCCGCAATCGCCGGCTGCGGTCGAAGACGATTTCGACAGCGCTTTCGACCTGAGCCTGGATGACCTGGAAAATGTCACGCCGGTCACGGTTGCGCCAGTACCGGAGCCGGAGCCATTGCCAGAGCCAGCACCGGAAGCAACCCTGGCCGACCTGGAAGACTTCCCCCAGGACGATGACCTGAGTTTCGAGTCGGTCTTGCAGCAACAGACTGAAATCAAGGAAAACCTCGATGACCTGTCGGAGTTCGACCTGGACATGGACCTCGGTGGCGAGCCTTCGCCGGCGATCCTGGCCGAAGACGATTTCCTGCTGAGCCTGGACGAAGACATCAAGGACCTGCCGGCCGCGCCAGTACCAGACGTGCCACAAGTGACCCTCGACGATCTGGACCTACCGGCCGATTTCGACTTGTCGCTGGCCGATGAAATGGACGAAACGCCGCCTGCGCAGGCGTTCAGCACTGAGCTGGATGACGTCAGCGCCGAACTGGACGACCTGTCCCGGAGCATCAGCGAGCCGAGCTTCACGGTAGATGACGCCCTGGCCACCGTGGATGACGAGCCGGAGTTCGATTTCCTCTCCGGCACAGACGAAGTCGCCACCAAGCTCGACCTGGCCCAGGCCTATATCGACATGGGCGACAACGATGGTGCCCGCGACATCCTCAACGAGGTGGTGACCGAAGGCGACGACGGCCAGAAGAGCGAAGCCAGGGAGATGCTGGCGCGTCTGGCTTGAGTCATTTGTTGCAAGCAGAACGGCAGCCCATCGAGGCTGCCGTTTTTGTTTGCGGGTGATGTGATGGTGTCTGAGGTGCCGCTATCGCCAGCAGGCTAGCTCCCACACAAACCCCTTGTGGGAGCCAGCCTGCTGGCGATGGGGCCCTCCCATTCACCGCAGGAACCTCTGTTGTACTGGCGTCCTCGTCTGGCCGCCTTATAATGCCCCCCTTTGCGCACATCAGCAGGCTGTCCCTCCTTGGCAAACATAGATAACCCGGCCGCCGAAATGGCGGCCGACGGCTTTTTCCGGATCGCGTTGGGCGTTGAATACAAGGGCTCGCGTTATCGTGGCTGGCAGCGCCAGGCCTCGGGCGTGCTCACGGTGCAGGAAACCCTCGAAAACGCCTTGTCCAAGGTGGCCGACTCCCCCGTTTCGCTGCTCTGCGCCGGGCGCACCGATGCCGGCGTGCACGCCTGTGGACAGGTCGTGCACTTCGACACGCAGGTCGAGCGTTCGATGAAGGCCTGGGTCATGGGTGCCAATATCAATCTGCCCCACGATGTCAGCGTCAGTTGGGCCAAGGTCATGCCGGCGCATTTCCATGCCAGGTTCAAGGCCATTGCCCGGCGCTATCGCTATGTGATCTACAACGACCAGATCCGTCCGGCGCACCTGAACGAAGAAATCACCTGGAACCACCGCCCGCTGGATGTCGAGCGCATGGCCGAAGCGGCCCGCTACCTGGTGGGCACCCACGATTTCAGCGCCTTCCGTGCCGGCCAGTGCCAGGCCAAGTCGCCGATCAAGGAGCTTCATCACCTGCGCGTCACGCGTCACGGCAAGATGATCGTGCTGGATATCCGTGCCAGCGCCTTCCTGCACCACATGGTGCGCAACATTGCCGGCGTACTGATGACCATCGGTTCCGGCGAGCGTCCGGTGGAGTGGATGAAGGAAGTGCTGGAGAGCCGTATTCGCCGTTCCGGCGGGGTGACAGCGCATCCGTTCGGCCTGTATCTGGTGCAGGTCGAGTATCGTGACGAGTTCCAGCTGCCGGAGCGTTTCATTGGCCCACATTTCCTCACCGGTTTCAGCGAACTTGACGGCTGACGCCTTCGAACGCTTTTGTTACCATCCGGGACTTTCTCGGATTTGCCGTGGGGATTAATCGACATGTCAGCCGTTCGCAGCAAGATTTGCGGGATTACCCGCATAGAGGATGCGTTGGCGGCGGTCGAGGCCGGGGCCGATGCCATCGGTTTTGTGTTCTACGCCAAGAGCCCGCGGAACGTGACGTTCCAGCAGGCGCGCGCGATCATCAAGGCGTTGCCGCCGTTCGTCACCACCGTGGGCCTGTTCGTCAACGCCAGCCGTTGCGAGCTGGGAGAAATCCTCGACGCGGTGCCGCTGGACCTGTTGCAGTTCCATGGCGATGAAAGTTCTGAGGACTGCGAAGGCTGGCATCGTCCGTACATCAAGGCGCTGCGGGTCAAGGCCGGGGACGATATCGCGGCGGCTTGCGACGCTTATCCGGGTGCCAGCGGTATTTTGCTCGACGCCTATGTCGAAGGTGTTCCCGGTGGAACCGGTCAGGCGTTCGACTGGTCATTGATACCGCAAGGCTTGAGCAAGCCGATCATCCTGGCGGGCGGCCTGACCCCGGAAAACGTCGCCGAGGCGGTGGCGCGGGTTCGACCGTATGCGGTGGATGTCAGTGGCGGGGTAGAGGCGAGCAAGGGCATCAAGGATCACGCAAAGATTCAGGCATTCATCAAGGCAGTCCGTGGCACCTTGATGTGACGGCTGGCAGACTGCCGCCGTCCACTGCACTGTACAAAACGGCTGAGGATTGATGGGCTGTACGCAGGTCACGCTTCACTGACCCGGCACCCATCGAACATCGCCGCACACATGAATTTAGCTCAAGGGCATACGCGGGGCTGCGAACCAGAGCGTTCGGGCCGCCGGTACTGGAGAAAGAAAGCATGAGCAACTGGTTAGTAGACAAACTGATCCCTTCGATCATGCGTTCCGAGGTCAAGAAGAGCTCGGTGCCTGAAGGTCTTTGGCACAAATGCCCGTCTTGCGAGGCTGTGCTGTATCGTCCAGAGCTGGAAAAGACCCTGGACGTTTGCCCCAAGTGCAATCACCACATGCGTATCGGCGCACGCGCGCGCATCGACATCTTCCTCGATGCCGAAGGTCGTACCGAACTGGGCGCCGACCTGGAGCCGGTTGACCGCCTGAAATTCCGCGACGGCAAGAAGTACAAGGATCGCCTGACCGCGGCGCAGAAGCAGACCGGCGAAAAAGACGCGCTGATCTCGATGAGCGGTACCCTGCTGGGCATGCCGGTGGTGGTGTCGGCGTTCGAATTCTCCTTCATGGGTGGTTCGATGGGCGCCATCGTCGGTGAGCGCTTCGTGCGCGCCGCCAACTACGCCCTGGAAAATCGCTGCCCGATGATCTGCTTCTCCGCCTCCGGTGGCGCGCGGATGCAGGAAGCCCTGATCTCCCTGATGCAAATGGCCAAGACCTCGGCGGTCCTGGCGCGTCTGCGTGAAGAAGGCATTCCGTTCATCTCCGTGCTGACCGACCCGGTCTACGGTGGTGTTTCCGCCAGCCTGGCGATGCTGGGCGACGTGATCGTCGGCGAGCCGAAAGCCCTGATCGGCTTTGCCGGCCCGCGCGTGATCGAGCAGACCGTGCGCGAAAAACTGCCGGAAGGCTTCCAGCGCAGCGAGTTCCTGCTGGAGCACGGCGCGATCGACATGATCATTCACCGTCAGGAACTGCGGCCGCGCCTGGGTAACCTGCTGGCGCAAATGATGGGCCTGCCGACGCCGAAATTCGTCGCTGCACCCATCGAGCCAATCGTCGTTCCACCGGTACCTGCCAACATATGACCGAACGTACCCTTGGCGAGTGGCTCGCCTACCTTGAGCAGTTGCACCCTTCGGCCATCGACATGGGCCTTGAGCGCTCGCAGCAGGTAGCGTCCCGCATGGGACTGGGCAAGCCGGCGCCTCGGGTGATCACGGTCACCGGCACCAATGGCAAGGGCTCGACCTGTGCGTTCGTGGCGTCATTGCTGCGGGCGCAGGGCCTGAACGTCGGTGTCTACAGTTCTCCGCACCTGCTGCGTTACAACGAGCGGGTGCAGGTCAATGGCGTCGAAGCTACTGACGCCGAGCTGTGCCGGGCTTTCACGGCGGTCGAGGCCGGCCGCGGCGACACATCCCTGACCTATTTCGAGATGGGTACCCTGGCAGCGTTCTGGCTGTTTCAACAGTCCAGACTCGACGCCGTGGTGCTGGAAGTCGGCTTGGGCGGGCGTCTGGACACGGTCAACGTGGTGGACGCCGACATGGCGCTGGTCACCAGCATTGGCGTCGACCATGCGGATTACCTGGGCGATACCCGTGAGTCCGTGGCTTTCGAGAAGGCCGGGATCTTCCGTCAGGGCGCGCCCGCGCTCTGCGGTGACCTGAATCCCCCGCAACCCCTGCTGGACAAGGCGCGCGAGCTCAACTGCCCGTTTTTCCTGCGTGGGCGCGATTTCGACCTGGGTGTGACTGACCACAGCTGGCAGTGGCGTGGTGTTGACGCGCAAGGGCGTGCAGTCGAGCTGCGCGACCTGCCGTTGCTCGACCTGCCGATGGAAAACGCCGCCTTGGCGTTGCAGGCCTATCTGCTGCTCGGTTTACCTTGGGTGCAGGCGCAGATTGTCCAGGCGCTGCAAGCGACGCGGATGATCGGTCGTCTTGATCGTCGGCAAGTCGACTGGCAGGGCAAGCGCCTTAACTTGTTGCTGGATGTGGGGCATAACCCCCATGCCGCCGAGTATCTGGCCCGTCGCCTGGCCAGCCGACCACCGGCTGGCAAGCGCCTGGCGGTCTTCGGATTGCTGGCGGACAAGGATCTGGATGGTGTTGTGGGCGAATTGAGTGCTAGTGTCGAGCACTGGGCCGTTGCGCCGCTGGATTCGCCGCGGGCGCGACCGGTGGCTGACTTGCGCGAGGCGCTGGACAAGCGCGGTGCTGCGGTGACGTCCTATGACAGCGTGGCCGCCGCCCTGGAAGGGCAGTGTGCGCGGGCGACGAGCGACGACGAGATTCTGTTGTTCGGATCATTCTATTGTGTTGCCGAGGCCCTCGAGTGGCTGGCCCGGCGCTCCACGGAGGAAGCGGCAAATGGCATTGCTGGATAAGGCTTACAAGCAGCGCATGGTCGGCGCCCTGGTTCTGGTGGCGTTGGCGGTGATCTTCCTGCCGATGCTGTTTTCCCGCCAGGACGAGCAGCGCCAGGTGACGGTCCAGGCCCCGGCGGCGCCGCAAGCGCCGGTGATGCCGCAAGTGCAGGTGGAGCCGGTGGTGGTGCCTGAACCCCAGGCCCTGCCGCAGGAGCCCGTGCCGAGCGACGAGGAAATCGCCCAGCAGGAAGCGCCGGTTGCCCCGGTTGCGCCTGCCGCTCCGGCGCCTGCCGTCAAACCGGTCACACCGCCCCCGGCACCTGCGCCCGTCCCGGCGCTGGCTGCCAAGCCTGCCACGGCGCCGTCGCAACCGATCAGCGCCGCACCGGGCAAGCCGGATACCACGCAAAGCCGTGTCGACGCCAATGGCCTGTCGGTCAGCTGGTCGGTGCAACTGGCCAGCCTGGCCAACCGTGAGAGTGCGGAAAAGCTGCAGAAAACCCTGCGCAGCCAGGGTTACAATGCCTACATCCGCACTGCCGATGGCAAGAATCGGGTGTTCGTCGGGCCGCTGATCGAGCGTGCAGAAGCCGATCGCCTGCGCGACTTGCTGAACCGCCAGCAGAACCTCAAGGGCTTTGTCGTGCGCTTTCAGCCAGAGCGTGGCTAAATCTATCGACACGATTTGAAATGCACTGACAATCGCAGCTTACCGATAAGCATGGGCTCTGCTAAAATGCGCCGCCTTATCCGTCTGTAGGCTGCACTGTGCCATTTACCTGGGTTGACTGGGCGATCGTTGCAATCGTCGCCATCTCCGCATTGATCAGTCTGAGCCGCGGCTTCGTCAAGGAAGCACTGTCGCTCGTGACCTGGATCATCGCAGGAGCCGTTGCCTGGATGTTTGGTGGCTCATTGTCCGAGTACCTCGCCGGATACATCCAGACCCCATCGGCTCGTATAATCACGGGCTGTGCCATCATGTTTGTCGCCACGCTGATCGTAGGCGCAATGATCAATTATCTTATCGGCGAGTTGGTTCGCGTCACCGGGTTGTCCGGGACCGATCGATTCCTCGGCATGGCCTTCGGCGCGGCGCGTGGCGTGTTGCTGGTGGTCGTGGCGGTCGGGCTGTTGAGCCTGGGGCCGGTACAGCAGGACGGGTGGTGGAAAGAGTCCCAGCTCGTGCCAAGATTTTTATTGGTCGCCGACTGGTCCAAGAACCTGATTCTCGGGTGGAGCAGTCAGTGGCTTGCCAGCGGTATCAGCGTACCCGCTGATATACCGTTCAAGGAGCAGCTCTTGCCGATGGCCAAAACGCCTCAGTGAGTGTTGTTCAGTTCAGATCCATTAAGTAGGGGTTGCGTCGCATGTGTGGCATCGTCGGTATCGTCGGTAAGTCGAACGTCAATCAGGCGCTGTATGACGCGCTAACCGTCCTCCAGCACCGCGGCCAGGACGCTGCCGGTATCGTGACCAGCCATGATGGCCGGTTATTCCTGCGCAAGGACAACGGCCTGGTGCGTGACGTGTTCCAGCAGCGTCACATGCAGCGCCTGGTCGGCCACATGGGCATTGGCCATGTGCGCTATCCGACCGCGGGCAGCTCGACTTCGGCCGAAGCTCAACCGTTTTACGTCAACTCGCCTTACGGCATCACCCTGGCGCACAACGGTAACCTGACCAACGTTGAACAGTTGGCCAAGGAGATTTACGAATCTGACCTGCGCCACGTCAACACCAGCTCCGATTCGGAAGTACTGCTGAACGTGTTCGCACACGAGCTGGCCCAGCGCGGCAAGCTGCAGCCGACCGAAGAAGACGTGTTCGCTGCCGTTACCGACGTGCACAACCGCTGCGTCGGTGGCTACGCGGTAGTGGCCATGGTGACCGGCTACGGCATCGTCGGTTTCCGCGACCCGCACGGCATCCGCCCGATCGTGTTCGGCCAGCGTCACACCGACGAAGGCGTCGAGTACATGATCGCCTCCGAGAGCGTGTCCCTGGACGTGCTCGGTTTCACCCTGATCCGCGACCTGGCACCGGGCGAAGCGGTCTACATCACCGAAGACGGCAAGCTGCACACCCGTCAGTGCGCGACCAACCCGTCCCTGACCCCGTGCATCTTCGAACACGTCTACCTGGCGCGTCCGGACTCGATCATCGACGGCGTGTCGGTGTACAAGGCGCGCCTGCGCATGGGCGAGAAGCTCGCCGAGAAGATCCTGCGCGAACGTCCTGATCACGACATCGACGTGGTCATCCCGATCCCGGACACCAGCCGCACCGCGGCCCTGGAGCTGGCGAACCACCTGGGCGTGAAATTCCGCGAAGGTTTCGTGAAGAACCGCTACATCGGCCGGACCTTCATCATGCCGGGCCAGGCTGCGCGGAAAAAATCCGTACGCCAGAAGCTCAACGCCATCGAACTGGAATTCCGCGGCAAGAACGTGATGCTGGTGGACGACTCGATCGTGCGCGGCACCACCTGCAAGCAGATCATCCAGATGGCACGCGAAGCGGGCGCCAAGAACGTCTACTTCTGCTCCGCAGCCCCGGCCGTGCGTTTCCCGAACGTCTATGGCATCGACATGCCGAGCGCCCACGAGCTGATCGCCCACAACCGTTCGACCCAGGACGTTGCGGACCTGATCGGCGCCGACTGGCTGATCTATCAGGACCTGCCTGACTTGATCGAAGCGGTCGGTGGCGGCAAGATCAAGATCGAGAACTTCGATTGCGCGGTGTTCGACGGCAAGTATGTGACCGGCGATGTCGACGAGGCTTACCTGAACAAGATCGAACAGGCACGTAACGATGCCTCCAAGGTCAAGACCCAGGCGGTCAGCGCGATCATCGATCTGTACAACAACTGAGTAAAGCCGGCCTTGTAGGAGCGAGGCTTGCCGCGAAGCTTTTGGCGTATCCAAAGGATCCTTCGCGGGCAAGCCACGCTCCTGCAGGGCCGGTTTCGTATCTACTACCGAATAAGGCAAGGAGTGACAGCATGAGTCAGGATTGGGATGCCGGTCGGTTGGACAGCGACCTCGAAGGCGTAGCGTTCGATACCCTGGCCGTACGTGCCGGTCAGCACCGTACGCCGGAAGGCGAACACGGTGATCCGATGTTCTTCACTTCCAGCTATGTATTCCGCACCGCTGGCGACGCCGCCGCACGTTTTGCCGGGGAAGTGCCGGGTAACGTCTACTCGCGCTACACCAACCCGACCGTACGTGCCTTCGAAGAGCGCATTGCCGCCCTGGAAAGCGCCGAGCAAGCCGTGGCCACCGCCACCGGCATGGCCGCGATCATGGCGGTGGTGATGAGCCTGTGCAGTGCCGGCGACCACGTGCTGGTGTCGCGCAGCGTATTCGGCTCGACCATCAGCCTGTTCGAGAAGTACTTCAAGCGCTTCGGTGTCGAAGTCGACTACGTGCCCCTGGCGGACCTGTCCGGCTGGGACGCGGCGATCAAGGCCAACACCAAGTTGCTGTTCGTCGAATCGCCGTCCAACCCGTTGGCTGAGCTGGTGGATATCGCCGAACTGGCGAACATCGCGCACGCCAAGGGCGCGATGCTGGTGGTCGACAACTGCTTCTGCACCCCGGCGCTGCAACAGCCGCTGAAACTGGGTGCGGACATCGTCGTGCACTCGGCGACCAAGTTCATCGACGGCCAGGGCCGTTGCATGGGCGGGGTCGTGGCCGGGCGCAGCGAGCAGATGAAAGAAGTGGTTGGCTTCCTGCGCACCGCCGGGCCGACCCTGAGCCCGTTCAACGCCTGGATCTTCCTCAAGGGCCTGGAAACCCTCAACCTGCGGATGAAGGCCCATTGTGCCAACGCCCAGGAGCTGGCCGAGTGGCTGGAGCAGCAGGACGGCATCGAGAAAGTCCATTACGCCGGTCTCAAGAGCCATCCGCAGTACGAGCTGGCCCTGCGTCAGCAGAAGGGCTTCGGCGCGGTAGTGAGTTTCGAGGTCAAGGGCGGCAAAGAGGGCGCCTGGCGCTTCATCGATGCGACCCGCCTGATTTCGATCACGGCGAACCTGGGCGATAGCAAGACCACCATCACCCACCCGAGCACCACCTCCCACGGCCGCCTGGCGCCCCAGGAGCGTGAAGCTGCGGGTATTCGTGACAGCCTGATCCGCATTGCGGTCGGCCTGGAAGACGTGGCAGACCTGCAAGCCGACCTGGCGCGCGGGTTGGCTGCCTTGTGATCGAGTTGTCCACGCCACCGGGTTCCAATGGTCGCGTCGCGCTGGTGACCGGCGCGGCGCGGGGCATTGGCCTGGGTATTGCGGCCTGGTTGATCAGCGAAGGCTGGCAAGTGGTGCTCACGGACCTGGATCGCGATCGTGGCTCGAGGGTGGCGAAGGTGCTGGGCGACAACGCCTGGTTCATCGCCATGGACGTCTCCAACGAAGGGCAGGTGGCCCTGGGCGTTGCCGAGGTGCTGGGGCAGTTCGGGCGCCTGGATGCGCTGGTGTGCAATGCAGCGGTGGCCGATCCGCATAACATCACCCTGGAAAGCCTCGACCTGGCGTACTGGAACCGGGTGCTGGCGGTGAACCTCAGTGGGCCGATGCTGTTGGCCAAGCACTGTGCGCCGTACCTGCGGGCCCATAGCGGGGCGATCGTCAACCTGGCCTCGACCCGCGCCGGGCAGTCGGAACCGGACACCGAGGCCTATGCCGCGAGCAAGGGCGGTTTGTTGGCCCTGACTCACGCACTGGCGATCAGTCTTGGTCCGGAGATTCGGGTCAATGCCGTGAGCCCCGGCTGGATCGATGCGCGGGACCCTTCGCTGCGTCGTGCCGAGCCGCTAACCGATGCCGACCATGCCCAGCATCCGGCGGGCAGGGTAGGGACGGTTGAGGATGTGGCGGCGATGGTGGCCTGGCTGCTGTCGAAGAATGCTGGTTTTGTCACTGGCCAGGAGTTTGTGGTCGATGGCGGCATGACCAAGAAGATGATCTATGAGCAGTGAAGGGCAGCTTCAAGCTTCAAGCTGCAAGTTAAAGCCTGACAGCGGTGCGCCTGCTTCGTGGGTAACCGCTTCTCTCTTGTAGCTCAAAGCTTGCCGCTAAAAGCTGTTTTTAAAAAAAACTTCAATCCTGCTATTGACTTAGGTTCGCTACCTGCGTAAATTTCGCGGCCTCGGAGATGCAAACGGGTGATTAGCTCAGCTGGGAGAGCGTCTGCCTTACAAGCAGAATGTCGGCGGTTCGATCCCGTCATCACCCACCACTCCCGAGAAACTTGCGAAAGCAAGCCGTAGGCTGAAATGCCTGCACCGACGCGCAGCGGTAGTTCAGTCGGTTAGAATACCGGCCTGTCACGCCGGGGGTCGCGGGTTCGAGTCCCGTCCGCTGCGCCATATTTTCCGAGTCAGGCCTGCCTGGCTCGAGATTGAAAAGCTACTGAGTTTTCAATCAGACGAGTTACTTGAGCATCTGCTCAAAGCGATACGCAGCGGTAGTTCAGTCGGTTAGAATACCGGCCTGTCACGCCGGGGGTCGCGGGTTCGAGTCCCGTCCGCTGCGCCATATCTGCTCCAAGGCCCACTGAACGCCTTGGAGCTACGAAGAAAGCCACTGGCTACTTCGAGTCGATAGCAAAGACCCTGGTCGAAAGACCGGGGTTTTTTGTTTCTGGAATATGCCTTTTTCTCCTCGATGACGCTTGCCGTCCAATCTTTCTGCGCATCCGCTGCATAAAGCACTTGGTGCTGCCTCGTGACATTAATTAGAATCACTCTCATTTACGATAACGCCTGGCACAGGGTTTCTTCAGATGAGTGATGCAGCGATGGCGAAGGAGCAAACCCTTCACGACCTGTACCGCGATCACCGTAGCTGGCTTGAGAGCTGGCTGAGGCGACGCATGGGCAACGCTTGTGATGCGGCGGACCTGAGCCAGGATACCTTCTTGCGTTTGCTCGCCAGCTCCCAGCGCATTGCCGACCTGCAAGAGCCCCGTGCCTATCTGCTGACGGTGGGCAAGCGCCTGCTGAGCAATTTCTACCAGCGGCGCAGTCTGGAACAGGCTTACCTGAGTGCGTTGGCGTCCCTGCCCGAAGAATGTGCGCCGTCCCCGGAACAGCGTTGGCTGCTGCTGGAAACCCTGCAAGCGCTGGACGAACTGCTCGATGGTTTGCCCAGGGCCGTGCGCCGGGCGTTTCTCTGGAGTCAGCTCGAGGGCTTGACCTACCAGCAGATCGCCGAGCGCCTGTCGGTGTCGGAACGTACGATCAAACGCTACATGGCCCAAGCCTATGAGCATTGCCTGTTGGTGGACCTGTGACCAGCCCGGCGGCCGACGTTCGCCAGGCCGTGCGCGCCGCCGCGCAGTGGCTGGCGTTGCTCGAGTCCGGAGGTGCCACCGATCAGGACCGGGCGAACCTGCAACGCTGGCGCGACAGCTGCCGCAGTCATGAACACGCCTGGCAAAAGGCCCAGGCCTTGCGCCAGCGCTTTGCCGACCTGCCTCCCGCGCTGGCCATGAGCAGCCTCGATCGCCCCGATCCTGCGCGACGCGTAGTGCTCAAGCGCGCATTGGGCGCGGTGGCGCTGGTGCCGGCAGCCTGGCTGATCAGCCGGCAATTGCCACTGGACGTCTGGCGCGCCGACCTGCACACCGCCACGGGCGAGCGCAAGCAGGTACCCCTGGCCGATGGCAGTGTCCTGCAGCTCAATACGGCCAGCGCCGTCGATGTGGATTTGCCGAATCGTCGGGTGAAACTGGTGGAGGGCGAAATGTCGCTGAAGGTGCCGGGTGCATCGCCCTTGATGATCCAGACCCGGTTCGGTCAGGTGACCGTCAGTCAAGGCGAAGCCTGCGTGCGCCAGGGCAGCCGCGGATGCCGGGTATCGGTGTTCAGCGGTGCCGTGCAGTTGCAACCCTTGCAGGGCGCGGCGCTGACGTTGCGCGCGGGCCAGCAGGTCGATCTGCAAGCGGCAGGTGCCGCCGCGATACAGGCTTTTGATGTGTTGCAACCCGGCTGGCGCGAAGGCGTATTGATGGCCAGCAACCAGCCACTGGGGGAATTCCTGCGCGAACTCGACAGCTATCGACCGGGTGTCCTGCGTTGGGCGCCGGAACTCGAAGCGCTGCGGGTCACTGGCAGTTTCCGCCTGGACGACACCGATCGCATCCTCGCGCTGCTCGCGGCCAGCCTGCCGCTGGAGGTGGAAATGCGTACTCGCTATTGGGTAACGCTGACGCCGCGCAAAAAAGTTGCGTGAAGCCTGTCCCCTTTTTTCGACTCGCTTGTCATTCAAGGCAACTGAACGCACAAGAGAGCCTTTTCAATGCCCGCCGTAAAGTCTTGCCGTCCACGCCCGGCGTCGTCCGGTCTGCGCCCGTTGTTGCGCCTGAGCCTGTTGTTGAGCCTGAGTGCCAGCCCGATCTTCATCAGCCATGCCTGGGCCGAAGACGCCACTCGTCGCAGTTATCAGGTGCCGGCCGGCAGCCTGAGCGATGCGCTCACCCGGTTCGCCGGCCTGGCCGGGGTCAACCTGTCGGTGGATCCGGCGCTGGTCAGCGGTCGCAGCAGTGCGGGACTTTCCGGTAACTATGGGGTGGAGGAGGGCTTCGTGCGCCTGTTGCAGAATTCCGGCCTGCAACTGCAACCGGTGGGCGAGCAGGCGTACATCCTGATTCCCGAACCATCGGGCAGCAGCCTGCAACTGGGCGCCACTTCCATTTACGCGACAGCGGGTGACGCCGTCGACCCGGTGTACGCCGGTGGCCAGGTTGCACGCCGTGGCTCGCAAGGCTTGCTCGGCTCGCAAGACTTCATGGAAACGCCGTTCAGCATGACCACCTACACCAGCGAGGCGGTGAAAAACCTGCAGGCGCGTACCCTGGGCGACCTGGTGGCCAGCGATCCCTCGGTTCGCGCGACCAATCCGGCGGGAGGGCGTTATGAGCAGTTCACCATTCGCGGACTCAGCCTGTTCAACAGCGATGTTTCCTACAACGGTCTGTACGGTGTCCTGCCGACCTATACCATCGACATGGAGATGGCCGACCGCGTCGACATCCTCAAGGGCCCCAGCCAGCTGGTCAACGGCATCTCGCCACGGGGCAGCGTGGGCGGCGGGATCAACGTGGTGCCAAAGCGTGCGACCGACCAGCCGATCACCTCGTTCACCGGCAGTTACGCCTCCAACAACCAGCTTGGCGGTGCCGTGGATGTAGGCCGGCGCTTTGGTGAGGAGGACATGTTCGGCATTCGTTTCAACGGCGTGAAGCAGTCTGGCGACACCGACTGGGATCACCAGAGCGTCGACCGCGAGATGGCGGTGCTGGGCCTGGATTTTCGCGGTGACCGCCTGCGCCTCTCGACCGACATCGGCCACACCGAACGTAATACCGATGCCCCCCAGGAGCGCGTGCAGATTGGCGTCAACGCGAAGGTGCCGAATGCCAACGATGTCCGCGACAACTATGCGCAGCCCTGGAGCCAGGCGCGCACCACGGACACTTTCGGCACGCTGAACGGTGAATTCGATGTCAGCGATTCAGTGCTGTTGTACGGCGGTGTGGGCGCGCGCAAAAGCAACCATGACTTTCTCAGGCATGCCGTAGCGGTCACCAACGATGCGGGTGATTTCAGCGTGCTGCCGCGGGACTTCACCCGCGACGAAAACGTGCGCACGGCCACGGCCGGCGTGCGCAACTGGTTTCATACCGGCCCGGTCAGCCATCAGGTCAACCTGGCCGCCAGCTATTTCTACATGGACTTCGAGAATGGCGGCGCCCGTTACGCTGCGGCCCCCAGCAACCTTTACGACCCCGTGGAAACCCCGACACCCGTACGGCCCACGCGCTTCGACCCAGAGGTCTATACCGAGAACCGCTTCAGCAGCGTGGCCTTGTCCGACACCCTGGGTTTCTTCGATGACCGCCTGCTGCTGACCCTCGGCGGCCGCTGGCAGCGGGTGCAGGTGGATGACTGGTCGGATGACGTCAAGGGCGACACCGCCTATGACGAGGAAAAATTCTCGCCATCGGGTGGCATCCTGTTCAAGGCCACCGACAAGCTGTCGCTGTACGCCAACTACATGGAAGGCCTGAGCCAGGGCAAGATCGCCCCGTCCACCTCGATCAACGAGGATGAAATCTTCCCGCCGTTCATCAGTCGCCAGGTCGAGGTCGGCGCCAAGTACGACGCCGGTGCGTTCGCGGTCACCGCTGCGGTGTTCCGGATCAAGCAACCGGCCTACGAGACCAACGCCACAACGCGGGTCTTCGGCCCCAACGGCAAGCGGCAGAACGATGGTGTGGAGCTGAGCGTGTTCGGCGAACCGCTCGACGGATTCCGGCTGCTCGGTGGGGTGATGTACATCGACAGCGAGTTGAACGACACCACCAATGGCACCTTCGACGGCAACCGCGCGCCGGCCACGCCGAAGTACAACGTCAACCTGGGCGCCGAGTGGGACGTGCCGAACGTCCAGGGCCTGACCCTGACCAGTCGCGGCATCTACTCCAGCTCGCAGTACCTGGACCAGTCCAACAACAAGGAAATCGATTCGTGGGAGCGTTTCGACGTGGGCGCGCGTTATGCGTTCAGGGTTGATGAAAAGACCATTACCGTGCGGGGCAATATCGAGAACGTGGCGGACAAGCGCTACTGGAGTTCGGCGGGGGCTTCGGATGACAGCGAGCCGGGGTTGACGCTGTCGACGCCACGGACCTATTTGCTGTCGGCGACTGTGGACTTCTGATGGTCTTGTGTTGACTGATCTGACGTCTTCGCGAGCAAGCCCGCTCCCACATTTGATTGTGTGTTCGACACAGAAACCAATGTGGGAGCGGGCTTGCTCGCGAAGGCGGCATCAGCAACACCGCAGGTATTCAGCCCTGCAGATACACCGCATGAGTATGGGTGTACTCATACAACCCATGCTTGCCATCCGCCCCGCCAATCCCCGATTTACGCACCCCGGCATGAAACCCCTGCATCGCTTCGAAGTTCTCGCGATTGACGTAGGTTTCGCCAAAATCCAGCTCGCGCATGGCGTGCAGGGTCTTGCTCAGGTCCCGGGTGTAGATCGACGAGGTCAGGCCATAGTCGCAGTCGTTGGCCAGGGCGATGGCTTCATCCAGGTCGTCGACGATCTGGATCGGCAGCACCGGACCGAAGATTTCCTCGCGCATGATCTCCATGTCGGCGCGGCAGCCCGCCAGGACCGTGGGCTGGAAGTGAAAGCCGTTCGGCAGGTCGGCAACCTGCCCGCCGCTGATCAGGCTGGCGCCCTGGCTCAGTGCTGTACGGACTTTACGGTTGACGCTGTCCAGGCCCTGGCGATTGATCAGCGGGCCCATCTCCACATCGGGTTGCGCAATCGGGTCGCCATAGCGGGTCGCGCTCATGGCGGCGGCGATGCGCTCGATGAATTGATCCGCCACCTTGCGTTCGACATACACCCGCTCGGCGCAATTGCACACCTGGCCGCTGTTGATGATCCGCGAATCGCGAATGGCCTTCACCGCCAGGTCCAGGTCGGCATCCGCCAGCACGATGGCCGGGGCCTTGCCACCCAGTTCCAGATTGAGCTTGGTGATGTTCGGTGCGGCGGCGGCCATGATCCGTGAACCGGTGGCGACGCTGCCGGTGAAACTGATCATGTCCACGCCTTTGTGCCCACTGAGCGCCGCGCCAACCTGGCCGTCACCGCAAACCACGTTGAATACACCGGGCGGCAGGTCGGTTTCTGCCACCAGTCGGGCGAACTCGAAACAGTTGTTCGGCGTTTCTTCACTCGGTTTGATGACGATGGTGTTGCCGGTCAGCAGGGCGGGGGCCATCTTGCGGGCAATCAGGAAGAACGGGAAATTCCACGGCAGGATCCCCGCCACCACCCCCAGGGGTTTGCGGAACAGGAAGATGTTTTCGTTCTGGCGGTCGCTGGTGATGATTTCACCTTCGATGCGCCGCGCCCACTCGGCCATGTAGTCGAGGTAGTCGGCGGTGAAGTTGACTTCGACTTCGGCCAGGCCGCTGATCTTGCCTTGTTCCAGGGTGATGGTGCGCGCCAGGTGCGCAACGTTTTCCCGCAGTTTGGCGGCGATGCGCCGTAGGTAACCGGCGCGCTCATTCGCCGGCTTGCGCGCCCAGTCCTTTTGCGCGGAGCGCGCCGCAGCGAGGGCGCGATCGACGTCTTCGGCATTCGACGCCGGCACCTTCGACAACAAGGCACCGGTGGCCGGGTTGATCACGTCAATGTGGGCAGCGCTGGCCACGAACTGGCCGTTGATGAAGTTTTCGTAAACAGGCACGGATGACATGGAACGACTCCTTGGCTGATCAGTAGGTACGCGACGGCGCGTGTTCGGTGGCCGGTGTGCGGTAGCGGGCGAGGGTGGCCATGGCGCTCTGGCGCAGCAGGCTGATGTCGATGGCCACGGCGATGAACTGGCAGCCCCAGCCCTGATAGCGCCGCGCGTCTTCTTCATTGGGTGCGAGGATGCCGCAGGCCTTGCCGGCCGCCAGCGTCGCGTTGACCGCGTGTTGAATGCGTTCCTGAACTTCCGGGTGACCGGGATTGCCGGCATGGCCCAGACCAATGGACAGATCCGCCGGGCCGATGAACACCGCGTCGACGCCTTCGACGGCGGCAATGGCTGCGACGTTTTCCACGCCGAGCCGCGATTCCACCTGCACGATCAGGCACAGCTGTTCATGGGCGGTGTTCAGGTAATCCGGCACGCCGTCCCAGCGAGTGGCGCGGGTCAGGCCGCCGCCGACGCCACGGATGCCGTGGGGTGGGTACCGCATGGCGCGGACCAGGGCCTGGGCCTGTTCGGCGGTTTCGACCATCGGGATCATCAGCGTCTGCGCACCGATATCCAGCACCTGCTTGATCAGGTTGGCGTCGCCATTCACGGCGCGCACGATGGGTGCCGTGGGGTAGGGCGCCACGGCCTGCAATTGGGCGAGTACGCCGGGCACGGTATTGGGTGCGTGTTCACCGTCGATCAGCATCCAGTCATAACCGGTGGTGGCGACGATCTCGGCGGCGTAGCCGGTGGCGAACCCGGCCCAGATGCCATATTGCGGCGCAGGTTTGTTCAGGGCGGCCTTGAAAGCGTTGTGCGGCATGTTCATCACGAACTCCTGGCTCAGCGGCTATACGGCCGATGCAGTTGGCATTCCGGGTTGAGGGTCACGCCGAATCCTGGCTGGTCGAGTGCCGACAGGCGCATGCGACCGTTCACCGGTACCGGTTCGCCGAGCAATTGCGGATGGAACATCGGCACCACTTCGTCGGCTTTGGGCGCCATCATCAGGAATTCGGCGAACGGGCTGTTATGCCGGGTGGCGACGAAGTGATAGCTGTACACCGACGAGCCGTGGGGAATGACCAGGGCGTTGTGGGCGTCGGCCAGGGCCGAGATCTTCACCAGTTCGGTGAGGCCGCCGCACCAGCCGACATCCGGCTGGATGATGTCGCAGCAGCCCATCTCCAGCAGCATGCGGAAGCCCCAGCGGGTGGCTTCATGTTCGCCGGTGGTCACCAGCATGCCTTTGGGCACGTTGTTGCGCAGGGCCGCGTAGCCCCAGTAATCGTCCGGCGGCAGGGCTTCTTCGATCCACTTCAAGCCATGTTCGTGGGCGCCGACCGCCAGTCTGGTGGCGTAGTTGAGGTCCAGGCTCATCCAGCAATCGAGCATCAGCCAGAAGTCCGGGCCGACCCGTTCGCGCATGGTCGCCAGTTCTTCGAGGTTCTTGCGCAGGCCTTCCTCGCCTTCGGCCGGGCCATGGTGCAGCGGCATCTTGCCGCCGATAAAACCCATTTTCTGCGCCAGGTCCGGGCGGGCGCCGGTGGCGTAGAACTGCAATTCATCGCGCACCGCGCCGCCGAGCAACTGGTGCACCGGCTCCTGGCGGATCTTGCCGAGCAAGTCCCACAGCGCCAGGTCGACCCCGGAAATCGTGTTGATCACGATGCCTTTGCGCCCGTAATACAGGGTCGATTGGTACATCTGGTCCCAGATCTTTTCGATGTCGGTGACTTTCGCCCCTTCGAGGAAGCGCGCCAGGTGTTTCTCGACGATGTAGGCGGCCGGCTCGCCGCCCGTGGTCACCGCAAAACCAACCGTGCCGTCGCTGGCTTCGATCTCCACCACCAGGGTGCCGAGCACGTTGATGCCGAAGGTGCGGCGGCTCTGGCGGTACTCCGGGTATTTGCTCATCGGCGTGGCAATGTGATCGTCGATCCAGTGGCCATCGGCCTGATCGTGGTAATCCGCGCCGCCGCCTCGCAGAGTGAAAGCGCGGACGTGCTTGATGGTTGGAATGCCCATGGTGTGATTCCTTTTTTTAACGGCGGTCAGGTTTAAACGGTGGCCGGTTTGTTCGAAGCTTCATGCCCGGGCGAACGCACGCCCAGGACCAGCAACGCGGCGATGACGGTGGTGGCGGACAGCAGGTACAGGCCGGCTGCCGGAGAATGGAAGGCGCCTTCGGCCCAGTTCTTCAGCACCGGGGCGATGAAGCCGCCGAGGGCACCGAACGAGTTGATCAGGGCGATGCCGGCCGCCGCGGCGCTGCCGGCGAGGTAGCTGGAAGGGAAGGTCCAGAACACCGGTTGCACGGCGATGAAACCGGACGCGGCGAAGCACAGGGCGACGATGCCCAGGAACGGACTGCTGAAGGTCACCGAGCAGGCGATACCGGCGGCGGCCATCAGCAGGGTCAGGCTGGCGGTGCGGCGGCGTTCGCCGGTGCGGTCGCTGTAGCCGGGAATCAGGTAAGCCGCCACCAGCGCGCAAATCCATGGGATCGCCGTGACCAGCCCGACCATCAGCCCGACCTTGGTGCCCAGCAATCCGCCGACCTGGGTCGGCAGGTAGAACACCACGCCGTAGACGCTGGCCTGGATCAAGAGGTAGATCAGGCACAGGTACAGCACCGACGGCTGGCAGATCACGTTGAGCAGGCTGCGACCGTGATTCTGTTTGTGGCTGTCTTCCTGATCGAGCAGGTTCTGCACCTGCTGGCGTTCTTCGACCGTCAGCCATTTGGCATCCGCCGGGCGGTTGTCCAGGTAAAAGTACGCCCAGATACCTACCGCCGTGGCCATCAAGCCTTCAACGGCGAACAGCCACTGCCAGCCGTGGAAGCCGACAAAGCCGTCCAACTCCAGCAGCAGGCCGGACAACGGGCTGCCGAAGATGAACGCCAGCGGCGCGCCGAAGTAGAAGAAACCCATGGCCTTGCCGCGTACGGCGCTGGGGAACCAGTAGGTGAGGTAGAGGATCACGCCGGGAAAAAATCCGGCTTCGGCCACGCCCAGCAGGAAGCGCAGGATGTAGAAGCTGGTTTCGGTGTGGGCGAAGACCATGGCTGCGGAGACCAGGCCCCAGGTGACCATGATCCGGCACATCCACAAACGGGCGCCGACGCGGTGCAGGATCAGGTTGCTCGGCACTTCGAGCAGGGCATAACCGACGAAGAACACCCCGGCGCCGAAGGCGAAGGCGGCGTCACTGATATTGGTATCGGCCTGGAAAGCTTGCTTGGCGAACCCGACGTTGGCGCGGTCGAGGAAGGCCATGATGTACATCAGCAGGAGAAATGGGAGCAGCCGCCAGGAAATCTTGGCGAGCAGAGGCGCGGGTAGAGTCTTCATCGCGGTTTTCCTTTGGTAGGGCATTTGTTCTTATGGGGAAGACTGTACGGCCGCTGATCGATGCGTTACAAATCGAATCTAGCTAACAACTGATACCCTAAGGGTATCGATAACAAGGCCCGCCATGACCACGCCCATCATCTCCCGCAGCCTGCTCAACCGCCTGCGCTACAAGCATTTGCACATGCTGGTGACGCTCAATTCCAGCCAGAACCTGCACCGCGCTTCGCAAAGCCTGAACATGTCGCAACCGGCCGCCACCCGCATGCTCCATGAAATTGAAGACATGTTTGGTTGCGACCTGTTCGAGCGTTTACCCCGGGGCATGCGACCGACGGCGCTGGGTCAGGAATTGATTCGCTTTGCCGAGTCGGCCATCAGTGGCCTCGACCGTTGCGCCGAGGATCTGATCGCGCGGCAACAGGGCGGTTACGGCTATCTGTCGATCGGCACCATCATGGGCGCGGCGCCGGACCTGGTGATGGATTCGATTGCCGAGATCAAGGCGCTCAACCCGCAGCTGCGGATTCGCATCATGGGCGACACCAGCGACCAGGTGATCCAGTTGCTGGAACAGGGCCGCATCGACCTGGCCATCGCCCGGCGCAATGCCGCCACCGATAGCGAGCACTATGAATTCGAACAACTGGGCAACGAACGCCTGCTGGTGGTGGTGCATGCCGGCCACCCGCTGGCCAGGCGCGAGACACTGGAGATGGCCGAACTGGTCAACGGCTGGCCGTGGATCCTGCAACCGGAAACCAGTCCGGCGCGCATCGGCCTGGACCAGGCCTTGCAGCGCCTGGCCTTGCCGCTGCCGGCGGACATCATCGAGTGCAGTTCGGTGTACTCCATGCAGCAGCTGATTCAACTGACCGATGCGATCATGGTCCTGTCGGAAACCGCATTGCGCGACTACCTTAAAATGGGCTTGGTGGTGGCGTTGCCGGTTGAGCTGGATGTGCAATTGGCGCCGTTCGGGTTGTTGTTGCGCAAGGGCGAACACATCAGTCGGGAGCTGGGCCTGTTCATCGATCTGCTGCGTCGAAAAGCCGCGGTTTTTTGATTCCTTGGTCAGTTTTTTGTTTTCCGCGAGCGCATAAACCTTTAAAGTTAACCTTTCGGTCAGCTTTGCACTGTCATTACAGCCCTTTGCATCGTCAAGAAGGGCTTCTGCAAGACTCGAGATTTCCAGAACATAACCAGAAGGGCGGCCCCCATGACCGCCCATAGGATGATCCATGTCCAACCGTGAAATATCCCGGCGCTCGTTCCTCCAGGGCGGGCTGGTGGCGGGTGTGAGCGTGACGCTTGCACCGCTCGGCAGTCAGGCGCTGGCAGCCTTGATGGAAAACAGCGTGACCGTGCCGTCCGAGCAGTGGCTCGGCAACAACGGCCAGGCGCGCGCCCGTAACGATGCCTTGTCCAAGGTCTGCGGCAGCAAGGTCTTTGCCCGCGACATCCGTGCCAAGGACATGCCGGGCTGGCCGCAACAGCAAGGCCACGCCATGCTGCTGAAAACCATCAAGGCCGACCGCATCTACGCAGGTTATGACCTGTCGTGGCTCGGCGCCGACCTGCAGCCTGACCGCATCGTCACCGCCGACGACCTGGTCAAGGACGGCATCGTCTTCCCGGAAGAGCACGCGCCGGATCCGTTGCTGCCTGAAGGCAAGGTGCCGATGTTCATCGGTCACCCGGTGGCGATCCTGATCTGGAATGATTTCGAACGTTTCCGCCAGGCCAAGGCCCAGCTCAAGTTCAATGACAAAGCAATTCGTTACGGCGCCCAGGTGCCATATTACGAAGGCGATCCCTACGGCAGCTTCCGCTACGTGCGCGTGGGTGGCCCGACCTCGGCCGACGAAGACGAATTCGCCAGCCTCAAGGACTCGATCCTGTTCCCGATGCTGAAGAACCGTCGCCCGGTGTGGAATTCCCAGCCGAACCTGCACGGCAACCTGACCGAGCGCGGCCTGTTCTACGCCGACCGCATGAAGCAGCAGATCGATACGCCGCCGGACAACTGGCTGGTGTTCGACGAACGCTACAAGACACCGTCGATCGAGCCGGCCGCCATGGAGCCGGACAACGGCAACGGCTGGTACGACCCGGCGACCAGGACACTGCACTTTGTGGTTGCGACGCAGTGCCCACTGGAGACTGCTACCGAGACCGCGAAGATGATCGCGCCGTCGCGTTTCGGCCTGGCCAACCTGAACATGCACCCTGGCTACACCGTCGGCTACGGCTCGAAAGACCATAACATCTTCGTCTACTACGCAGCCTTGGCGGCGTTGTACGGCGCCGGTGTGCCGGTGCGCCTGGCCAACGACCGCTACGAGCAGTTCCAGAGTGGCATCAAGCGTCACCCGTTCGACATCCGCTACCAGCTGGCGGTGGACAAGACCGATCACAGCTTCAAGATCTTCCGCGCCGAAATGAGCGTCGACGGCGGCGGCCGGGTCAACTACAGCCCGTCCGTGGCAGCAGTCGGCGCCACGGCGGCGCAGTCGATCTACTACATGCCGCAGAACGACCTGCAGGTCACCGCCTATCACTCGCGCGCGGTGGAAGCCGGGTCGATGCGCGGCTACGGCACGCTGCAGAGCATGGCGTCGACCGAGATGATGGTCGACGAAATCGCCGATCGCCTCGGTGTCGATGCCATCGAATTGCGCCGCAAGAACGCCTTGCGCTCGGGCATGAAGAACACCCAGGGTGCGGTGCCGGCCGGTGCCTTGCGCCTGCACGAAATTCTCGACAAGGCCGCCGTCAACGAAGTCTGGAAAAACCGCAACGCGATCAAGCAACAGCGCGAAGCCGCCGACCCGGATAACTGGTATGGCGTCGGTTTCGCCATTTGCCAGAAAGACTTCGGCACCGGTTCCGAAGCGCCGATGGCCAGCATCGAATACACCGTTGACGGTCGCATCACCCTGCGCCACATCGGTATCGAAATCGGTACCGGCATGTCCACCTCCCAGGCGATGGTGGTGGCCGATTTCCTCGGCAACCCGGCGCACGAAGTGAAGACCGGCGAAACCGAATGGAAAGAGTTGCAGCTGATCAGCGGCGGCAACCCGTACATCATGAGCCAGGCCGAGCAGGATAACTTCCTGCGTAACCCGCGCTGGGTCGGCAAGGTCGCGTCGGCCTCGTCGGCGACCAACTCCGCCTACTACTTCAGCCACGCCACCCGTGAAGCGGCGCGCGTGCTGTTCAACCACGGTTTGTGGCCGGCGGCGCTGGAGATCTGGCGACAAGGCCCGTACGGCGGCCAGGCCAACCCTTACGTGGTGCGCCGTGAAGACGCCCATTGGGTCGATGGCAAACTCACCGCCAACGGCATGGAACCGCTGCCGTTCGACGTGCTGGCCAAACGTGCCCACGAGCGCGGGCTGGTCACCGGTGCCACGGTGCACGGCTTCAACCGCTGGAGCTGGGCCGAGGCCGAGTTCAGCATCGATGGCGTGCGTGAGCGTCTGCCGCTCGATGGCCTGGCGGTCAAGTACGGCGACGGTGCACCGAAGGCGAAGAAGGCGCAAATGAGCAGCGCCGGTTTCCATCTGCTGGACCGGCAGAACATCGCCTACCCGGCGACCCAGTTGAACAACGCGGCGGTGACTTACTACAGCCCGGTGGCGACGCTGGTGGAAGTGAAGGTCAACAAGGGTTCCAACGAAGTGTCGGTGCTCAATCACCACTCGTGGGTCGAGTGCGGCCGGGTGCTGGTGCCGGAACTGGTCAAGGGCCAGCTCGAAGGTGGCATCGCCATGGGCATCGGGCATGCCTTGATGGAAGAAATGCCGCTGTACGAAGGCGGGCCGGGGGAGGGCGACTGGAACTTCAACCGTTACCGCCTGCCGATGGCGCGGCACGTGGCGGTGTGGAAACAGACCGCGGAAATCCTCCCGCCATTGTCGCCAAGCGACCCGTCCAAGGGCATTGCCGAGGTGGTGATGATCCCGGTGGTCGGCGCCATCGGCAACGCCGTGGCCCACGCCATCGGCAAGCGCGTTCGCGACCTGCCTATCACTTCTGCACGCATCAAGGAGGCCCTCAATGGCTAACCGTCCGCTTCAACTGACCCTCAACGGTCAATCCGTCGGCCCGGTGGACATCCCTGATGACCTGCCGATGATCGACTACCTGCACGAATACAAGAACCTCACCGGCTCGCGCCTGGGCTGCGGCCAGGGCATCTGCCATGCCTGCGTGGTGATCGTCGACAACCCCGATGGCACCAGCGAGGAAGTGCGCACCTGCATCACCGGCGCGCACTATTTCGAAGGCAAGAAAGTGCGCACCATCGAAGGCCATGCGAGCCGTGACGAGCAGGGCAAGGTCACCGAGCTGAACCCGATCCAGCAGCGCTTCGTCGACGAATTCGCCTTCCAGTGCAGCTACTGCGCGCCAGGTTTCGTGAATGCCGCGACGGTGCTGGTGGAAAAGCTGCAGCGCCAGCCGATCGTCAAGAGCCAGCTGGAAAAAGTCATCGAGGACAGCCTCGGTCATCACATCTGCCGTTGCACCGGGTACGTGCGCTACTACAGCGCCACCCGCAACGTGCTGACCGATCTCGGCCTGGTCAAGGAGGGTTGAGCATGAAGCATCTAATGACCCGCCTGACCCTGGCGGTCGGCCTGGCTGCGCCTGTGTTGCTGGCGCAGGCGGACGATCAGGTCGCTCGTGGGGCTTATCTGGCCCGCGCCGCCGACTGCATGGCCTGCCACACCGCGCCGGGTGGCGCGCCGTACGCAGGTGGCCTGCCGATCGTTTCGCCGTTCGGCACGATCTACGGCACCAACATCACCCCGAGCAAAGAGCACGGCATCGGCCTGTACAACGATGACGAATTCTTCGCTGCGCTCACCGAAGGCAAGCGTCGTGATGGCGCCAACCTGTACCCGGCGATGCCGTACACCTCGTATCACCTGATGCCGCGTGAAGATTCCGACGCGATTCACGCCTACCTGAAAACCGTCGCGCCGATCGAACGTGCCGCGCCGGTCACCAGCCTGAGCTTTCCGTTCAACGTGCGCCTGGGCCTGATGGGCTGGAACATGATGTACGGCAAGGACGTCAAGCTGGAACCGGCCGAAGGCAAGAGCGAAGCCTGGAAGCGCGGCCAGTACATGGTCGACGTGCTCGGTCACTGCGGCGAATGCCACACCCCACGTGGCTTGCCCGGCGCGATGCAGCAGGACAAACGCATGACCGGCGGCATTCTCAACGGCTATCTGGCCCCGAGCCTGCTGGCCACCGACCTGGCCGCGCGCGGTTGGAATCACCAGGACCTGAGCTCGTTCCTCAAGCACGGCATGAGCGCCCAGGGCACCATGTTCAACGAGATGTTCCCGGTGTTCCACAACAGCACCCAGGGCCTCAACGATGCGGACCTGGCGGCGATGGCGACCTTCCTGCTCGGTGATCAACCACCGGCGGCGAAAGTCCTGACCGACGTGCCGCTGGACCAGCTCAGCGCCAGTGCCCAGCGCGGCCGTCAGGACTACCTGAACGTCTGTGCCGGTTGCCACGCGCCAGGTGGCGAGGGCAAGCCGCACATCGCCGTGGCCATGCGTGGCAATACCACCTTGCGCCTGGAAGACCCGCGCAACCTGGTGCGGGTGATCGACGATGGCATTGGCGAGCAGAAATTCTCCGGCTTCGAACACATGCAGCCGATGCCGGGTTTCGCGCAGAAGCTGAGTGATGAGCAGCTGACCGATCTGTTGAATTACCTGCGCCAGGGCTGGGGCGGTCAACCGGGTGACCTGGCCTTGGGCGATGTGCAGAAGCTGCGGGCCGACGCGCCGCCGCTCGAGCACAAGGCGCACTGACATGCAGCATCTGGATCTGCAGGTGGTGCGGCGGGCGCTGGCGTGGTCGATAGGCGGGCAGCGTGTCTGGCTGTGCACTGTGCTTGCCACCTACGGCTCGGCGCCCCGGGCGCCGGGTTCGTTGCTGGCGGTGAATGCCGGCGGGCAGTGGATCGGATCTTTGTCCGGCGGCTGTGTCGAGGAAGACTTCCTCGCGCGCGTCGGCGAAGGTGCATTCGAGCAACCGGTCAGCGTCGTGCGCTACGGCGAAGGCGATGACCCGCGCTCGCGGGTCAGCCTGCCCTGCGGCGGTGTGCTCGATGTGCTGGTGGAGAAGCTTGAGCCGGTCTGTGAGGTGCAGGCGCATCTGCGGGAGCTGGAATCGGCGCTGTTGGGCCGGCGTCGGCTGATCCGTGAAGTCGACCTGGCCAGCGGCGCGCGCAGTCTGTTGGATGATCGCGAGCAGGGCGTACGCGTCGAACGCGAGATCGATCGCGTCAGGCTGCGCATCGGCGCGGCGCAGCGCCTATTGCTGGCCGGTTATTCCAGTGTCGCGCAGGCCTGCGCGGAGTTTGCCGTGGGCCTGGGTTTCGAGGTGATTCTGTGCGATCCGCGGGACGAAGTGCTGGAAGGCGTGGTGCTGGACAACGTGGAAATTCGTCGTCAACTGCCGTCGGTGTTCATCGCCGACGGCGGCTGCCACAGCGACACGGCGGTAGTGGCGCTGACCCACGATCCGCGCATCGATGACCTGGCGATGATGGAAGCGGTGCGCACCGACGCGTTCTACATCGGCGTGATGGGCTCCCTGCAGACTTCGCAAAAGCGTTTCGAACGGCTGCGGCGCATTGGTGGGCTGGAGGAGGCGCAACTGGCGCGGATCCATGCGCCCATCGGGCTGAACCTGGGCAGCAAGACCCCGGCGGAAATCGCCCTGGCGGTGCTCGCCGATATCCTGCGCATTCGCAGCGGGATCGCTCGCGATCGCCTCTGATGCAGGCCCTGTCAGGGGCAAGGCTGGTTTAGAACAAGGCTCGTCGCTGGATTGGACGAGCCTTTTTTGTTGGGCGTCATTCTTGACACTGTCCGGTCAGCTTCTCTAGGATGCTGCCCATGCGCCGATTTAAACAGCTACTTGCGGGGCGCCAGGTGACTTCATTCAGTTGCCGACAGAAGCTTGAAGCAGGCTTCGAAATACCGCTAAAGCGCTGGTTCGGTGTTGCCTCTCACCTGCCATGCAGACTTTTTGAGGCAGAGACACGACACGATGAATGCACTAAACCCCGTTGTACGTCCTGCGCCGATCACGGCACATCTCACCCAGCGCAATCCAAAAATCCTGCTTGGCGGCAAACATCAGCCGACGCTCCTGCGTTACCTCGATGGTTGGCCACGGCGTACCGGTGGGCCCGCCGCCTTCCTGATCCAGTTTGTCGAAGACGGTGAATCCCTGGCGCGCTTTGCCACGGACAGTTTCGACCTGGCGGTGATTCAGTCGCCCAGCGTCGAAGACGCCCCTGAAATGATCCGGCAACTGACCCGCGTCGCCCGGCAAGGGCTGATTACCCGTCGCTGATTACCCGTCGCTGAGGCTCATGGCGCTGCGGCTCATAGATACTCGATCGCCACGATATACACACACTGCTCACCCGTCGGTGTCTGGACCCGTACTTCGGCGTCCAGTGCCTTGCCGATCAGCGCGCGGGCCAATGGCGAGTCAATGCTGATCAGGCCCTGTTTCAAATCCAGCTCATCCGGCCCGACGATGCGATAGCGTGACTCCTTGCCGTCCTCGTCCTCGATCGTGACCCAGGCGCCGAAATACACCTTGTTCGGGTCGCTGGGTTTTTCACTGACGACCTTGAGTGCTTCCAGGCGTTTGGTCAGGAAGCGCACGCGGCTGTCGATCTCGCGCAACATCTTTTTGCCGTAGGTGTACTCGGCGTTTTCCGAGCGATCGCCCTGGGCTGCGGCTTCGCTGACCGCTTGCGTCACCTGGGGGCGGCGGACGTGCCACAGTTCATGAAACTCGGCGCGCATCCGCGCTTCACCTTCGGGGGTGATCAGCGCGGTGCCGGCGGAACGGGGAGGGCGATAACGGCTCATGGCAACTTTTCTTCGAATCAGGAGCGCCTGAGTCTATCAACCCTCGCGCAGGACTGTCAGGGGGCTGGCGTTCAAGGCGCGCCGGGTGCCGAACACGCCGGCGCCACCGATCAGCACGGCGCCGATCAACGGCAGCACCAGCAGCCACGGATGCGGATGCCAGGGCAGATCAAAGGCGTATCGGTAGAGCACCAGGCTGACGACTTCCGAGCCCAGCGCCGCCAGCAAGCCGCTGACCGCACCCAGCAAGCCGAACTCGATACGTCGCGCCTTCACCAGCAGTTGCCGTTCGGCCCCCAGTGCTCGCAGCAGCGCGCCCTGGCGGATGCGTTCATCCAGCGTCGCCTGCAAACCTGAGAACAGCACCGCCATGCCCGCCGCCAGCACGAACAACAACACGTACTCCACCGCCAGGGTGACCTGGGCGAGGATGCTGCGCAGTTGCGCCAGCAACGCCTCGACCTGCAGGATCGTCACCGCCGGAAAACTGCGCGACAGGTCGACGATCTGCTGGTCATGCCCCGCCGCCAGATAGAAGCTGGTCAAGTAGGTGGCCGGCAGATCCTTCAAGGTGCCGGGCTGGAAGATCATGAAGAAGTTCGGCTGGAAGTTGTCCCAGTTGATCTCCCGCAGGCTGGTGACTTTGGCCTCGCGATTGGCCCCGCCCACGGTAAAGACCAGATGATCGCCGAGCTTGAGCTTCAGGCTTTCGGCGACCTTGCCCTCCACCGACACGCCGGGGATTTCATCCGGCGGCGGCTGCGGCCACCAGTTGCCGGCGGTGATCGTGTTGCCCTCAGGCAGGTCGGCCGCCCAGGTCAGGCTCAGGTCACGCTGGATGGCCCGGTCACCGGCCGATTCCTTGGTGACGATTTGCTGCACCGGTTCGCCGTTGATGCTGATCAGCCGCCCCGGGACTACCGGATACAGTGGCGCCGATTTCGCCGACAACGCGATCAGGCGATCGGTGAACGCCTGCTTGTCCGCCGGCAGGATGTTCAGGGCAAAATAGTTCGGTGCGTTCTTCGGTAGCTGGTTCTGCCAGGTGTCCAGCAACTCGCCGCGCAGTAGGGCGATCAACGCCATCGACAGCAGGATCAGGCCGAATGCCAGGGCCTGCCCAGCGGCTGCCAATGGGTGGCGCAGCAACTGGCCCAGCCCCAGGCGCCACGGCAGGGAGGCGCGGGCCAGCAGGCGGCGCAGGCTTTTCAACAGCAGCAACAGCAGGCCGCCCAGTACCAGTGCCGCGACCACGCCGCCACCGAGCAGGGCGAAGGTCAGTACCAGGTCCAGGCTCAGGCGCCACATGATCAGCCCGAGAGCGCCCAATGCAGCGCCGTAGACCATCCAGGTGCTGGAGGGAATCGGCAGCAGGTCCCGGCGCAATACACGCAAGGGCGGAACCCGACCCAATGCCGCCAGCGGCGGCAGGGCAAAACCGGCCAGGGCCACCAGTCCGGTACCAATCCCGGCGATGGCGGGGAACAGGCCGCCCGGTGGCACGTCGGTCGGCAGCAAGTCATGCAGCAGGGCAAACAGTCCCAGCTGCGCCAGCCAGCCGATGACGGCGCCACTGAGGCTGGCGAGCAGGCCGAGCACGGTCAGTTGCAAGCTGAACAACACCATGGTTTCCCGACGGGACAGGCCAAGGCAACGCAACAGCGCGCTGGCATCGAAGCGGCGAGTGGCGAAGCGAGTCGCCGACAACGCCACGGCCACCCCGGCCAGCAGCACCGCCACCAGGCTGGCCATGTTCAGGTAGCGCTCGGCCTTGCCCAGGGCGCCGCCAATCTGCCGGTTGCCATCGCGGGCATCCTGGATCCGCTGGTTGGCCGCCAGGCCGGGCTTGATCAGTTGACGATAGGTTTCCAGCGCCGCTGCATCGCCGCGCCAGAGCTCGCGGTAGCTGACCCGACTGCCGGGTTGCACCACGCCAGTCGCCTGCAGGTCACCGAGGTTGATCAACACCCGCGGCGTCAGGCTGTAGAAATTGCCGGCGCGATCGGGCTCGTAGGTCAGCACTCGTGCCAGCTTCAGGGTTTTCATGCCGACGTCGATGCTGTCGCCGATCTTCAGGTCCAGCGCCGTCAGCAATCGTGCCTCGACCCAGGCCTCACCGGGTTTCGGCCCGCCGCCGGGTTCTTCCGGGGCGAAAGGCTCAGGGGCGCTTTTCAGTTCGCCGCGCAGTGGGTAGACGTCGTCGGCGGCTTTGATACTGGAGAGCTGGATGCCGTTGTCGGTGGCGATGACGCTGGAGAACTCCACCACTTGCGCATGCTGCAGGCCCAGCTCGGTGCCGCTCCTGATCTGTTCGGGGCGTGCTGGCGAACTGCCTTCGAGCAGCAGGTCGGCGCCGAGAAACTCGGTGGCGCGCAGCATCATCGCGCCATTGAGGCGGGCGCCGAAGTAACCGATGGCGGTACTTGCCGCCACGGCCACGACCAGGGCGAAGAACAACACGCGCAATTCACCGGCGCGGGCATCGCGCAGCAACTGGCGGACGGCGAGACTGAACAGGCGCAACAGCGGCAGACGTGCCATCAAGGCTCCAGGGGGGCGACCAGCAGGCCGGCTTCAAGGCGGATCAGGCGCCGGCAGCGGTGTGCCAGGCGTTCATCGTGGGTCACCAGCACCAGGGTCGTGCCGCGCTCCTGGTTGAGTTCGAACAGCAGGTCGCTGATGCGCTCGCCGGTGTGGCTGTCGAGGTTGCCGGTGGGTTCGTCGGCGAACAGCACATCGGGTTCGGCGGCAAACGCGCGGGCAATCGCCACGCGCTGCTGTTCGCCTCCTGAGAGCTGGCGTGGCGAGTGGGTCAGGCGTTGCCCCAAGCCGACCCGCTGCAACAGCTCGGTGGCGCGGCCGCGGGCATCCTGGCGGCCATCGAGCTCCAGCGGCAGCATGACGTTTTCCAGGGCGTTGAGACTGTCGAGCAGCTGGAACGACTGGAAGACAAAGCCCACGTGCTCGGCACGGATGCGTGCGCGCTGGTCCTCGTCGAGGTTGCTCAGGCCTTGGCCGGCGAGGGTGACTTCGCCGCTGCTTGGCAAGTCGAGGCCGGCGAGCAGGCCGAGGAGGGTGGATTTGCCGGAACCGGAGGCGCCGACGATGGCCAGGCTGTCGCCCTTGTTCAGTTCCAGGCTGAGTTCGTGCAGGATAGTCAGTTCACCTTCCGCGCTAGGGACCACTTTGCTGAGGTTCTTCGCGGTGAGAATGCTTGCGCCCATGGAGAATCCGATGCGTGTGTGGTTTTTGAGTGCTGGCCTGGCCTTGATGTGCATGGCCCAGAACGCAGCGGCGGGTACAGTCCTGATCGTTGGCGATAGTATCAGCGCCGGTTTCGGGCTGGATACCCGCTTGGGGTGGGTGTCGTTGCTCGAGCAGCGGCTCAAGCGCGAAGGTTTCGACGATAAGGTGGTCAATGCGTCCATCAGCGGCGACACCAGCGCCGGAGGCCAGGCACGCCTGCCGGCGCTGCTTGCAGAGCATAAGCCGGATCTGGTGATCCTGGAGTTGGGGGGCAATGACGGCCTGCGCGGACTGCTGCCATCGCAATTGCAACAAAATCTTGCGTCGATGATTCTGCAGTCCCAGCAGGCGGGCGCCAAGGTGCTGCTGCTCGGCATGCAATTGCCGCCCAATTACGGCGCTCGCTACACCAAGGCCTTCACTGAGGTTTACAGCAACCTGGCCGATGAGAAAAAAATCCCGCTGGTACCGTTTTTCCTCGACGGCGTGGGCGGTCATCCGGACCTGATGCAGGCCGATGGCATACACCCGGCAGCCGGGGCCCAGGACAAGTTGCTGGAAAATGTCTGGCCTACGCTAAAACCGCTGTTATGACACTTTTCTAGGAGCAGGCTTTCGGCTAAGGTGGCGCCCCCGATTTGGAGCCCCCGATGCCGCGTTCTGCCTGGTCACTTTATGCCTATCAACTGATCGAGCCTGACGAACAGCTGGATCTGTTCGCCTGCCAGGAAGTGCGGGTACACCTGGTGACCCGACAACTGGAGCTGGGCGGCTCGGCGGACCGGACCCTGTGCGGCAGTCTGCTGCCGGCTCAGCCGCGCTGGTCGAACGTCGACCGCCGGGTGTTCCAGGACCAGCGCCTGTGCTCGTTGTGCCGGGCCATTCTTGAATCGCAGAAGCGCGGCACGTCGCCAATCTGGCCGGAGTTGCGGTTCGAGCTTTGATCCTTTCTGCGGTGACGGCGGCTTCGTTGGCGGGTGAAAACCCTGTAGGAGCTGGCTTGCCAGCGAAGGCGGCCTCATGGCCGACCAATCTCCCACAGATGTACTCCGATCAAACTGTAGGAGCTGGCTTGCCAGCGAAGGCGGCCTCATGGCCGACCCATCTCCTGTAGATGTACTCCGATCAAACTGTAGGAGCGAGCTTGCTCGCGAAAAACGTCTGGACGCCGCATTCATTCAGACAGCGCACGTCATCGTTGACGACCATCGCTGCGATGCGGCGACCCGACAAGCCAGCTCCTACAGGTAAGAGGCAAGCCATAGACGGCCGTTACCGCAGTAATGGATATGTACTCCATCAACAAACAACAGGCCGCCAGGAAATGCCTTGCATCGCCTGCACTACCCGCGACCTCCCCGAAATAACGGCCGGCGGTGTACAATCGCGTTCTTATACCCTCTGTCGATCATGCAAAGGATTTTCCGGATGTTGCCGCGCTTTCCCGCCGTCACCCGCTGCCTGACACTTGCCGCCCTCTGTGTAGCGGGTCCCGTCGCAGCATTGGAGCTACCCCTGCCACCGCCTGGTGAAGACATCGTCGGTCAGGTGCAAGTGATCCAGGCCAAGTACGAAGACACCTTCGCCGACCTGGGCACGACCTACGACCTGGGTTATTCGGAAATGGTCGCGGCCAACCCTGGCGTCGATCCATGGCTGCCTGGCGCCGGCACTGAAATCGTGCTGCCGACCCGCTTCATCCTGCCGCCGGGCCCGCGTGAAGGCATTGTCATCAACCTGGCCGAGTACCGCCTCTACTACTTCCCGAAAGGCAAGAACGTGGTCTACACCTTCCCGCTGGGGATCGGTCGTGAAGGCTGGGGCTCGCCGATTGCCCACACCAGCATCATCGCCAAGACGCCGAACCCGACCTGGACGCCTCCGGCGTCGATCAAGGCCGAGCATGCCGCCGATGGTGATCCGCTGCCAAATGTGGTGCCGGCCGGCCCGGACAACCCCCTGGGGCCGTTCAAGTTCACCCTGGGGACTCCAGGCTACCTGATCCACGGTTCGAACAAGAAGTTCGGCATCGGCATGCGCACCAGCCACGGCTGCTTCCGCATGTTCAACAACAACGTGCTGGAGATGGCGGGCATGGTGCCGGTCGGGACGTCCGTGCGGATCATCAACGACTCCTACAAGTTCGGCGTGAGTGGCGGCAAGGTTTACCTGGAAGCGCACACACCGCTGGACGACAAGGGCAACCCGTCGGTGGTCGACAAGCACACTGCCGTGATCAACGCGATGCTCAAGCGTGAAGACATCACCAACAACCTGCGCATGAACTGGGATGTGGTACGTGATGTTGTCGCGGCCGAAGATGGCCTGCCGGTGGAAATCGGCGTGCCGAACACGACCGCGCCGATGGTGACGAGTGCACCGATCGATCCGCTGCAGTAATGCCTGAAACAAACCCGCCGACGCAGGCCGCGTCGGCGGGTTTTTTATTGGCTGCAGGAAACAGCAGGCAATAAAAAAGCCGACCCAAAAAATGGGTCGGCTTGATAATAATCCCGAAGGACTATTACTTGCGGCTAGCTTTTTCCAGCATGCGCAGAGCACGCTCGTTAGCTTCGTCAGCAGTCTGTTGTGCTTTTTGAGCAGCAGCCAGAGCTTCATCAGCTTTACGGTAAGCTTCGTCTGCACGAGCCTGGGAGCGAGCTGCTGCGTCTTCAGTAGCGGTCAGACGTGCTTCGGTTTCTTTCGATGCGCTGCTGCAACCGGTAGCCAGAACTGCGGCCAGAGCCAGAGCAGAGAATTTCAGAACGTTGTTCATCGTGTTCCCCTTCAAGGACTTTCTAGTAAGTGGCTGTCTCCTCCGAGTGAGGAAATAGCCGGCGTACATACTACCCATTACTTGTCGTAAGTAAACTGACGTGAAGCAAGAAGCAAAAAAAATTGTAGGCGTTGATTCTTTTTCGAGCAACTTTTAACTGCGTTGTATAAAAAATATCCAGCTAGAAGGCCCGAGATGAGCGAGCCGCCAAGGAAAAGTTCCCCATGCCCAAAGCTCTTTTTGCGGTCTTGGCTAAAGTCCATCTAGATGCATTCGTCTACACTTTTGTTCGGAATTTGCGTGGCGTCTCTCATATCTTTCTCCATGTTACAGGTGACTTTAACGAGGGGCGCTCGTCTTATGTCTCAACATCCGGCAATGTTCAGGCTACCGACCGCTGCAAGACCCTCGGTCGAGCTGTTCCTGCGTTATCCACAGCAGCACCCGCCAACCAGCATGATGACGAGCGAACCTTGAGCATTTCTGCCAATGGCGCCTACTATTTGTACGTGCTCGGTTGCGCGAGATCGGTGTAGCTTTTCTCGGTGTCGATTCAGGCACGGGGTGGCGTAGTTGTTCCTTCGCCGGAAAAACATCGGTAAGGTAGGGGTCAGAAATCCAGACCCGCGAGGAGTAGTGATGAGCGAGGCGTTGTCCATCCACCATGACCAGGCTGGTCATCAATTCGAGACCAATGTGGACGGTCATCGTGCCTACCTGACCTATATGGATCTGGGGAAACAGACCCTGGATATCTATCGCACGTTTGTGCCCAACGCATTGCGCGGTCGCGGCATCGCCGCGGCCCTGACCGAACAGGCGCTGCAGTACGCCGAGGAAATGGGCTATACCGTCATTCCCTCGTGCTCCTACGTCGAGCGCTACATGGAGCGTCACCAGCGTCATGCTGCCAAGCTGAGCCAGTGACCTGCAACGAATCGGATGCATAAAAAAACGCCGGGCTCAGCCCGGCGTTTTTTTGTCTGCGACAAGCGTCGGTCAGGTGCGCTCGCGTTTTGGCAGCACTTCCTTGAGCTTGGCATGCATGCTGCGCAAGGTGTTCTCGGTGGCCGTCCAGTCAATGCAGGCATCGGTGATCGACACGCCGTATTGCAGGTCGGCGAGGTCTTTCGGAATGGCCTGGCAGCCCCAGTTCAGGTGGCTTTCGACCATCAGGCCGATGATCGACTGGTTGCCTTCGAGGATCTGGTTGGCGACGTTTTCCATCACCAGCGGTTGCAGGGCCGGGTCCTTGTTGGAGTTGGCGTGGCTGCAATCGACCATGATGTTGGGCTTGATCTTCGCCTTGTTCAGTGCCTGCTCGCAGAGGGCGACGCTGACCGAATCGTAGTTCGGCTTGCCGTTGCCGCCGCGCAGTACCACGTGACCGTAGGCATTGCCCTTGGTGGTGACGATCGACACGCCACCTTCCTGGTTGATGCCCAGGAAGCGGTGCGGGCTGGAAACCGATTGCAGGGCGTTGATCGCTACGGTCAGGCCGCCATCGGTGCCGTTCTTGAAGCCGACGGCCGAGGACAGGCCGGAGGCCATTTCCCGGTGAGTCTGGGATTCGGTGGTGCGCGCGCCGATGGCCGACCAGCTGATCAGGTCCTGCAGGTATTGCGGGGAGATCGGGTCGAGCGCTTCGGTGGCGGTCGGCAGGCCCATTTCGGCCAGGTCCAGCAACAGTTGGCGACCGATATGCAGGCCATCCTGGATCTTGAACGAGTCGTCGAGGTACGGGTCGTTGATCAAGCCTTTCCAGCCAACGGTGGTGCGTGGCTTCTCGAAATACACGCGCATGACCAGATACAGGGTATCGGACACTTCCGCCGCAAGAACCTTCAGGCGCTCGGCGTACTCGTGGGCCGCCTTGATGTCGTGGATCGAGCAGGGCCCGATGACCACGAAAAGGCGATGGTCGGTGCCATCCAGAATATTGCGAATGACTTCGCGGCCCTTGGTGACGGTGCGCAGGGCGGCATCGCTCAGGGGGATATCACGCTTGAGCTGGTCGGGAGTGATCAGCGTCTCGTTGGAAGCGACGTTTAGGTCGTTGATCGGTAAATCAGCCATCGTTTACTCGTCAGGTCACGGGTGCCGGCCGCCAGCGAACCCGCGCGGCGGAGCACAGCAAATTAAGCGCGTCGGGGAACGGAACCTTAGCGCGTTACACCGTGGCTCGACAATGGGCTGGCCCGGTTTAATCCAGCACAGCCTGTGCAAAAGCCTTGCGAACCGTGTCGTGGGAGAACTCGTCGGCATGCTGCTGGACCCACTCGAGGGCCAGGGCCTGGATATCCTGCAGATCGTTGTGGGCATCATGTTGACGGCAGTAGCGCTCGATCTGGCACACCTGCTCGCCCATGCGGGCACTGAAAAGCGTCTGTTCGTCGACGAAGGCGATGCCGACCAGGTAGCCGCGCTTGCGTCGCAGGCACCAGGCCACGTAGCCCAGGAAACACAGGTCCGGGTTCAGGCTTGGCATGCGTACCTGCAGCGCCGTACCGTGGCGCCAGGCGCGGTGATAATTGCAAGCCATGCCCCCGAGGCTGATAGTGTGCAGCTGTTGGCGGGAGATGCACTCAGGTTTGAGCAACGTCAACTCGACAGGTATATCGTCAGGATGAGGAAGAAAACGTCCCATGAGCACGGACTCCATGTGTCGGCCATCTGACATTGTTTCCCCCAGTATAGTGGTCGAATTGGAACTGACCGATTTCGACGCCGACCAACGGCTGCTGGCAATGAACGGCGTATCGCTGGTGATTTTCACCAGTGTCGGCTGCGCCAGTTGCCGTTTTGCCCGCGAGCAGCTGCCTGCGCTCGATCTGGATGTCGATCGATTGTGCTGGATCGACGCTGGCAACAATGGCGGGGTGGTCGAGCGTTATCAGGTCTTTCACTTGCCGGCGCTGTTTGTCGTACGCGACGGCGAATTCTTCGGGGCACTAAAGTCGCGCCTGACCCGCACCGAGCTGAACACGGCCTTGGGGCAGGCGCTCAGTAGAACAGCAGAGGAGTTGCCATGACGGGAGCAGTTGCCAAGCCGAGAATCGGCATAATCGGGACCGGTGCCATCGGCGGGTTCTACGGGGTGATGCTGGCGCAGGCCGGGTTCGATGTGCATTTTCTGTTGCGCAGTGAGTTTGCCGCGGTGGCCGAGCGCGGGTTGCAGCTGCACAGCGCGGTACATGGCGCGCTGACGCTGAATCCGGTGCAGGCCTATTCGGCGGCCGAAGACATGCCACCCTGCGACTGGTTGCTGGTTGGCGCAAAAACCACCAGTAACCGCGACCTCGCGCCGGCCATCGTGCAGGCCGCCGCGCCGAATGCCAGGGTGCTGCTGTTGCAAAATGGCCTGGATGTCGAAGACGACCTGCGTGAACTGCTGCCCGACGCTCTGCATGTGCTGGGCGGGCTCTGCTATATCTGCGTGCATCGCCAGGGGCCGGGGGTCATTACCCATCAGGCGCTGGGGGCGGTGCATGTCGGCTATCACAGCGGGCCGGCGCCGGGTCAGCCTGAACGTGCGGCCATTGTCGAGGAGGGGGTTGGGCTGTTCCGTGCGGCCGGCATTGACGCCCAGGCCATGGCGAACCTGCACCAGGCGCGCTGGCAGAAACTGGTCTGGAATATCCCGTACAACGGCCTGTCCGTGCTGCTCGGGGCGAGCACTACGCCGCTGATGGCCGATGCCGACAGCCATGAGCTGATCCGGTCGCTGATGGCCGAGGTTATCCAGGGCGCAAACGCCTGCGGTCACGAGGTGCCCGCCACCTATGCCGATCAGCTTTTGCAGGTGACGCAGCGAATGCCCGACTACTGGCCCAGCATGTACCACGACTTTCTGCACAAGCGGCCGCTGGAGCTGGAGGCCATATACGCCCGGCCACTGGCCGCGGCGAAAGCCGCCGGCTGTGACATGCCGCGCATCGAGGCGATGTATCGCAGCTTGAGTTTCATCGATCGACGTAATACCTGAGTCGATCTATCAGAGGGGGAAGCGGATGCCAAAGTCCATAGACGACAAGCTGGTGCTGGCGATTTCGTCGCGAGCGTTGTTCGACCTGAGTGAAAGCCACAAGGTCTATCTGTCGAGTGGCGTCGAGGCCTACCGGCAATATCAGATCGAACACGAAGACGAAATCCTCGAGCCCGGTGACGCCTTCCCGCTGGTGCAGAAACTCCTCGCCCTCAATGCCCACCTCGGCCGCGCCCGGGTCGAGGTGATCCTGGTGTCGCGCAACAGCGCCGACACCGGCCTGCGTGTGTTCAACTCGATCCACCACTATGGCCTGGCGATTTCCCGTGCGGCGTTTGTCGGCGGGCGCAGTCCATATCCCTACCTCAAGGCCTTTGGCTGCGACCTGTTTCTCTCAACCCACGCCGAAGACGTGCGCAGTGCGCTGGACGCCGGGTTCGCCGCGGCGACCATTCTGTCCGGTGGCGCCAGCCGTGCGGCCAGCGATGAACTGCGCATTGCTTTTGACGGTGATGCCGTGCTGTTTTCCGACGAGTCCGAACGCGTCTATCAAGCCGGTGGCCTGGAAGCGTTCCAGGCCAGCGAGCGCGAAGCGGCTCGCGAGCCCTTGCGCGGCGGGCCGTTCAAGGGCTTCCTCGCCGCCCTTAATCTGTTGCAGCGCGAATTCCCGGATGACGCCTGTCCGATTCGCACGGCACTGGTCACGGCGCGCTCGGCGCCGGCTCATGAGCGGGTGATCCGCACGTTGCGCGAGTGGGATATTCGCCTGGATGAATCGCTGTTCCTCGGTGGACTGACCAAGTCGGCCTTCCTTGAAGCCTTCGCCGCGGACGTGTTTTTCGACGATCAGGCCGGCCATTGCGAGTTGGCCCGCGAAGTGGTCGCCACCGGCCATGTGCCACATGGCATAAGCAACGAGCAAAAGGTTTAAGCCCGCCGTTCAACGTGTTACGCCGGACGTCGTACTCGCCAAGGCACTGCTAAGCTGAATCAATCTCCGCCATGTTGGCACGCGAGGAGGTCATATGATTCGTTCGATGCTGTATGCCACTGACCTCGGGCTGTATGCACCTGTGGTGATGCAGCATGCCCTGGAATTGGCGCGAACATTCAATGCCGACCTGTATGTGGTGCACGCCGTCGAACCCATGGGGCTGTTCGCCGAATCGGTGCTGCAGAGTTATCTCGACGAGCAGGCGTTGAACGAATTCCATAGCCAGGGTCTTAACACCGTGATCGCCAGCATCGAGCAGCGGGTGCTGGACAATTTTCGCGAAGAGCTGGGCGACGAGGGCGAGCAGGACCTTGAGCGGATCAAGGCGGTGCGGGTGCTGCAGGGTGATCCGTCACAGGTGATCCTCGACCAGGCGCACAAACTCTCGGTGGATTTGCTTATCGTCGGTAGTCACAGCCATGGTGCGGGGGCGGAAACGCCTTTGGGCCGGACCGCCGCCCGGGTGTTGCAACTGTCCACGGTGCCGGTCTACCTGGTGCCGCTGGTGCAACGTCGTCGCCAAGGGGATCGCTAGAACACGAATAATGGCCTTTTGATAAAAAGTTCTAGATTTATTCTTCAAACCATTAATATAGTTATATACCGTCGCTGATGCCCGTGGCGTCTACCTGCTTTGAGGGATTCATATGAAGCTCCAACAACTGCGCTACATCTGGGAAGTGGCGCACCACGACCTCAACGTTTCCGCTACAGCCCAAAGTCTCTACACCTCTCAGCCGGGCATCAGTAAACAGATCCGCTTGCTGGAAGACGAACTGGGTGTCGAAGTGTTCGCCCGCAGCGGCAAGCACCTGACCCGCGTCACTCCGGCCGGTGAGCGCATCATCACCACCGCTGGCGAAATCCTGCGCAAGGTCGAAAGCATCAAGCAGATCGCCCAGGAATTCTCCAACGAGAAGAAAGGCACCCTGTCGATCGCCACCACCCACACCCAGGCGCGCTACGCCTTGCCGCCGGTGATCAGCAATTTCATCAAGCAGTACCCGGATGTTGCCCTGCACATGCATCAGGGCTCGCCCATGCAGATCGCCGAGATGGCCGCTGATGGCACCGTGGATTTCGCCATTGCCACCGAAGCCCTCGAGCTGTTCGGCGACCTGGTGATGATGCCTTGCTATCGCTGGAACCGCTGTGTGGTCGTGCCCCAGGGACACCCGCTGACCAAGCTGTCGAAATTGACCCTCGAGGCCCTGGCCGAATACCCGATCGTCACCTACGTGTTCGGTTTCACCGGCCGTTCCAAGCTCGACGAAGCCTTCAGCCACCGCGGCCTGACGCCCAAGGTGGTGTTCACCGCCGCTGACGCCGACGTGATCAAGACCTACGTTCGCCTGGGCCTGGGTGTGGGCATCGTGGCGAAAATGGCCGTCGATACCAAACTCGACAGCGACCTGGTGGTACTCGATGCCAGCGAACTGTTCGAGTCCAGCGTGACCAAGATCGGTTTCCGTCGCGGCACCTTCCTGCGGGGTTTCATGTGCGACTTCATCGAGAAGTTCGCTCCGCACCTGACCCGCGAAGTCATGGCCAAGGCCATCCAGTGCCACAACAAGCAGGAGCTGGAAGAGCTGTTCGACGGCGTCGAACTGCCTGTTCACTGATAGCCCGTCCTGCTGCGCCGGCAGGACAGCCGGTCAAACCACCTCGGTGACAGCGAACTGTTGCCGAGCGCCCGCCACCAGAATCTCCACCTCGTCGCCTTCGAACTTGCCCAGCAGGCTTTTGCCCAGCGGCGAGCGCGGGGTGATGACGGTAATCAGTTGCCCCACCAGGTCAACCTTCAGCCCCGCCGCATCCGGCGCCAGGAACAGCCACTGCTCGCGGCCCTTGTCGTCTTCCAGGCCGAGCAGGGCACCGATCTCGATACCCCGTTGATCGTCATAGGGACGCAGTGCCAGGTTCTGGCAAAGCGCCAGTGACAGGCGAATCTCTTCGACACGCCTGGCCTGCCCGGCGGCCAGGTAAGACGCCTCCAGGCCCAGGGTGTCGTACTTGTTTTCGGCGATGTTTTCTTCGTGGGTCGCGGTTTCGTAGGCGGTTTGCGCGGCGCGCTCGGCAATGTCGAGATCGACTCGCAGCTTGTCGAGAATCAGTTGGTGCACGGTATGCTTATTCATGATCAATCGCAGAATTGCAGGACGTTGGCGCGGCTTTTTTCGCTGGGTGCCGTCTGGTCCTGTTGCAACCAGAACTGGCATTTGGGGTTCGCCAGGTTGCGGTTGCTGGCGCGTGCCTGGTCGAGTCGTTGCGCCTGCTCGTTCCTGCGCAGGTTTTCTTCATACTGCTCGAACAATGGGCTCTGTGCCGGGATATCCGGCACCGGTCGAGTCACCACCGGCGGTTTGGCCAGTTGCTCCACCGCGGCTGCGACCGGTGCCAGTTGTTCGCTGAAAAACAGCCGGGACACCAGCCAGACGGTCAACACAATGGCGATAAAGCCTAGCCACATGCCAAGGGCGATACTGCCGGTCAGTTGCAGGGCATTGAGTTGAATCGAAAAGGATCGGCGCGGAGTAGGGCGGTAGGGCATGGTTGCCTCCTGGCGAAGGGTCGCGGGCGAGTGAGGATTGTCGCACGAAGATTAATCGTCGTCGGCTCTTCTGCGCGGGCTGATTTATGCGGACAATCGCTGCCTTTGCCAACGGGAGCCTGGAATGCCTGATATGAAAACCCGCTGGGATATTTTTTGCACCGTGGTCGACAACTATGGCGACATCGGCGTGACCTGGCGGCTGTCGCGGCAACTGGTGGCCGAACATGGGCTGGCGGTGCGTTTGTGGGTGGACGACCTGCGTGCCTTCGAACGCTTGTGCCCGGAAATCGACATTCACGCAGGCCAACAATGGCAGGAAGGTGTCGAAGTGTGCCAATGGTCGGCGGACTGGCAACCGGTCGAGGCGGCCGATGTGGTGATCGCCGCGTTTGCTTGCCAGTTGCCCGGCGCCTACATGGACGCCATGGCCCAGCGGGAAAAAACACCGCTGTGGATGAACCTCGACTACTTGAGCGCCGAGGACTGGGTGATCGGCTGCCACGGCTTGCCGTCGGTCAAATACAAACACGTACAGAAGCACTTTTTCTTCCCGGGGTTCCACAAAAATACGGGTGGCCTGCTGCGTGAAAGCGGATTGCTCGAACGGCGTCGACAGTTTCAGCAGAGTGCCGAGGCTCAGCGGGCCTTCCTGCAAGACCTGGGGGTCGACCGCTCACCGGGTGCGCTACTGATTTCGCTGTTTGCCTATGAAAATGCCGGCTTGGCCAGTTGGCTGGACACATTGGCCAGCGATTCGACGCCCACTCATCTGCTGGTGCCGCAAGGGCGGATCCTGGGGGATGTCGAGCGCTGGCTGAATGTGCAGGACCTGCAGGTCGGGTCGCTGCATGTGCGCGATGCCTTGACCGTGCAGGTACTGCCGTTCGTCCGACAGGACCAGTACGACCCGTTGCTCTGGTGCTGTGATTTCAACGCCGTACGCGGCGAAGATTCCTTTGTCCGCGCGCAATGGGCAGGGCGGCCAATGCTGTGGCACATCTATCAGCAGGAGGAAGATGTCCATCTGGACAAGCTCGAAGCCTTCCTCGCGCTATACGTCAAGGACCTGCCGCCTGCGGCCGGCGAGGCGATCAGCGGTCTCTGGCGGGCCTGGAATGCCGGTGAGACAATGACCGACCACTGGCAGTCGACCCGCAAACACTGGCCACAGCTGCAAAAACACGCCGAGACCTGGTGTCTGGAACAGGCCTTGCAGACCGATCTTGCCGCGGCGCTGGTACAGTTTTATGTAAATTGGATATGATACGCGGCCTAGATTTTTGTAAATCCCATCCAAATTCGGATATTCGCAATGAAAACTGGTAAAGAACTCAAACCCGGTACCGTGATCCGTATCGACAACGATCCTTGGCTGGTTCAGAAAGCTGAATTCACCAAGTCGGGCCGTAACAGCGCGATCATGAAGACCAAGCTGAAAAACCTGCTGACCGGTTACAAGACCGAGACCGTCTACAGCGCCGACGACAAGCTGGACGACGTGATCCTTGACCGCAAAGAAGCGACCCTGTCCTTCATCAGCGGCGACAGCTACACGTTCATGGACACCACCGACTACACCATGTACGAACTGAACGCTGAAGACATCGAAGCCGTTCTGCCTTTCGTTGAAGAAGGCATGACCGATGTTTGCGAAGCCGTGTTCTTCGAAGATCGTCTGGTTTCCGTAGAGCTGCCGACCACCATCGTGCGTCAGGTTGACTACACCGAAGGTTCCGCTCGCGGCGACACTTCCGGCAAGGTGATGAAGCCTGCCAAACTGAAGAACGGTACCGAGCTGTCGGTTGCTGACTTCATCGAAATCGGCGACATGATCGAGATCGATACCCGCGAAGGCGGTTCCTACAAAGGCCGTGCCAAATAAGCACTGCTTGAGGAATGAAAAAGCCCGACCATTGAGTCGGGCTTTTTTGTGCCTGTTTGTAGGAGCCCGGCTTGCCGGCGAAGGGGTATTCGAGATCGCTTTCGCCGGCAAGCCGGGCTCCTACAGTAAAGCGTGTTATTTCAGATGTTGCTTGAGCTCTTCAGAGGCCTGCAACATCGCCGATCGCACCGCCGGCACCTGGCTCACCACGTTGAGCAAACCGTAGTCGTGGATCATGCCGTTGTAGCGAACCGATGTCACCGCCACGCCAGCCTCGTCGAGTTTGCGGGCGTAGGCTTCACCTTCGTCGCGCAACACGTCGGCACCGGCGGTCTGCACCAATGCTGGCGGCAACCCTTTCAACTGGGCAGTGGTTGCGCGCAGAGGTGAGGCGTAGATTTCGTTACGCTGGTTGGCGTCGGTGGTGTAGTTATCCCAGAACCACTTCATCGCATTTTTGGTGAGGAAGTGCCCTTCGGCATACTGGTTGTAGGAAGCGGTTTCGAAGTTGGCATCCGTGACCGGCCACAGCAACACCTGGAACTTGATTGCCGGAGTGCCCTTGTCCTTGGCCATCAGCGCAACCACCGCCGCCATGTTGCCGCCGACACTGTTGCCGGCTACTGCCAGGCGCTTGCCATCGACGTTGATCTCCTTGCCGTGCTCGGACACCCATTTCGTCGCGGCGTAAGCCTGGTTGATCGCCACCGGGTAATGGGCTTCCGGAGATGGCGTGTAGTTCACGAACACGGCCGCGGCCCCCGAACCCGTCACCAGATCACGCACCAGCCGCTCGTGGGTCGGGAAATCCCCCAGCACCCAGCCACCGCCGTGGAAGAACATGAACACGGGCAGCTCACCCTTGACCCCGGCCGGCCTGACGATGGTCAGTTTCAGCGGTTGGCCGTCGACTTGAATGGTCTTCTGGCTGACATCGGCTTTTGGCAGCGTCAGTTTCACCCCGGCCTGTGCACCCGTCAGCACGGCGCGGGCGTCTTTCGGGCTGAGTTGTTCAAGCGGCTTGCCGGTACCTGCATTCAGCACATCGAGGAATGCCTGGGTGTTGCGTTCAACGTCGCCGGCGAATGCACTGTGCACGGACAGGGCGAGAAGGGTACCGGTCAAGACTTTGCTGAAAGCGTTCATGTTCGTTTCCTGTTCGGGCCTGGGTGATCAGCGGTTAGACGGTGACGTGCAGACGTACTTCGACGTTGCCGCGGGTGGCGTTGGAGTACGGGCAGACCTGGTGGGCCGCCTCGACCAGGGTTTGTGCGTCGGCTTGTTCAAGCCCTGGCAGGCTGATGTGCAGGTCGATGTCCAGGCCGAAACCGCCAGGGATCTGGCCGATGCCGACGTGGGCGGTGATCGAGGCGTCGTCGGGGATCTTGCGTTTGGTCTGGCTGGCGACGAATTTAAGTGCGCCGATGAAGCAGGCGGAGTAGCCGGCGGCGAACAGTTGCTCCGGGTTGGTCGCCGCGCCGCCAGCACCGCCGAGTTCTTTCGGGGTGGCGAGCTTGACGTCGAGAATGTTGTCGCTGGAGATCGCACGACCGTCACGGCCACCGGTGGAGGTTGCGATTGCGGTGTAGAGAGTTTGCATGGTGAAAGCCTCGTTCGGGTCTGGTTAGTTGCGCTAAATGTTTGCGCGCTAAGTAAGTGCGAAATAAATGTATCGCGCTAATGTTTAGTGCGCAAGATAAATTTTGAAAAAATGCAGATCAGCTGATTTTCCAGCACAAGCGCAAAACAAACTGTGGGACGTTCGGTGGTTTGAAAGTCAGAGGTTTTCTTGCAGGTGACGCCTCAGTTCCTGCAGTTCCGCTTGAAGCTTTTGCAGTCGCTCCAGGGTCATCCCACTGGCGCCGAGGATGCACTGGGGAATGCCCCGGGCCTTGTCGCGCAAGGCACGGCCCTGTTCGGTGAGTTCGACGATCACCACGCGCTCGTCCTCACGGCTGCGGGTGCGGCTGAGCACGCCTTCGGCTTCCAGGCGCTTGAGCAGCGGGGTCAGCGAGCCGGGATCGGTCAATAGGCGCGCGCTGATTTCACCTACGGTCAAGCCGTCCTGTTCCCACAGCACCATCATCGCCAGGTATTGCGGATAAGTCAGGCCCAACGCCTGCAGCAAGGGTTTGTAGACCTTGGTCAGCATCAGCGAAGTGGAATGCAGGGCGAAGCAGGCCTGATTGTCCAGCAGCAGGTCGTCGCAGTTATCCGGGGTGTCGCGCTTGGTGGTCATTTGGAAGCCTTGATCAGTGATCCTGATAAAACTAGCGGTCAAATCTTTAACGCGCCAGCAATTTTCGACTAATGCCGGCCCAGGTTGGTTTGCAACGCCAGGTCCCAGGGCGGAATGGGGCTGAAGCGGGTTTTCAGATACTCCAGCAACAGGCGGCTGCGAGAGTTAGGCTGCTGCTGCAGTCGCAAGGCGTAGATCCCGGAGCTTTCCGGTTTCGGCAGGCCGTTTTCGCAGAACAACGGCAGCAGTTCGCCACGCAACAGGTATTCGCTGACGAGCCAGGTCGGCAGGTGGGCGATGCCCAGGCCGGCCAGTGCGCTGTAGATCAGCGCTTCGGCATTGTTGGCGCTCATGCGCACGCGCGACGGCCGATGCAGTTGCATCTGGCCATCCCGTTCGAAGCGCCAGGCGAAGGGCGGGGCCAGGCCGGCCCAGTCGAGGCCGTCATGTTCGACCAGCTGCGCCGGATCTTTCGGCACGCCGCGGCGCTGCAAGTAGTCGGGGCTGGCGCAGGCGACACGCACCATGCTCGCCAGCGGCGTGGCCACCAACCGCGTATCGGCCAATTGCCCGGCGCGCAACACCAGGTCGACCTTGCCCAGGTTCAAGCCCTGCATGTCGACAAAACTGTCGATCAGCTGCAATTGCACGTCGAGGCCGGGATAAAGCAGCAGGAAATCGGCAATCACCGGTGCCAGATGTCGCCGCCCGAACGCAGCCGGTGCGTCGATACGAATCAGGCCTTCCGGAGCACTGCTCAGGGACACCGCCTCGGCCCGGGCCAAGCGCAGTTCGGCGACTATCCGCCGTGCCCGTTCGGCAAACGCCAGCCCCGCCGGCGTCGCGCGCACCGCGTGGGTACTGCGAATGAACAACTGGCTGCCGACGGCGCTTTCCAGGCTGTCGATGCGCCGCGCCACTGCCGAGGGCGTCAGGGGATGACGGCGGGACGCTGCGGAAAAGCTGCCGGTTTCCAGCACATCCAGAAACAGACCCAGTTGTTCGGTCAGTTGATTGGGATTCATGTTTGGCTCGATGCTTGTGCAGGTTTGGCATAGCCATTGTGCGTTGCTGTGCGTTTCCCCGCTAGAACCAGTTGCGTAGGATGAATCGCCTGACGTGTGGAGAAATGCGCTGTGATTGAATTTGTGTTGTATCTGGTATTCGGCGCGGCCCTGGGAACCCTCGGCGGCCTGTTTGGCATTGGCGGGGGATTGATCGCGATTCCGTTGCTGGGCGTGTTGTGCGGTCTCGATCAGCAGATTGCCCAGGGGACGGCGTTGGTGATGGTGGTGCCGAACGTGATGTTGGCGCTATGGCGCTACCACCAGCGCAACAGGATCGAGTTGCGCCACGCACTGCCGCTTGCGTTGATGGGATTCTGCTTCGCCTGGCTTGGATCGATCTGGGCAGTAGGGGTCGATGCGCAAACCATGCGTATCGGATTTGTCGCATTCCTGGTCGCACTTTGCGCCTACAACCTCGCGCGGATGTTCATGGCCAGCACGCCGCCTTCGGCGCAGATGAACCATTCATGGCCCTGGCTGGGCGTACTCGGTGCGGCATCCGGCACCATGGGCGGTTTGTTTGGCGTGGGCGGGGCCGTGGTGGCAACACCGGTGTTGACCAGTGTGTTCGGCACCACCCAGGTGGTTGCCCAGGGTCTGTCCCTGGCGCTGGCCCTACCGAGCACCGGCGTCACCCTGGTTACCTATGGGGTGCATCACCAGGTGAACTGGATGATTGGTGTGCCGCTGGCGATCGGTGGGTTGATGAGCATCAGTTGGGGCGTGAAGATCGCCCACAGCCTGCCGGAGCGCCTGCTGCGCGCCTTGTTTTGCGGCTTTCTGCTGTTATGTGCGGTCATGCTTGTTTTTAAAGCTTGAAGCCTTCGACGATGTGCTCGGCCAGGCACTCGGTGATCGGTGACGGATTATGCAGGTTGCGCACCAGCATGATGCTGGCCTCGGGCAGCACCGGCAGATCCTCGGCTTCACCGAGGATGCGCATGTCCGCGGTGATCAGGCTTTCCAGTTGCGCGGTGACGGCCAGGCCGGCGCTGACCACCGCCATGATCGCCGACAGGCTGTCGCTGTTATACGCCACGCGATAATCGCGCCCTTGGGCATCGAGGGCGTTGCAGGCCCACATCCGGCAGAAACAATCACTGTTGAACATCGCCAGGGGCAAGGGCGTCTGCTCGTGGGCGCTGTAGCACTGCGCCTCAGCCCAGACAAAACGTTCCTTGCGCAACAACTGGCCGATTTCGCTGCCCGGCTCGCGAGTGACGATGGACAAGTCCAGGTCCTGGCGCATCAGCAGTTGTTTTGATGATTCACAGTGCACTTCGATCTGTACCAGCGGGTAGGACTGGGCAAACTGGCGCAGGATCCCTGGCAGGAAACGCATCACGTAGTCGTCCGGGGTACCGATGCGCACCGTGCCGACCATGTGTGGCTCACGCAGGGTGTTGAACACCTCGCTGTGCAGCTTGAGGATTCGCCGCGCATAACCCAGCAACACCTGGCCTTCGGCTGTGAGCCGCACCTGGCGTCCGTCGCGCTGGAACAACTGGCGCTGCAGCACATCTTCTTCCAGCCGCTTCATCTGCATGCTGACAGCTGACTGGGTGCGATGGACCAATTCACCGGCGCGGGTGAAACCACCCTGGTCGGCGATGGCGACAAAGGTGCGCAGCACTTCGGTATCGATACTCGGGTAGGCCGACATGCATCAATCTCCGAGATGGTTACCATCAGAAACATTCGTTGGATTGATCTTAGTCCCGGGCAGAGACTTGAGCCATCCAAACGGAGGGCAACAAGATGAAAGGTCAACATGAAATCCATGGCGCTGAAAAACATTCGGTTCACCTGATTTCCGATCTGTTGCACAAGGTCGGCCGCTGGTACGAGCTGCACCGTGAGCGCGAAATGCTGGCGAGCATGAGTGATGAAGCGTTGAAGGACATCGGCTTGAGTCGTGCCGACGTCGCTCACGAAGCAGAACTGCACTTCTGGCAAGACCCGATGGGCAATGGAAAGTAGGCTCGACACCCCATGAAATGTCCCGACACTACCCCGTCATCCCGGCAAAGGCCCGGGCTGACGGGGTTGTCGCGAGCCCGAAACAGATGGTCATAGAGCTTTGCTGGAGCCTGTTTTTACACTGGCCGAAGATCCTCTCCCCAACATCGAGGAGTGGTGTCATGGAACGACGAAGCATTGAAGGAATACGCGCGAGGCATGGCGTGCGAACTGCACTCCACAGGCTTCGAGAGCCAGTCTGGGCAGCGATCACACGACTGCAGCGCTGGCGCCAACTGAGCAGGGATCGCAGCGAGCTGGCGCAATTGAGCGATGACTGCCTGCGCGATATTGGCTTGAGTCGAGCCGATGTCCGCCGGGAGGCGACTCGCCCGTTCTGGGATGATCCACTCAAGCGATGAGACGTGGCCATTGGCGTTTTTCCCGCCTGCCGCTAAGGTGGGGAGAGCCTTGCCGATGAGCCTTCAGATGCCTGCTTCCCTGTCTTTTTCCTTGAAACAAGCCAGACGCCTGGCGCTGGCCGCCCAAGGTTTTGCCGGGCGCCAGTCGCCAGCGTCGGTCAAGCCTGCCGCGATCAACCGCTTGATCGAGCGCCTGGGCATTTTGCAGATCGACTCGGTCAATGCACTGGTGCGCTCGCACTACCTGCCGCTGTTTTCCCGGCTTGGGCATTATTCAGCCGACTTGCTCGACCGGGCGGCCTGGAGCCAGGGGCGACACCGTACCTTGTTCGAGTACTGGGGGCATGAAGCGTCCCTGCTGCCCTTGTCGCTGTACCCGCTGATGCGCTGGCGCATGGGGCGGGCCAGCCGTGGCGAAGACATTTATCAGCAACTGGCGCGTTTCGGTCGCGAACAGCAGGACACGGTGCGCCGGGTGCTGGCCTGCGTTGAAGAGCGCGGTGCGTTGGGCGCCGGCAGCCTGTCGACCCGCCAGGAGCGGGCAGGGCCCTGGTGGGACTGGAGCGCGGAAAAGCATGCGCTGGAATGGCTGTTCGCCGCCGGCGAGGTGACAGTGGCTGGCAGGCGTGGCTTCGAACGGCTTTATGACCTGCCGGAGCGGGTCATTCCTTCGCAGGTTCTGGCACAGCCGCTGCTCAATGAAGCCGAGGCCCAGCGCGGTTTGCTGCTGCATGCCGCGACAGCCTTGGGCGTGGGTACCGAGAAGGACTTGCGCGACTACTTCCGTCTGAATCCTGCCGACAGTCGTCCGCGTCTGGCGGAGTTGGTCGAGGATGGCGAGTTGCTCATCTGCGAAGTCCAGGGCTGGAAGCAACCGGCCTATTGCCTGCCCGGGCCCAAGGTGCCGCGCAAGGTCGAGGCCAGCGCGTTGCTGTCACCTTTTGATTCGCTGATCTGGGAGCGCAGCCGTACCGAGCGCCTGTTCGATTTTCGCTACCGGCTGGAGATCTACACGCCGCCGGACAAGCGGGTCTACGGCTACTACGTGCTGCCGTTCCTGCACAATGAGCGGATTGCCGCGCGGATCGACCTGCGTGCCGAGCGGGCTGCCGGGCGGTTGGCGGTGCATGCCGTGCATGAGGAGGAGATGGGGCTGGATGACGAGGGGATGTTGGCGTTGGCTGTGAATCTGCGACGGATGGCGGATTGGTTGGGGCTGGAGCGGGTGCAGTTGAATTGCCCTAGGGCGAGCGCGTACAGGTTGCGGGTGGCATTGGCACAGATAGGGGGATGAATGATCTGGCCCAATCGCCAGCAGGCTGGCTCCCACATTGGACCTGTGTCGTACACAAAACCCATGTGGGAGCCAGCCTGCTGGATCAAAAACTACCGCCGAACTTGCTTCAAAGTTTCAGCAATCAAAAACGCCAACTCCAGCGACTGATCGGCATTCATCCGCGGGTCGCAATGGGTGTGGTAGCGATCCGACAAACCGTCCTCGGTGATCGGCCGCGCACCACCGATGCACTCGGTGACGTTCTGCCCGGTCATCTCGATGTGGATGCCGCCGGCGTAACTGCCTTCGGCCTCGTGAACCTGGAAGAACTGCTTCACTTCGCCAAGGATCTGCGCGAAGTCGCGGGTCTTGTAGCCGCTGCTGGCCTTGATGGTGTTGCCGTGCATCGGGTCGGAACTCCACAGCACCTGTCGGCCTTCACGCTGCACGGCGCGGATCAGCTGTGGCAAATGATCGCCGACCTTGTTCGCGCCCATCCGTGCGATCAGGTTCAGGCGACCGGGATCGTTGTCGGGGTTGAGCACGTCGATCAGGCGGATCAGGTCTTCGGGGTTCATGCTCGGGCCGACCTTGACCCCGATCGGATTGTTCACCCCGCGCAGGAATTCGACATGCGCGCCGTCGAGCTGGCGGGTGCGGTCGCCGATCCACAGCATGTGCGCCGAACAGTCGTAATAATCGTTGGTCAGGCTGTCGCGACGAACGAAGGCTTCCTCATAATTGAGCAGCAGCGCTTCGTGGGCGGTAAAGAAACTGGTTTCGCGCAGTTGTGGCGAGCTGTCCATGCCACAGGCGCGCATGAACGCCAGGGTTTCATCGATGCGGTCGGCCAGGTGGCTGTACTTTTCCGCCAGGGCCGAGTTGGCAATGAAATCGAGGTTCCACTTGTGTACCTGGTGCAGGTCGGCAAACCCGCCCTGGGCGAAAGCGCGCAGCAGGTTCAGAGTGGCGGTGGACTGGTGGTAGGACTGCAGCAGGCGTTCCGGGTCCGGCACGCGGCTCTTTTCATCGAAACCGATGCCGTTGACGATATCGCCACGGTAGGCCGGCAGTGTCACGCCGTCGATGGTCTCGTCATTGGCCGAACGAGGCTTGGCGAACTGTCCGGCCATGCGTCCAACCTTGACCACCGGGCAACCGGCCGCGAACGTCATGACAATGGCCATTTGCAGCAGCACCTTGAAGGTGTCGCGGATCTTCGCGGCGGAAAACTCGGCGAAACTTTCGGCGCAGTCGCCGCCCTGCAGCAAGAACGCGCGCCCCTGGGTCACTTCGGCAAACTGACGGCGCAACTCCCGGGCTTCCCCGGCAAACACCAGCGGCGGGTAGCTGGCCAGGGTCTGCTCGACGTGCTGCAGATGCGCCGCGTCGGGGTATTGGGGTTGTTGCTGGATCGGCAGGGCGCGCCAGCTGTCAGGGCTCCAGGGTTGGCTCATCATGATCTCTAGTGTTTTCCGCTCGGACGTCCATGTTATCAGCAATTAGTGCGTGACCTGTTCCCGTCGCTTCGCCGACAATCGCGCCTTTGCCGCTTCCGCTGCGGTTTATCGCGTTGCTGTTTGCCCAAGAAGGCCCGGTGACGATCAGGAGACGAAATGACTGAGGAGCGCGTCGAGCATCTGCTCGCCGAGGTGCAGGACGAATTTGGCGTGATCCGCGTGCTGGAAGTGGCCGATTACCGTTTTCTCGAATTCGGTGATGCCATCGAGCAAAGTTGCGTGTTCACCGCTGATCCGAGCTGGCTCGAGTACGACTATACCCGGGCGATGCTGATTGGCGCGCTGTGCCATGAACAGCCGGAAAGCGCGCTGTTCCTGGGGCTCGGTGCCGGTACGCTGACCCAGGCCTGCCTCAAGTTCCTGCCGTTGGAAGATGTCGAAGCCATCGAGCTGCGCCCGGATGTGCCGCGCCTGGCGATCGAATACCTGGGGCTGGACGATGATCCGCGCCTGTATATCCGCGTGGGCGATGCCCTGGAGCTGCTCGACACCGCTGAACCGGCGGACCTGATTTTCGTCGACCTGTATACCGACGTCGGTCCGGGTGTCGGGCATCTGGCCTGGTCGTTCCTGGAAAACTGCCAGAAACGCCTGAATCCGGGGGGCTGGCTGGTGATCAACCAATGGGCCACCGACGATGGCAAGCCACTGGGCGCTGCGTTGCTGCGCGGGCTTTATCACCGACATTACTGGGAGCTGCCGGTGAAGGAGGGCAACGTGATCCTGATCGTGCCGTCGGAACTGGATCAGGTGCTGGACATGAAGGCCCTGACCGCCCGGGCCGAAGCGCTGGCGCCGCGGTTGGGGTATTCGTTGCAGTCGTTGATCAAGGCGATTCGCCCGGCGACATGAAGATCACCTGTAGGAGCTGCCGCAGGCTGCGATCTTTTGATTTTAAAGATCAAAAGATCGCAGC